>JAUWTJ010000146.1 GCA_030614785.1 Alphaproteobacteria bacterium | reverse complement strand
TCGAGCGGTAATTTCGGTATGCTGGTTGAAGGCCTGTTTCACGGTTGGATCAAAGCCCGCCAGGCCGCGAATGATGACCCGGACGAGATCGCAAAGTCGTTGTTTTCCTGGATGGAGGACGATCCCTACGGATTTTGTCATGACCTTGATCGTGAAGCTGTCAAAGTGCTTGACAAGAAGGGGCTGGAGGCATTCATTCGCCGGATTCGCTCTAAGTTCGAATCCTCCCTGATCCAGGATGACCAGGAGAAACGCTTTCCAGGATACGCACGCCGGAGGTGGGGCGAGATACTGAAGACCCTGCTCGCCGGTCAGCGCAACATTGCTGCCTACATTGCCCTTTGCGAGCAGACAGAGCTCAAGGCCAAGGACTGCAAGGCTGTCGCCGAAATATACCGAAGCCGGAGACGCCCTGAAGATGCGCTTTCCTGGGTTGAACGAGGCTTGGAGATTGCACGGTCGAACAGCCGAAGATCCATTGATGAACATGATCTACGTGAAATGAGGCGAGCGCTGCAGGCCAAACTCGGCCGGTCGGAAGATGCGCTCCAGTCAGCCTGGTCCGAGTTTGAGGCATACCCCTCCACGTTTACATACAAGGAGTTGATGCGTTACGTGCCGGCCAAAGAGAAAATGGCCTGGCATCAAAAGGCTATGGAGGAATCAGAAACAGGCGATCTGTTCTCTCTGATTGAACTCTGGCTCAAGAAAAAAGAGGACGACCGGCTCGTATCACGTCTGCGCAGGGCTACGGATGAGGAGCTGGAAAGATCTTAGCCACTACCGGACCGAGCCGTTGGCACGCAAGCTGGAGCGCTCTCATCCTGATATTTCAGCCAGAGTGTACCGCGCGCTTTGTATGCGAATCGTCAATGCCGGCAAGAGCAAGTACTACGACGCGGCGCTAGACAACATTGAGCATGCCAAGAAATGCTACGCCAAAGCCGGGCTCAATGCCGACTGGCAGGCGGTGGTTGCCGACGTGCGCGATAGACACTTTCGCAAGAAGGGATTCATGGCCGGGTTCGAGAATATCGTTTCCGGCGCACCCAAGAATGTCGAGCCACCCTTTCTGAAACGTGCAAAGGCACGCTGGCCAAGAAAATCGGAGGGCAGATGAGGGGACCGGCTGGATGGTACTGGAAGCCCATTATGCGATCCATATCGAAGGCACGCAGGTGGTATTGGAGTAAGCGGTGAGGTTATAAGTAAAGATCTGGTAGCCATTGACAACCTCGATTCCGCCAGGGGTCAATTCCTTGTCTATGAAGCCAAGGACGGCGGTCTGATCGCCTGGACGGCCTGGACGGAAAACCGATCGTGAAAAAGAGGCGCTGACAATCATGTCTTCCGACGCGAAACATAAATGGACCTTTCGCGCCCGTTTCAGGCGACATGCCTTTGGGTGGCGCTCGCAACCGGCAATCAAGCGCATCAAGGAAGCGGTTTCGGAAATCAAGAAGGCGGCCCACAAGGACCCCGTCCTGGGCGCCGATGGAGCCGTGCTGTTCTTAGAAAAGGTTTCACCTGCCATCGAGCAGGTGGACAGCTCCTCAGGCGCCATTGGCACGGCCGTTAACAATGCCATCGATGCGCTGGTGCCGATCATTGCCCGGGCGTCTGCGGACGGCAATCTGCGTGACAAATGGCTGGAACGTCTCTGGCGGGCGGTGGAGGAGGATGACATCCCCTACATTGAGTTGCTTCCTGACCATTGGGGGGAATTGTGCGCTACGCCCGAGTGTGCCTCACGTTGGGCGGATGAATTTATTGGTATGGTAAGGACGATATGGAGTCAGAACTCGGATAGAGGAGTCTATTTCAAAGGAACGGCGGCCTGCCTGAGTGCGCTTCTTAAGGCCGGACGAAATACTGAAATCATGGCGCTGCTCGAACGCGCGCCTCACAAGTTTTGGCATGATCGAAAATGGGGTGTGAAAGCACTGGCGGCCATGGGCAAAAAGGCCGAAGCGCTCCGTTTTGCCGAGGATTCCCGCGGGCTGAATGAACCGGATCTTATAATCAGTGAAGTCTGTGAGGAAATTTTGCTGGCAAGCGGCATGGCAGAGGAAGCTTACAAGCGTTATGCCTTCGAGGCCAATCAGAAAACGACCTACCTGGCGACGTTTCGCGCCATTGCCAGAAAATATCCAAACGAGGAACCGGCTGACATCTTAAATGATCTTGTTACCGGTACGCCGGGCGACGAGGGCAAGTGGTTCGCGGCAGCCAAGTCCGCGGGACTTTATGATAAAGCCATCGAGCTGGCCAACCGCACCCCCTGCGATCCCAAAACCCTCACCCGGGCTGCCCGGGACATGGCTGAAACCGAACCAAGATTTGCCGTCGAGGCCGGTGTGGCGGCACTGCGGTGGCTGGTTGAGGGCTATGGCTACGAGATCACCGGATTGGACGTTTGGGCAGCCTATGATTACACCATGAAAGCTGCCGAGAATGCGGGATGTAGGCTTGAAGCCTTCGACCGCATCCGCGAATTGGTTGCGGGAGAGAATTTTGGTGAACGTTTCGTCACCAGGATTTTAGGCCGTGAGCTTGGGTTGAAATAGTTAGTGCCCGAACGAAAAATAGACAGTTTTTCCAAGTTCAAGGAAGGCGAAGATTTTAACCGCCCCCGTACGATCTCCCGAACCTACGGGGCAGGCACGAATCCATGAGCGTATTTTGAGGATTAAAATTTGAGACTGACGCCGGAATTGGGCAAAAGGGGGCATTTTTAAAAGCCGTGTGGGTTGACAACAAC
>JAUWTJ010000096.1 GCA_030614785.1 Alphaproteobacteria bacterium | reverse complement strand
TGCAGAGAGAACCGAAATGGGCGCACGCGGCCGCGCGAATGCTCAGGCGAACTTCTCCGTTGAGGCCATGTGCAACGCCACTCTTGAGGTCTATGACAGGGTGCTTGCTAAGCTCCACTAAATTGTTCGCGCAATCTCGCCAAGCTGGCGCTCGACAGCCTCGGCGAGGTCATCAAGATGATTTGTCACCATTGGCTTGAGTGTTTTCAGAACACCTGCAAGCCCTCCTTCAAGCCCGTCTTCAAGTTTCAACTGGCCAAGCAAGTGCCGGGAACACAGCCCGGACAGCATAACCTCTTCGCGGGGCGTCAGACGCCGGTCCTTCGGCTGCAGCGCAATGGTCGGGCGCCGCGCGCAAATCCCTTCAACCAGCATGGACGAACTGTCTTCCGTACAAACAACAAAATCCGCCCGGGCGAGAAGTTCAACGACGGAGCCAGGCCCGGCTTCGCGAAAATCAACAAACTCGATAATCCGCTCTGACGTTCGCGCCGCTTCTGCAAGCGCATCGGAGACCTCCGCAGGCGTCCTGGGCGAGTTGGTCACCAGCCACCGGAACGGCCCGGCATCCGGCGCCGTCAGGAGCCCTGTCAGAACCTTCCACTCATCTGCGGAGAAGGTGTGACACCCCGACGGCCCCCCCACCAGCAGGGCGCCCGTGAGAGGTCCGACCAACCCCGCCTCATGATCACTGAGGAGGTTCACCGGCCCCATCTGATCGGGATCAACTGACGAAGGTTTTGGCAGAACAATGTGCCGTGGCTGCCCTTCAAGATCCGCGTAGGGCGTCAGTACGGCTGCAAAACTTGTTGCCCCGGCGTTGCGCAGGGAGCCGGAAAAAATATTGGGAACGCCGTAATGACGCGCAAGGGCGACATTGGCCGGCAAGGTCGCACCGCCAGCAGAAACGATGAGATCCGGGGCTTGTTTCGGAAGCGTAATGTCTGGATAGACCATCCGAAGCACATGCGAGGCAGACCCGATGCGCCACCGTAACAAAGATCTGCCGAGCCTTGGAAAGGGTTTCGGACGCGGAATGACATGGATTTTCTCAATCTCGACCGAACGCTTGCGAGAAAGCGCCAGCGTGATCGCCTCGCTTTGACGAAAGTGGCCCGGCCTGTCATCGGAGATTATCAAAATTCTTCGCAGCGAGGCCATGGTGCACGTCACTCAAATATGTTTGTTATGGAAAGTGCGCCAGCGAGGCGTTGAGCGTTTGTTTTCAGACTCTCTGCCAAAAGCGGCCCCTCCTGAAGCAATCTGCGCAGGGCCTGCTCCTGCATATCCCCGTCTTCCCAGGTCACTTCGTCCACAGGATAGTTGATCATCTTCAACATCCCGCTGATCTTGTGGGTATTACCACAAAAACCGAGCACGGGAGTTCCCGTCAGGGCGGCAAAAATCGTCGGATGAAACCGGCCGCCAATCAGCGCGTCAGCCGCCGACAGAATGGCTACAATGTCCAGATAGTCGACACTCGAATCCACAATACGCACAGCCGGATACTGATCCTGCAGGGCCTGCGCCAGCTTCAGGTCGGTTTTGGTGCTGGCCAGGATAATAACCGGCAGATCGAATGTCGCCCTGACCTTGCAAAAAACTGATTCAAACAGCGCTCCATCCCGTTTTGACAGTGCCGATGAGCCGGTCATTGCAACAAACCTGTCGGGCAGTGCGTGTCTGGCCACAACAGACGCGACACGCGCCCTGTCCGGTATGGCCACCGCAAACGCCGCGTCAGGCACTATCCGGGCCTGCGCCACACCAAGCCGGTGCAAAAGTTCAAGACTGTCTGTGTCGCGCACCCAGACAGCATCAAGGCCCTTGTAGACCGCAGACAACAGGGCCGCCTTGTCGCTCAGAGGGTCAACGTCAACGGTCTGGTTGATAACAGCCGTTCGGATGCCAAGACGCCGCCCCAGATCCAGAATCCCGAGCAACCGGATCAAATGACCCGATCTCGAGTGCATCATCCCCTCGCCATTGACAATGACGACGTCCGATCCTGAAAGCTGACTGATATCGAACCCGTAAAGCGACAGGGCTCGCGTCAGTCGGCTTGTCCCGTCGGGATCTGCAATGGCGCGGGAAATACGCCGCTCCAGATAATGCCGCACAACGGGCAGCTTTCTGAACGGAACTTTTTCAGCCGGACTGGCTGTAAAATCTGCGGCGGGCCATTGGTTATGAATAAGGGACTTCAGCCCTGCGCTGGTCGCGACACAGCCCCAATTGGCATGTCCGCTGGTGTCGTTCAGTAACAGTATTTTCATGCCGTGGAGTATTATCAGTTGTGACGAATTAGACAACGAACTGTTGAGCGAGAGGCCCTGTGTAGCCTTTTTGCGGCATTTTTGGCACAACCCTTTCTGAAAAACGCTCACGGAAGGCTTTGATTCCGCGCCGGAGAGCGTTACAAGGACCGCCCGGCGGGCATTAATGTTACACCCTGTTAATGCCGACGGCGTAAGACACGCCGATCTCTCGTATTCGAATAAGGAGCCCTGTAGAACGATGTCCAACCCACGAGCCGAAGTAAACGCGCCCGTAAGTCTAACGCTGCCTGACGGCAGTGTGCGAACTTTCGAGGGACCGGTTACGGGCGTCGAGCTCGCAGGCGATATCGGCCCCGGGCTCGCCAAGGCTGCTCTGGCATGGAAAGTCGACGGAGAGGTCTGGGACCTCACCCGCGCCGCCACCAAAAACTGCGCCGTTTCCATCATCACGATGAAAGACGAGGAAGAAGCGCTGGATCTGATCCGCCATGACGCCGCGCATCTTATGGCCATGGCCGTTCAGGACCTCTTCCCCGGCACGCAGGTCACCATCGGGCCGAACATCGAGGACGGCTTCTTCTACGATTTTGCCCGCAACGAACCGTTTCATCTTGAAGATCTGGAAAAGATCGAAAAGAAAATGGCCGAACTGGTTGATGCCAATCATCCGACCCACCGCGAGGTCTGGAAACGCAAAGACGCCATCAAGCATTTCAAGGATATGGGCGAGACCTATAAAGCCGAGATCATTGCGGACTTGCCCGGCGACGAGGACATCTCACTCTATTTTCACGGCCCCTGGCATGACCTGTGCCGCGGCCCGCATCTGACATCCCTTGGCAAAATCGGCAAGGCCTTCAAACTGACCAAGCTGGCCGGGGCCTATTGGCGCGGCGACAGCAAAAACGCGCAGCTGCAAAGGATCTACGGCACCGCATGGCGCGATCCGAAGGAGCTCAAGGCCTACCTCCTGCGCATCGAGGAAGCCGAAAAGCGCGACCACAGAAAGCTGGGCAAGGAAATGGACCTCTTCCATTTTCAGGAAGAAGCTCAGGGCATGGTCTTCTGGCACGCCAAGGGCTGGTCGATCTACCGCGAACTGGAAAACTATGTCAGGCGCAAGATCACAAGAGAAGGGTACGAGGAGGTCAAGACACCGCAGCTGCTGGATCGCAAGCTTTGGGAAAAGTCCGGCCACTGGGACAAATATCAGGAACACATGTTCATGTCCGAGGCGGATGAAAAAACCCTCGCCTTCAAGCCCATGAACTGTCCGTGTCATGTTCAGATTTTCAATCAGGGCCTGAAGTCCTATCGCGACCTGCCGCTCCGCATGGCCGAGTTTGGGTCATGCCATCGGTATGAGCCGTCTGGCGCTCTGCACGGGCTGATGCGGGTCAGAGGTTTTGTCCAGGATGATGCGCATATTTTCTGCCGTGAAAATCAGATCGCAGATGAGACCGCAGGGATCTGTGCGCTCCTGAAGGAAATGTACGCGGAGCTCGGCTTCGATGAGGTATCGGTGATGTTCTCCGACAGACCCGAAATGCGCGCCGGAGATGATGCGACCTGGGACCGGGCGGAAGCCGCCCTGAAAGATGCCGTCGACAAGGTCGGACTGGAATACAGCCCCAACCCGGGCGATGGAGCATTCTATGGTCCCAAGCTTGATTTCGTTCTGAAAGATGCCATCGGCCGTGAATGGCAGTGCGGCACTTTTCAGGTTGATTTCATCGTGCCGGAACGACTCGGGGCCAAATACGTCGCTGAAGACGGAACCAAGCACACACCGGTCATGCTGCACCGCGCGATCCTCGGTTCATTTGAGCGTTTCATCGGCGTTTTGACCGAACACTACGCCGGCAAGGTCCCGATGTGGCTGGCCCCGGTCCAGGCGGTGGTCACGACGATCACCTCGGAAGCGGACGGTTACGCCCGGGAAGTCTACGAACAACTGCGCGCCAAAGGCCTGCGGGTCGAACTCGATATCAGAAACGAGAAGATCAACTACAAGGTCCGCGAGCATTCCCTTGCCAAAGTGCCCGCCCTCTATGTGGTTGGTGAACGCGAATCCGAGGAAAAAACCGTTTCGATCCGGCGACTTGGCGAGAAAGGTCAAAAGGTGGTCAGTCTTGATCAAGCCATTGGCGACCTCGTGCTGGAAGCCACACCGCCCGATCTCAAATGATAAAGTACGCAAGGAGCGACAATACGCGCTTTCTTTTGCGTGGGAAGAACCCGTGCATTTTGCTAATCTTCAGTGCATTCACAAAACCCGAACCCGGTTCTGTGACAAAAATGCACAATAAACAACGCGGCAGCCACGTTTAGTAACCACGGGGTGTTGCCTCCATTAACCTGTTGGGTGTAGTCATACCCGACCCAAGACCGCTCCCGCCTGCACAAAATGAAGCGAAACGGCGGGTTCGGCATTAACAGGAGCATGATAAGATAGCCAGAAGACCACACAGAGCGTCAGCAGTTCAGAATAAAGGACCGCGCACCAACGCCAGGATTGAAGCTCAGGAAGTTTTTCTCATTGGAGCAGAAGGTGAACAGATCGGCCCAACGCCGCTAAGTGAAGCCCTTGAAGTCGCGGCCGCGTCCGGCCTTGACCTCGTAGAGGTCTCGCCCACCGCACGGCCGCCCGTCTGCAAAGTCCTCGATTACGGCAAATTCAAATTCCAGGCCCAGAAAAAGGCCGCGGAAGCCAAGAAGAAGCAGAAGATCACCGAACTCAAGGAGATCAAGATGCGGCCGAATATCGACATCCATGACTATGAAACCAAGATGAAGGCGGTGAACAAGTTTCTCGAGCAGGGCGACAAGGTCAAAGTCACCTTGCGGTTTCGCGGTCGGGAAATGGCGCACATGGAATTGGGCATGAAGCTGTTAAAGAAAGTTCAGAGCGACGTCGATGAGGTTGCCAAGGTTGAACTTCTTCCCAAGCTCGAAGGTCGCCAGATGATTATGGTGGTTGCGCCGAGATAGATCGGCGCCCACCCCTCGCATCCAGCAGGTTCAGTTCACAACACTTGAAACTGCACCGGAAAACGCCCCGCCCAGGTTCTGAAAGGGACCAAGCGGGTTGGTTCGCTGGTGCGTTTCACTAACGCGCTGGGTTCCTGACCAAAGCTTGTAGACCACCACATCATCATGCAGGACGAATATGGCCTCGGCTTGCCATCCGGTCTTGATTTCCGTGCGTTTGAAATTGAACACATCAAGCATGACACTGCCGACGCGCTCCTGTTCGACATGGCTTGGCGTGAGCTGATATCCCCTGCACGATAGCCGCGCCTCAAGACAGGCCCTCAAGGCCGGATCAAGATCTGCAAAAGTAATTGAATCATGCGGCAGGAAACGCGCAATGAGATCCAGGTAGGAAAGGCTCCGAACATTCGGGAAGGTCGTTACGTCGTATCCGGAATTAAACAGCTGCGCCAGCGTGGTTTCCTGGACTGACACTTCTTCAAACGCCAGCAAGGCGTCACCATAGTTATCAAAGGGCGATTGAACGAGGCTCGCCTCTTCCGGCAATATGCCAGAGCTGCCGGCACAGCCAACAAGGCTGAAGCCAGCTATCACGGCCACTAAAACCCCTTTTGTCCTTTTACGTGTACTCCACATATCAACCCCGGCTTTCTTGCCCCATCAGACCGGGCCGCCATGGCCGGGAACATCGGGACTGGAACCTGCCTTTCTGTCCGGATCTGAGACAAACACCCGGAGGCAAACTCCCTTTACAGGGTATGTTGCTAATATTGGGCCAGAGCAAAACCAATACAAGTGCAACATTGCGCTAACACGGCCCCCTTTACTGATATATCCGGGGAAAACCGGGGCAAAGAGCCAAATTCCGCTTGAGCCCCCCTGGAACAAGGCTAATCTGATTCCACATTCAAGCATTAATGGAGGCTTCCCCATGGAAACGCGTGCCGCTGTGGCTCACAAGGCAGGATCACCCCTGATCATCGAAACCGTTAACCTTGGCGGGCCCAGGGCCGGCGAAGTCCTCGTCGAGATCAAGGCCACCGGCATCTGTCACACCGACGAGTTCACGCTTTCGGGCGCCGACCCCGAAGGCCTGTTTCCGGCGATTCTAGGACATGAAGGCGCCGGTATTGTTCTGGAGATCGGGGCGGGCGTCACGTCTCTCAAACCCGGCGACCACGTCATTCCTCTCTATACGCCCGAATGTCGCCAGTGCAAGTTCTGCACATCGGGCAAAACCAATCTTTGCCAGGCCATTCGAGAAACGCAAGGCCGCGGCCTGATGCCCGACGGCACCTCGCGCTTCTCGCTTCAAGGTGAAAAGATCTTCCACTACATGGGCTGCTCGACCTTTTCCAACTACACCGTCCTGCCGGAAATCGCGCTGGCAAAAATCCGCCCCGACGCCCCCTTCGACAAGGTCTGCTACATTGGCTGCGGCGTCACCACCGGCATCGGCGCGGTCATCAATACGGCAAAGGTTGAACCCGGATCAACGGTTGCGGTCTTCGGCCTCGGCGGCATCGGACTGAATGTGGTTCAGGGCGCGCGGCTCGTCGGCGCTGACCGGATCATCGGCATCGATCTCAATCCGGACAGAGAGGCGCTGGCCAGAAAATTCGGCATGACCGACTTCATCAATCCAAAAGACCTGAGCGGCGGCACAAATGATGTCGTCGGTGCGATCGTCGACCTCACCGACGGCGGCGTTGACTATTCCTTCGAATGTATCGGCAACACCGACGTCATGCGTCAGGCGCTCGAATGCTGCCACAAGGGATGGGGCACAAGCATCATCATCGGCGTTGCCGGTGCGGGCAAGGAAATCTCGACCCGCCCGTTCCAACTCGTCACCGGGCGCAGCTGGAAAGGCACAGCCTTCGGCGGCGCCAAAGGGCGCACCGATGTTCCCAAAATTGTTGACTGGTATATGGACGGCAAAATCAACATCGACGACCTGATCACGCACACGCTGCCACTGGATGATATCAACAAGGCCTTCGACCTGATGCACTCAGGCGAGAGCATTCGGTCGGTGGTGGTTTATTGAGGCCGCTTGGGCTTGGACTGAAAAAGTATTGAGCCTTGCGGAACCATCGCGGTGGACTGTGGCAACAGTCGCCTGAAAGGATGAAATCGGGAATTACTCCGGCTAACTGCTGGGCGCCGCGAACATCTTCAGTTCAACTATTTCCCGATCTCGGTTCTGGACCAAATACCCGGCTGAGCTATCGCTCCAACTATATTTGATGCCATACATATTCGTGGCAAGCCATATGTACCGCAGGCCCTCTTCATTGTAGTCAGTCGCAAGATAAACTTGCATCGTGAAGACCCGACCAAAACCATCGCCGTCCATGCTCATCATTTCCAGTGAGTGTTTTCCCCACTTCACACTTGTTGCCTGGTCGATACATTCAGAAAAGCTGTGCGCCGCAACATAGCTATAATCACCGCAAAACCAGAAGAGCCATCCACCGGGAAATTGATCAGAGATGCCTTTCAGATCCAGGGGCTCTGACTGAGGTTTGAGTTCAGTGAAATGACCTCCCAAAAACTCAAGTAACGAACATTTTACAAAGACACCACTTGCCCAATAATCTGTCGAGCGATCTGGCGAAATTCTCTGTGATTTACTAAGTGCATTGTAGTCTGTACAAGTCTGCACACGTCCGACAGGGTGGTTGTCATAGAAGCTGCTGTCACGGTTATAAAGTGACCCAATTCGTCTATCCTTCAGCCGATCAATATGGTCCGGCGACGAAATCTCTGAAACCTGACCGTCTTCAAATTGAATCGGCCAAAATAACGCGATGGCCTGTGGTTCAACGGGAGATACTGCGCAGGCCCAGGAACCGAACGTCGCCAGAACAAACGAGCCGAGCGTCCTTCCAAAACTCATATGATCACCACCCTTGTTGCTCCCGTTTGAAACCACCTTGTCTTAGTTGCCACCCGCTCAATGCTTTGAAAAAACTTCCGTCGTGCCATCTTCCTTGATCAGAAGGACATCGTAGGCATCCTTGCGGTCGCCCATTTCCATCCCCGGTGATCCGGCTGGCATGCCAGGCACCGTGAGGCCGCGCGCTTTGGGGCGCTCGGCCAGCAGTCGCAGAACGTCTGCTGCCGGGACGTGGCCCTCGATCACATAACCCTCAACCTCGCCGGTGTGACACGATTGAAGTTTCGGCTCGACGCCCATCTTGTCCTTGATCGCGGTGAGGTCTTCTTCCTCCCGCACCGTGACCTCAAAGCCGGCCTGCCGCATGTGTTCGATCCAGGCAGAGCAGCAGCCGCACCACGGCGATTTTGTCACGGTCATGTCAGCCGCAAACGCCGCGCTGCCAAAAAGAAAAACCGCCAGCAGAGCGGTCCAGACCATCCTGAAAAACCTGATACCCATCCTGAAATCCCCTTATGCGGTGCGCGAGAAACTGCACTGAAATCATAGGGGTCGATACCTGATCAAACAAGGTCTCTTGTCGACAGGCGACAAAATGAACCAACATCCTGCCAACCCCCGGCCACGCCCCTGTTTTCAACGCCTTGCCGCTTCCGCGGCGTTGACAAGGCCCCTCAAGGCCGTTATGCGTCTTGTCCTTCGCGAGAGCCCATCTGCTCTCGTCCGGTACCTCAGCCCAGGTGGCGGAATTGGTAGACGCGCTGGCTTCAGGTGCCAGTGTCCTTATGGACGTGGAAGTTCGAGTCTTCTCCTGGGCACCACCCTGCGCTCTTCGAGCTTCGGGTGGCAGGCCACGTCTCCCGAAGCCCAAAGGGCGTAGGGAGGCCACCCGGATGTCGATTAGAGCCAGGAGTGTCTCCCGAAGCTCGAAGAGCGCAGGGAGGCTCGTGAGACAAGGATAAGAGATTGACCATCACATTGCACAAGGGTGATTTGCCTCAGGACGTTACGTTTACCGGCTCCGTTGCCATTGATACCGAAGCCATGGGGCTCAATCCGCACCGCGATCCGCTGTGTGTCATCCAGCTTTCCTCCGGCGACGGCAATGCCCATCTGGTTCAACTGGATCGCACGACTTATGACGCGCCCAATCTCAAGAAACTTCTGACAGATCCTGCCGTCACCAAGATCTTTCACTACGCCCGGTTTGATGTGGCAGCGCTGCAAAATGCTTTCGGCATCGTAACGACCCCGCTTTACTGCACCAAAATCGCCTCAAAAATCGCCCGCACCTATACTGATGCTCACGGCCTCAAGTCCCTGTGCAAGGAGCTCCTCGGGATCGATCTGTCCAAGCAACAACAAAGCTCGGACTGGGGCGCCGAGGTCCTTTCGGAGGCGCAACAAACCTATGCCGCCTCTGATGTGCTCTATCTTCATCAGCTGATGGACAAGCTGGAAGCCATGCTAAAGCGCGAGCGTCGCCACGAGATGGCCCATGCCTGTTTCGGGTTTCTGCCAACCCGGGCAGCGCTTGATCTTGCCGGTTGGGAAGAAATCGATATTTTCCATCATTAAATCAAGCGGTTAGTCGGTTTTTGAAGCGAGCGGTTAAAGTGACGCGGAAATCGCAGGTTGACGCCTCCCCGACGCTCAACATACTCTTAAGACTTAAATGGCATGGTTCTCGCATGCTCGGCGCCTGTTTGCTAATTTTCAGCGGATTTCCGGTGATTTTTAGATTAATTTCCGGTAGCCAGCCCCGCTGGCAGACCGTGACCGGCAATCCGATGAAAGGGATTCGAAATTACTACGACAGAAAAAATTGCCCGCCCTGACAGAGGCGCCGGTGCAGACAGGGGCACCGCAAAGAGCGATATATCTGTGGGCAGGCGGGTTCTGAACACAGAAGCATCGGCTCTGGGTGACCTGGCACAGAGCCTCGATTCAAGGTTTTCAGAGGCCGTCGAGGCCTTGCTTGACGTAAAAGGCCGGGTCATCGTTTCCGGTCTTGGCAAATCAGGCCACATTGCGCGCAAGATCACCGCAACGTTTGCCTCAACCGGCACCCCGGCCCAACACGTTCACCCGTCCGAAGCCAGCCACGGTGACCTCGGCATGATCACCCGGGCCGATGTCGTCGTGATGCTGTCCAATTCCGGCGAGAACCGCGAACTGTCGGATCTCATTGCCCATACCAGGCTGGTCGGCATTCCGCTCATCGGCATATCGTCGAAGCCCGAAAGCACCCTCATCCAGTCGAGCGATATCGGCCTGATCCTGCCTGAAGTGCCCGAAGCCTGCCCCATGGGCAAGG
>JAUWTJ010000031.1 GCA_030614785.1 Alphaproteobacteria bacterium | reverse complement strand
TATCAACGCTGAAAAGATCTTGCTGACCGGTAACAAACGGACCAAGAAGACTTACTATTGGCACACCGGACATCCCGGCGGCATCAAGGAACGGACTGCAGACAAGATCCTTGACGGCAAGCATCCATAGCGTGTGATGATGAAGGCAGTTGAGCGCATGCTTCCCAAGGGGCCGCTTGCTCGCCAACAGTTTTCAAACCTTCGTGTCTATGTGGGCGCAGAGCATCCCCATGAAGCGCAGCAACCCGAAAAACTCGATGTTGCGGCACTTAACCCCAAAAACTCACAGAGGGTCTGATCCATGGCCGAAGAAACAACAACACTCGAAAATTTAAAAGACGCCATGGAAGGCGCGGCAGCAGCAACGCCTGTTTCCACTGGCGGCGATACCATCGCAGCCCCTCAGGCTCCTGTAGAACCCAAGCTTGATCAATTTGGTCGTGCCTATGCGACCGGCAAGCGTAAGGACGCTATTGCCCGTGTCTGGTTGAAGCCAGGTTCCGGCAAGGTCATTGTGAATGGCAAGGAGTATGCAAAATACTTCGCGCGGCCTGTTTTGCAGATGCTGCTACAGCAACCTTTGACAGCGGTCGATCGTTCGACCCAGTACGATATCAATTGTACCGTCGCAGGCGGCGGGCTTTCCGGCCAGGCTGGCGCGGTGCGTCACGGGATCTCCAAGGCGCTCACATACTTTGAGCCAAAACTTCGCCCCGCACTCAAGGCGGGCGGCTTTCTTACTCGGGACAGCCGGGTTGTTGAACGCAAGAAGTATGGTCGGGCCAAAGCGCGCAAGAGCTTCCAGTTTTCCAAGCGCTAGACTTCGGATACGATACAAAATTGAAAAGGCCATCACCTGGATTTTGGGGTGGCCTTTTTGTTTGTGGGTTCAGGCACCGGAGGGCGACATTCCTTTCGATGTGGCGGGTGTCAGCACTCATCACTTCCGGCCTGGATCGGCGGGCAGGGTACGTCCCCGTAGGAACAAAAAACACAGCAGTCTCCAGGCAGAGGTTTCAGGACGACTTTGCAGCCGTGGCAGTCGTAGAAGTACTGACAGGCGTTGGTCGGCATCTCTTCGCGCCGCGCATGTCCGCACTCCGGGCAGGTGATCGTGGAGTAGGGCTCAATGGCGGGTTTGTTCATGCGGATGAATAACCCCTGTTATGTTGCACTTTCGTCAACAAGGACGCGCCGTACTCAGTACTGCCGCATGAGCCCGACAAGCTTGCCCTGAACATCAACGCGGTCCGGGCCAAAGATGCGGGTCTCATAGGCCGGGTTTGCAGCTTCAAGGGCGATGGAGTTGCCCTTTTTGCGCAGACGTTTGAGCGTGGCCTCCTCGTCATCGACGAGGGCAACAACGATTTCACCGTTTCGAGCCGTGTTGCAGCGCTGCAGGATGACGGTATCGCCGTCAAGAATCCCGGCTTCAATCATCGAATCGCCCTGGACCTCAAGCGCATAGTGTTCGCCAGTACCCATAAGGCTGGCAGGAACCGAGACATCGTGCGTGCGGTGCTGAATGGCCTCGATGGGAACACCGGCGGCGATCCGGCCCAGAACCGGTACATCAAAACTGTTTTCGGGCAGGGATGTATGGGCGGATCCGCCGTCCTCGCGGCCACCTTCAATCACCTCGGGTGCAAAACCGCGCGATATTCCTGTTCCCGCCGGCAGGGCGGATTCCGGCAGTTTCAAGACCTCGAGGGCACGGGCCTTGTGGGCGATACGCCGCACAAATCCGCGCTCTTCAAGCGCTGTGATGAGACGGTGAATGCCGGATTTGGATTTAAGATCGAGGGCTTCCTTCATTTCATCAAAGGAAGGCGAGACCCCGGTTTCACGAATCCGCTCATGAATGAACATCAAAAGCTCGTGTTGTTTCCGCGTCAGCATGTCAGTCCCCCGTTATGGAACAAAAGTGAAACATACTATTTGTTCTAGTTTGGTTCTCATGGTCCGTCAAGAGGAATTGAGAACTTTTGCCAGACAGGGCGGCAATGGCGGTTTTCAGAGGTCCATCAGCGGAATTGCCCGGACAATATCCCCCGCAGCGCTTGCTGCCTCGTGTGGTTTCCGAATAATCAGGCAATCTGCGGCGGACAGGATTGAAAGTCGGGCGCTGTCCTGGGAGCTGAACGGAAAGGCGGTCAGGACCCCGCCGACTGATTCGAGTCGCGCACGCATATGATCCTGACGCGGACCATTTTCTGCGACAGGCTGGCCAAGAGCAACCGGTATTGTCTGGTTCGCCTCAGTCGGTGCTGAGTGTCCTTGCATGGCAAAGAGGGCTGGTTTCAGATAAAGAATTGCACAGACAAGGGCGGAGACCGGGTTGCCGGGAACTCCGATCACAGGCATACCGTCCCAGTCCCCAAAGATCAGCGGTTTGCCTGGCTTCATGGCGATCTTCCAGAAGTTGAGTGTAAAACCGTCCTCGGTCAGAACCTTTTGAACCAGATCATGATCGCCGACAGACGCGCCGCCAAGGGTGACGAGAGCGTCGGCACCTTTCGCGCTTTGCAAGGCTCTGCGCAAGTTTTCCTCGGTATCCTTCGCAATACCAAGATCATGCGGTTCTCCGCCCCAGGCGCGAACCATGGCAGCGACACCATAGTTGTTTGACGAGAGGATTTGATTGGGTCCGATGGGCTCGCCAGGGCGCACCAGTTCATCACCCGTTGCCAGGATCGCGATCTTTGGCCGACGCGCGACCTGGAGCCAGGGGATGTTCATGGCCGCCAAAAGCGAGATATCCTGCGGTGTCAGGCATCTTCCGGCCTTCAGGCCGAGATCTCCCTCACGGAAATCACCACCGGCACCGCGTATATTGTTGCCGGCTTCCTTGGCCTCGCTGAAGGTGATCCGGTCGCCGGAAACGGTCGCTTGCTCCTGCATAACGACGCAGTCGGTATCGGATGGAACGCGACCGCCGGTAAAGATCCGCACGGTTTTTCCAGAGGCGATCTCATCATGAAAGGCGCCGCCTGCCGGGACTTCACCAATCTGTGTCAGGGTGAAGGGGGCGTTTTTTGCATCTTGCGACCTCACCGCATAGCCATCCATCGCGGAGATGTCGAACGGTGGCTGGGTGCGCCGCGAGATGACGTCCTTGGCGAGGAATCGCCCCAACGCATTTTCAAGACCAACAGTTTCAGACGGCAATTTCGGCATCGCACCGGTGATGCGCTGAAGGGCATCTTCAACCGAGATCATGAGGCGGCTATCATTCACGGCGTTTCTCCGTCGAAGGCGTGACTGCCGGATTTGCCACCTTCTTTGGTCGCGACATAAATCTGTCCAATGATCATCTGTTTGTCGGCGGCCTTGACCATGTCATAGATTGTAAGGGCGGCGATGGAGGCGGCCGTCAGCGCTTCCATCTCGACCCCGGTCTTGCCGGTGACTTTTGTTGTCGCCGTGATATCGACGGCGCTATCGTCTTCATTGAGATCGAAGTCGATTGAGACTTTTGTCAGGGGAAGCGGGTGGCACAAAGGAATGAGATCGTGGGTGCGTTTGGCCGCCATGATCCCGGCGACACGGGCGACCCCCAGAACATCGCCTTTATCAGCGGTTCCCTGTTTGATTAGCGCCAGGGTTTCAGGCGCCATCCGGATCGAGCCTTTTGCCACGGCGACGCGCGCGGTCTCAGCCTTGTCAGAGACATCGACCATGACGGCTTTTCCGCTCTCATCGAAGTGTGACAGCTTTGACATATCGCTATCCTTTCAGGAGGGCGCGGGTGGCGGCCTCAACGTTGTCCTGGCGCATCAGGCTTTCGCCGATGAGGAAGGAGTTTATCCCGGATGCCGCGAGACGCGCCAGATCACCTTTTGTCGCAAGGCCGCTTTCCCCCACGATCAGGCGGTCCTGCGGGACAAGCGGTGCAAGGCGTTCGCTGGTCTCAAGGGAGGTCTCAAAGGTTTTGAGATTGCGATTGTTGATGCCGATGAGCGAGCTTTTGAGGTCGAGGGCGCGAGCCAGCTCGTCTTCATCGTGTACTTCGATGAGGACATCCATGTTGTATTCAACGGCTGCGGCTTCGAGCTCAAGCGCCTGGTCGTTCGAGGCGGCAGCCATGATGATGAGAATACAATCAGCACCAAGGGCGCGGGCCTCGACGACCTGGTAGGTGTCGAACATGAAGTCCTTGCGCAAGGCTGGGAGATTGGTTGCTGCGCGGGCGGCAACAAGGAAATCCTTGGCTCCCTGAAAGGATGGCGCGTCGGTCAAGACAGACAGACAGGTTGCTCCGCCATTCTCATAATCTTTGGCCAGGGTCGGCGGGTCGAAGTCGGCGCGGATGAGGCCTTTGGAAGGGCTGGCTTTTTTGACTTCGCAAATCAGGCCGTATTGCCCGGCGTCTCGTGCTGCGAAGAGGGCTTTGGCGAAACCTCGCACAGGGGAGGCTGCCCTGGCTTTTATCTCAACGTCTGCGAGCGAGACCTTTGCCTTGTCAGCGGCGATCTCTTCAAGCTTGTAGGCTTTGATTTTATCGAGGACAGTTGCCATGGGCTATTCCGAATTGGAGACGCGGATGAGGGTCTCCAAAACCTTGAGAGCGGCGCCGGAATCGATGGCCTCGCCAGCCAACCGGACACCCTCCTTCAAGTCATCGGCTTTATCGGCAACGACAAGCGCCGCGGCGGCATTGATGAGAACGATATCGCGGTAAGCACCCTTTTCGCCTTCAAGCATGGCTTTAAGTTTGGCCGCATTGAGCGCGGGATCGCCGCCTTTGAGATCGGCGCCGTCAGCAACAGGCAGACCTGCGTCTTGCGGCGTCACTGTGAAGGTTGTGATCTTGCCGTTTTCCAGCGCAGCAACTTTGGTTTCGCCCGTCGTGGTGATTTCATCGAGGCCGTTGGAACCCCAGACGACCCAGGCTTTTTCTGCGCCAAGATCCTTGAGCACATGGGCGAGGGGCTCGACCCATTGTTCGGCAAAGACCCCGACAAGCTGGCGCTTTGTGCCTGCGGGATTGGACAGTGGTCCCAAAAGATTAAAGATCGTCCGTGTGCCGAGTTCAACGCGGATCGGGGCGACGTGAGCCATAGCCGCATGATGGGACGGCGCCATCATGAACCCCATGCCGCATTCGGCAATGCATCGCTCGATGAGCGCGGCGGAGATACCGATTTTGACGCCAAGCTCTTCGAGGGCCTGCGCCGTGCCGGATCTGGAGGAAAGGGCGCGGTTGCCGTGCTTGGCCATGGGGACGCCGCAGGCGGCAATGGCAAAAGCCGCACCGGTTGATATGTTCCAGGTCCCGGAGGCATCGCCGCCGGTTCCGCAATTGTCGATGGCATTGGCAGGCGCTTTGACCTTGAGCGATTTCTCGCGCATTACTCTGGCGCCCGCAGTAATTTCCGAAACCGCCTCGCCGCGCACGCGCAGCGCCATGAGGAACGCGCCGATCTGCCCTGGGGTGGCCTCGCCAGACATCATGATGTCGAAAGCGGCATAGGCCTCGGCATCGCTCAGGACGTTGCCGTCAGCGACCCGGGCAATGAGGGATTTGAAATCTTCGGCACGGCCCATGGATCACGCCATCTCTTTGACGGGGATACCGGCGAGCTTCATGAAATTGGCCAGGATGTCATGACCATGTTCCGAAGCGATGCTTTCGGGATGGAACTGAACGCCGTATATTGGCAGTTCCCTGTGCTGAATGCCCATAATCACGCCGTCGTCAGAGCGGGCGGTGACTTCGAGGCAATCCGGGATGCAGGCAGGATCGAGGGTCAGAGAATGATACCGCGTGGCTTCAAAGTTCTGAGAAAGTCCCTCAAACACGCCTTTGCCCTCGTGCGAAATTTTGCTCATCTTGCCGTGCATGCAAAGCGGGGCGCGAATGACCTTGCCGCCAAAAACCTGACCGATGGTCTGGTGACCGAGGCAAACCCCGAAGATCGGAGTTTTTCCAGCGGCGCGCTTGACCAGTTCCAGGCAAATACCTGCCTTGTCCGGATCGCAAGGCCCCGGCGACAGAACGATGGCTTCAGGGGCCTTCTTCAGTACTTCGTCCACCGTTATGGCGTCGTTTCGGTGGACTTCAATCTCGGCCCCAAGCTCGCCAAAGTAGTGAACGAGATTGTAAGTGAAACTGTCATAGTTATCGATCAGCAGAATCATGGGAGAAATACTCAAGTTTGGTCAGGATTGCGCCATCCTTACAAATGACTGTCAGGCTCCAGGGGATCATTAATACCCTTGGTCCTATCTTCGCATCAAGCAGTAAACAAGGGTTTGCCGGGGCAAAGTGGAGCTTTTGGACGAATGAGGCGATATCACCGCAATGGCGGGCCAATTCAGAGCCTGGCTGAGACCCTTGGCATGTCCGGGGTCCCACGCGAGACAGGTCGTCATGCGTTGCGCCTTGTCGGGCTCATTGTCGTGGTCGGTGTCGCTGTTGGCGCGTGGGCTGGCGTCAAAGCTGCTGCTCGCATTGAGCCGACAATTCTCGTCCAGACGCTTGCCAATCCGGAGGAGACCGCTGCTCCGGGTTTGACCGCGACATCGCCCACCCTCACATCTGAAACCAGACCGGAAGTAACACCTGAAGCTATCTCTCAGCCCATTCTGATACCGGATCTGCGGCCCGGGGTTTCAGAGCCGGCAGCGCGGCTGGTGCCTGTGCGCTTTGAAGAAGAGTTTCCGGAGGCGTTTAATCCCAACCAGAGCGTTGTAGTTGAGGTCGTGACCGCGCCCGCGGCAGGACCGGCAAGTGCGCCGGTGGACGTGCCTGCCTTGTCCACGCATGTCTTGGCCCCCCATGTCTTGCCTGTCATGACGAAGGCACGCATCGCCCTCATCATTGATGACCTGGGGCTGCATGAGGGCCGGGCGCGGCAAATTGCGGATCTGCCTGCCGTCCTGACGCTGTCATGGCTGCCCTATGCGGAGCACATCAGGGATCAGACACAGTATAGTTTTGAACGAGGGCATCAGATTTTTGCCCATGTTCCCATGCAGCCAGGCGGGGATGAAGATCCCGGGCCGAACGCCCTGATGACCTGGCATGGCAAAACCGAAATAAAATCCCTGCTTGATGTTCAGCTGTCGCAGTTTACCGGACTGACCGGTATCAATAATCACATGGGCTCGAAGTTCACCGAGAATGCCATGTCCATGAGCTGGCTGATGGCGGAGATCAAAGCCCGCGACCTTCTGTTTGTCGATAGTCTGACATCCCCGAAAAGCAAAGGGGCGAGCGTTGCAAAATCCTGGGGCCTGCCATTTCTCAAGAGAGATTTTTTCATTGATCATGACGCCAAGGGCAACGCGGCGTTGGTCGAACGCCGCCTTGCGGAGCTTGAGGCTCTTGCGCTCGAGCGCGGCGAGGTCATCGCCATCGGGCATCCCTATGTCGAAACGCTGGCCGGGCTTGAAGCCTGGATCCCCGCCGCCAGGGCGCGCGGCATCGAGTTTATTACGATGTCACGGCTGACGGCGGCTCAGACTCACCCTGATGAGATGCAGGTCGCGCAGCAGGAATAGGCGAGTGGCAAGAGATACCATGAAACTCTATGGAGTCTGAGCTGGCCAGAGTGTCTGTATCTTTGATAGCCACAGCCACTGCAAACGCCGGATGAACTTGTTCGCTATGGGGAAACACAAAACCCGGTGATTCTGATCAAGGAAAAGGCGGCATCTTCCGAGAAGATACCGCCTTATTGTCAGTCAATTCTTGTTTAGGAAACCTTTGTCCTAATTCCGGGCCTTGCGACGGGCAATGCCCATACCCATCAGGCCGAAGCCCATCAGGAAGAGAACGCCGGGCTCTGGAACTTTGCCGTGGTCCTTGATTTCTTTCACTTTCGTCCTGATGAAATTGTCAAAGAAAGCATCGGGATTTGATCTGAAAGCCAGGATATCGAACAGAGCGCCGCCGTGGCCTGATGCAAGAGGACCATAGTGCGCGTTCGTGCTCCCGAATGCCGGATTAACAATCGCGTTAAACAGAGCACCAGTTGCCGTCAGAGCTGCATCCAGTTCAGCTCTTTTGCTACCATCGTCGTCTTCATCGGTGATGAGGATGAAATTGTGAACCGATCCCGCACGGAAACTAACCGTATTTAATCCCAGAAGCGTAGCATCAGAACCACGTTCGGTTCCACCGCCATTGGCTGTAAGGCTCATAAACGGGCCTGGAGCGCTGAGTGTTGCGAAATCTGTGAGATCCTGAATCAGGGTCTCGCTGCCGCCAAAACGCACAACGGCGTATCTGGCATCAATGCCGTTAGCGATCATCGCTGTCTCAAATTCAAGAATTCTTGCTTTCACCTGAGCGATATCGCTGCCCATGCTGCCTGATGTATCGATGACCCAAACAATATCAGCAGGAATTACTACAGCTTGAGAAGGCATCGCCAGAAACAGACCAAGCGTGCCGGCAATAACCGCACCCAATAATTTATTCTTTATACCTCTAAACATATTTCCCTCTTTCCTTGTCAGTGCACTCGTATCATACCGGGGCATAAAGCAAGATTTGGGCCAGGATAATTTAGTCTGCAAAATCAGTAAGTTGGCAACATCGCCACGGAAATGTTCCTTAAAGGTGTAAAGAATCCTGACATGCTGTACTAATTGTAAGTTGCAATATTCATTCGGCAGTACACGGAAATTGGCAAAATCCAATACATGGGTCCAGGGCGACTTTAGTCCGGACAAAAGGAATCTCTTGCCCGTATACCAACGGTGTGTGAATCAAACTTACCGATTACGCCCGGAAACAAACCGATGCGCCTCTGCGGCCGCAGTGAAGAGCGCCTTTGCCTTGTTGACCGTCTCGCGGTGCTCAAAGTCAGGGTCTGAATCATAGACGACGCCGCCACCGGCCTGAACATACATGGTCTTGTCCTTGACCACGGCGGTTCTGAGCACGATGCAGGTGTCCATGTCGCCGGCTGCGGAAAAGTAACCGACAGATCCCGCATAGATCCCGCGTTTTTCTCGCTCCAGCTCATCAATGATTTCCATGGCACGCACTTTCGGGGCGCCGGACACGGTGCCCGCCGGGAAGCCTGCGACGAGGGCCGAGATGGCATCAAACTCATCTGCAATATCGCCTTCAACATTGGAGACGATATGCATGACATGGGAGTAGCGCTCGACGCCGAACTGATCGGTGACCTCGACCGTGCCGGGTTTGCAGACCCGGCCAGCATCATTGCGGCCAAGATCAAGCAGCATCAAATGTTCGGCCCGCTCCTTGGCGTCGGCAAGCAGCTCGGCCTCAAGCGCCAGATCTTCTTTTGGCGTTTTGCCGCGCGGGCGAGTTCCCGCAATCGGGCGGATCGTAACGCGTTCATCGCGCAGGCGTACCAGGATTTCAGGGCTTGAGCCCACAACCTGAAAACCGCCGAAGTTGAGAAAATAAAGAAACGGCGACGGATTGGTGCGGCGCAGGGCGCGGTAGAGCGCGAACGGCGGCAGCTCAAACGGTTTCGAAAAACGCTGGCTTGGGACGACCTGGAATACATCACCGGCCCGGATGTATTCCTTTGCTGTCTCGACCATCTTTAGATAGTCATTATACGGTGTATTTGAGACAGGATCGCCGTCATTGAAGGTAACATTATCCTCGACGTCCTGGACGGGCAGGGCGCGATCAAGATCGTTGTGGATATCGCTCAGACGCTCGGACGCCCGTGCGTAGGCAGCGCGCGCCGAAACGCCTTCTTCAGGTCTCACCGGGGTTACAACAATGATTTCGTCTGTGACCGAGTCGAAGATCGCAACAATCGTCGGGCGCGCCAGGATGGCGTCGGGAAGACCAAGCGGATCTTCGGGAACGTCTGGCAGGTGCTCCATGAGCCGCACCATATCATATCCCAGATACCCGAAGATCCCCGCTGCCATAGGCGGCAGGCTTTCCGGGAGGTCGATCTTTGAGGATTGAATGAGGGCGCGCAAGGCTTCAAGCGGTGGCTCCGGGCACTGTGTGTACTCATCAGGCTTGTAGCGAGCATTCGGGTTTAGCAATGCGGTGCCGTCCTGGCATTTCCAGATCAGGTCGGGTTTGAGAGCAATAATCGAATAGCGTCCCCGAACCTCGTTGCCTTCGACCGACTCAAACAGCATCGCATTGGCCTGGCCGTCGGCCAGTTTCATCATGGCTGATACCGGTGTTTCCAGATCGCCGATGAGACGGGTCCATAAAACCTGAGCTCGACCGTTTTGATAAGCCTCTTCAAACGTCGGAAAGTCAGGTTCGATACTCATGGGTCGATTACTTTCGTGTGCCGGCAGCGAACTTGCGCCGAACCTGCCGCGATCCAGATCCCGGTCAGAAAGAGGAGGGCGCTATGTCACCAATGGCAAGGGCGATAGAGTCCGGGTTTTGTTTGGATTTAAACATGTCCCGAACTGCGTTGAGGTACTGCCTTTCGGCGTCGTTGACAAAGCTTGCATCGAGCTACTGCTTCATGATGTCGACATAGGCCGAAATTTCATCGTCTTTGGCATTTATTCTATTTCCCGCACGCATAACGACGAGGCTTTCCCCGAGATCTATTGGAGAATGAAAGTAAGCGCCATCTTTTGACGCAAAAAGCCTGCTCAAGAGGTTCGCATTAAAGAGATCTGTAGTCTGATTTCTTCCAAGGCCATTTGGAACTTCCAGAACGCCGCGCCCGACTTCATTGCCGAGCTTTGCAAAATCCTCGCCGGCACGGGCACGATCGAGGATGCTTGACGCCAGTGTGACGAGGCGTTTGCTGCGTTCAACTGTCCGCCATGCCTTTTCTACGTCATCCCTGACGACTTCAAAAGGGCGGGGGGCCGAGGGGTAGATTTCGTCGACGCGCACAACGAAGTAATGATTGCCGGCGAACTCGATGAGATCACTGTCGAAATTTTTGACCGATGCAAAAACCTCTTCCAGGAAACTCGGATCATCGGGCAGAGTGCCAGGTTTGCCACCAGATTCAACTGTTCCGGAGGTACCTATTTTCTTGACTGAATTGAGCGGAAGACCAACCTTTTTGGCAACCGCTTCGAGTGGCTGGCCGGAGGCAATGGCCTCGTCAATGATGTCAATATTGTCGCCCAGCGTGCGATCGGCTTCGCGCAGGACCAGTTCATCGCGCAGTTCACTGCGGACGTCCGCGAATGATTTGGTGGATTCTGGTGTAATGGAATTAATCCGGACAAGGGACCAACTCAATCCTTCGATGGGGCCGATAAGGCCCGGACCTTCAGCTTCAAAGGCCGCTTTGGCGACAGCCGTATCGGTTATACCGTACTCGTCAATGTCGCCGAGAACGATTGCGTCGGCTTCCAGACCATGGGACGCACCCACTGAGGTAAAGCTTTCACCTGACTCGATACGGGCTTTGGCAGCTATCATCTCTTGCCTGGAACCAAACAACCGCTCAATGTTGCGCGTTCCCGGTGTTGTGTATGTTGAGATCCGTTGATCATAGAGATCCTTCAGATCTTCCTCCGGGATCGTGATTCCTGCGGTGAAGTCTTCCGGGCCCATAGTAATGAATGAAATGTCCCGGGATTCATCGGCAGTGAAATTGGAAATCCTGTCGAGGTAGAACAATCGCAGGATTTCATCAGAAGGGGTTTCAATCCGGCCGGCAAGGTCCGGTGCCAGAACGATATAGCTGGCGTTGCGGCGCTCGAGACGATTGCGAACAATCGCTTCAGCCATACCGCGCGGCAGGCTCATGCCTGACACGACGGCGTTGGTCATCTGCTCGCGCACAATGTCACTGCGCACGTTGCTCTCGAACTCCGAGCGACTAAAACCGCTCTGTCGCAGAACGTTAACGAAGGTAGCCTCGTCAAACTTACCGAGAAGGCCATTGAAAGCTTCAATACTTTTAATTTGTTTGATGGCCTCTGCGTCAGAAGTCGTTACGCCGATTGACCGTGCATGATTCTGAACCGCCTGGCGGACGATCATATTGCCAAGGACGCCCTGCGGGATCTGCTCTTCTTTCGCCTGACTTATGCTGATGCGCCCGCCGCGCTCTTGAGAAAGGCGCTGCATGGTTCGTTCATACTCGGACTGAAAGGCTGAGGAAGGGATCTCGACGCCGCCGACAACGGCTACAGCGCGGTTGGGAGAGCCGGTCATGGTCGACGCACCCCAGGAAAAGAAGGTAATACCTATAACAATCAATATTCCCTTGCCCAGAGGGGTTTTTGCTACCTTGCGAAGTCCTGAAAGTGCCATGAAGCGGCATCCTTTGTTGTCAAATTGGTCGAGGCAAAACGCCCCCGGAAAGCGGCGCATCCTAGGGTGTGGACCGCCGCGCCGCAAGCCCGGATTTTAGCGGTTAACCTTCGCAGGAAACATCTGTAGAAACATCTACGAACGTGAAGCGGGAATCATCTAGTCTCGCGGCAAATCCCACAAGGTGAACAAGAGGCAGAAAAGTGGCTCAGGCGAAGATCAAGCAACCAAGACCGATTATCATCGGTAACTGGAAGATGAACGGGCTGAAAGCGTCAGTCAAAGAGGTCAGGGCGCTCGACAAGGCCGCAAAGGCTGCGGGGAGGGTGGGCGCCGATATGATGATTTGTCCGCCTGCAACGCTCATTTCGACGCTGGCCGCAGCAGCGAAAGGCAGTAAAATTGCGATTGGCTCGCAGGACTGCCATATGAACGCTTCGGGTGCCCATACCGGCGATATCAGCGCCGAAATGGTGCGCGATCTGGGCGGCAAGGCGGCGATTGTTGGTCATTCGGAGCGCCGCACCGATCACGGCGAGAGCGATGCTATGGTCCTGGCCAAGGCAAAAGCCGCCCATTTGGCCGGTCTTACAGCCATTATATGCGTCGGCGAGACCGAAGCGGAACGCGACGCGGGGGCAACGCTTCGGGTCATTGGGAAGCAGATCAAGGGCTCTGTCCCGGACGGTGCCACCTCGAAGAACACGATTGTTGCTTATGAGCCGGTCTGGGCTATTGGCACGGGCAGGACGCCAACCCTCGCCGAAGTGGCTGAAGTCCACACATTCATCCGCAAAAAGCTGGTAGCCCGGTTTGGCGATGACGGTGCGAAGATCCGGATTCTCTATGGCGGCTCGATGAAACCGGGAAATGCCGCAGAACTCCTCGCAATTGCGCATGTGAATGGCGGTCTTGTCGGCGGCGCCAGTTTGAAGGCGAAGGATTTCTTCGGGATTATATCGGCTTGTTAAGCCGGGCTTTAGGAACCGCGCGGCCCTGAGGCAGGTGAGTAATCAAAGGCTTGTCCTGGATCGCCGAAGTCGCTACAAGACCCACGCATTAGCGGGCTCGTGTGTGGCCCCTCAAAAGACCGGAAAGCTGACATATGTGGTTCACAGTCGTATTGGTTATTCAGATCCTTGTCATTCTGGCGATGATTGCTGCCGTTTTGCTGCAGCGCTCCGAAGGCGGCGCGCTGGGGATGGGCGGCGGCGGCGGTGGTGGCGGCGGTTTGATGTCCAACCGGGGTGTCGGCAGCGCACTGACACGCGCGACGGGTATTCTGGCCGGAATGTTTTTCATATGCTCGATTACGCTCACTATTCTGGCGCGGGGTCTGGCGGACAATGGTCTCGACTTCAACGTTGAGGGGGAAGCGCCTGCACCGACCTCAACAACGATGCCTGCGCTAAATATCCCTGCTGTTCCGCTGGGTGAAGATGATCCGAGCGTTGCGGGTGAAAACAAGGAAGCGGAAACCGGCTCTGCAGACGATGGGCCGCAAATTCCTGAATAGCCGGAAAAATTTTGGACAGGGAGATTTTTCCTTTCCCACTGCAACACGAATCATCCAGGTTCAAGGCCCATGGCGCGTTACATTTTCATAACTGGCGGCGTGGTATCATCCCTCGGAAAAGGCCTGGCTTCAGCAGCACTCGGTGCGCTTTTGCAGGCACGGGGGTATTCGGTCCGCCTTCGCAAACTTGACCCCTATCTCAATGTCGATCCGGGCACGATGAGCCCGTATCAGCACGGTGAGGTCTTTGTTACTGACGATGGCACCGAGGCCGATCTTGACCTGGGACACTATGAACGCTTTACCGGTGTCCCGGCGACGATCAATGATAATATCACCACCGGCAAAATCTATCAGGGGATATTGCAAAAAGAACGCCGCGGCGATTATCTCGGCGCGACCGTTCAGGTTATCCCGCATGTAACAAATGCCATTAAGGATTTTGTTCTGCACGGGAACCATGATGTCGATTTTGTACTATGCGAGATTGGCGGAACGGTTGGCGACATTGAAGCCTTGCCGTTTTTTGAAGCCATCAGGCAGCTTGGCAATGACCTCGACAGAGATCAGGCGATCTATGTTCACCTGACGCTACTGCCTTACATACCGACAGCCGGCGAGCTCAAGACCAAGCCGACGCAACATTCGGTGAAGGAACTGCGCTCCATTGGCATTCAGCCGGACATCCTGCTGTGCCGCTCGGACCGCCCTGTCCCCCAGGAAGAACGGCGGAAAATTGGCCTGTTCTGTAACGTTCGTCCCGAAGCGGTTATTCAGGCCCTTGATGCGGTTTCAATTTATCATGTGCCGATTGCCTATCACAAGGAAGGTTTTGATGACGAGGTCTTGCGCGCCTTTCATATAACCGACGCCCCGGCGCCGAAGCTTGAAATGTGGCAAGACATTTGTGATCGGGTGATTGAACCGGATGGCGAAGTCACCATAGCCATTGTCGGCAAATACACCGGCCTCAAGGATGCCTACAAAAGCCTCAGTGAAGCGCTGACCCATGGCGGTATCGCCAACAATGTGAAGGTGAAACTGAAATGGGTCCAGGCAGACGTGTTTGATTCTGAAGACGCGGTGCATCATCTCCAGAACGTGCACGGCATTCTGGTGCCCGGCGGCTTCGGTGAGCGTGGTGCCGAAGGCAAGATCAAGGCCGCAGAGTTCGCCCGCGTTCAGAACGTTCCCTACTTCGGCATTTGCTTTGGCATGCAGATGGCCGTTATTGAGGCGATGCGCAATCTGGTTGGAGACAAGAGCGCGAATTCGAGCGAATTTGGCGAAGGTGAAAATCCTGTCGTCGGCCTCATGACTGAGTGGACAAAGGGCAACGAGCTGGAAAAACGTGTCGAAGGCGATGACCTTGGCGGGACCATGCGCCTCGGCGCCTATGATGCCCGTCTGACCGCGGGGACAAAAGTCGCTGAGATTTACGGGTCGTGCGACATCAAAGAACGCCATCGCCATCGCTACGAAGTCAATATGGAGTGCCGCGAGCAACTGGAAGAATACGGTGTTATCTTCTCCGGTGTTTCACCAGATGGCCTGTTGCCCGAGATCGTCGAGATCCCGTCGCATCCCTGGTTCATTGGCGTTCAGTATCATCCGGAATTGAAGTCCAAACCGTTTGAACCGCACCCGCTGTTTGCCTCGTTCATTGACGCAGCGGTGAAACAGTCGCGGCTGGTATAAAACATACTGTCAGCCTCGGCGGCGCAGCCGGCCGGGGATCTTCTCAGTTGGTGAGCAGGTGGACAGAAGATCCCCGGTTCTCCCTTTAGGGAGCCCGAGGACGACAATGAAATTGTTTGGTCAGCAGGAAGGCCCGAGCCGATGCAAAAAGTCATCAAGATCACAGATACCGTTACCGTCGCCAATGATTTGCCCTTCGTGCTGTTCGGCGGGCTCAATGTTCTTGAAGATCTGGACTCGACGCTTTATGCGGCCGAGGCTTTCAAGGCGGCGACCGACAAGCTCAAAATTCCGTTTGTCTTCAAGGCCTCGTTCGACAAGGCGAACCGGACAAGCATTCATTCTTTCCGGGGCGTCGGGCTCGACGAGGGCATGAAGATCTTCGAGGCCGTCAAGAAGGCGTTTAACTGTCCGGTCATCACAGACCTTCATGAGCCGCATCAGGCGCAAATCGTGGCCGATGTTGTTGATGTGATCCAGACACCTGCGTTCCTTGCCCGCCAGACGGATCTGGTTGAGGCCATGGCGAAAACCGGCGCGGTGATCAATGCCAAGAAGCCGCAATATATGGGGGCTGATCAGGTCGCCAATATGGTTGAGAAGTACAATGAGTGCGGCAATGACAAAGTCATGCTGTGCGAGCGCGGCACCATGCTTGGCCCCAATCAACTTGTTGTCGATATGCTTGGCTTCGAAGTCATGAAGAAGGCAACAGGCGGGCACCCGTTGATCTTTGATGTCACGCACGCCCTGCAGTCACGCGAGTCAGGTGGCACCGCATCGGGTGGCCGCCGCGCCCAAACCCCCGAACTGACACGGGCAGGGCTCGCCTGCGGCATCGCCGGCCTCTTCCTCGAAGCTCATCCTGATCCTGACAAGGCCAAATGCGATGGCCCAAGCGCACTGCCGCTGGACAAGCTTGAGGAACTGCTCTCTCAGGCCAAACAGGTCGATGACCTGGTGAAAAGCTTTCAGGCGATTGAGATTGAGTAATCCCTTAAGCCGCGTCTTTCTCCAGGCGAGCCCGCAAGGCGTGGGCGAGTTTGTAGACGTCTCCGGGCCAACGGGCGCTGATGAGATGTCCGTCTTCCACGATGAAACCCTTATGTGGCGCGCGCGCTGTGCCGAAGCCTGGCAGGATTGACCCGGCCTTAAAGTCACGCGGGCTTTTCAAGACGCGGCGGACCTCGTCCTGAACTGTCTCGGGGTAGGTCTGATAGTGCTGGCCCATGGTTTTCTTCGTCATACGGAGCGCTATTCTTTCCTGAAAATTATTCAGGCCGGTGACTTTATAGCCGTAGAGAACAGAGCGCCCGTCATCGTCTTTTGTGCGCGCCAGGGCGAGCACGCCGTGACAGATGCTGGCCACAGGAGCCTTGCGGGCAAAGAAATTGCGGCAGATACCGAAGACGGCCTCGGCCTCCAGATAGGGCTTCATGCCAGGTGCATGTCCGCCAGGCAAGATCAGAACATCAAAGTCGTCCGGGTTGACATCGCTCCAGGCCAGCGGGCTCTCAAAGCGTTTGTTGGCTTCCATTTTGATATAGATTTTGCGGCTGGCGGGGCGCACAGCCAGGGTCTTGAGACGACCCTTCAGGCCTTTTCCCGACAGGGTAATTTGATCGCACTGCGCCTTTGTTCCATCTTCCGTGGCTAACCAGACATCATGTCCTGCCTCGGTGAGAACGTGCCAGGGCACCCCGGCTTCCGTCGGATCAAAATCCGTGTTGGGGACAAGCATCAGGACTTTGGCCACTCAATAATTTCCTTTTCGTCCCTGGAGGATCAAAATGAGAGCGACCGCTGCGGGCAGGGCTTGTATAAACACGATCGACGGATTTGCCGTGACCCCACCGAATATTCCGGCAATGACGACGCACAGGAGCATAAAAACTGTGATGTCACGTTTCCCGGCCACCAGACCCCAGAGCAGGCCCGCCGCCAGAAATCCATTATATAGCCCCTGATTGGAGGCCAATACCGCAGTCTCTGCCGATTGGACTGCGGTCATGGAGAACACCTCGCGTCCAATGGGGTGATCCCAAAGGAACATTTCCAATATCAGGAAACCGACGTGGAGCGCGGCGACAACCAGGACCGCTATTTTTGCTGATACTTGCATAGAGCCCGTTGTACCCCGGGTGGTCTTGATCGCCAATCTTTGTTCTTCAAATCACAGGAATGTGAACGTCAGCCGGATTGTCAGGCGAGAGTTGACCGGTCGGGCCGAAGCAGAGGCCAATGTGGGGGCCCCTCTCGGGTGTGCCAAGCACACCCTGCCGGACAAAGGGAGCTTGCACGGGTGCATCTTAGTGCAGCCGTTGAGTCTTGAGTCGACTACTTCCAACGTCAAACCGTCATCCAAATCGTAATTTCACTTCCGTCTCTGGACGTCACGGTAGTTTGTGTAAGAGTCATTCTGCAATCCCCTTGCTATTTGTTGTTCTTCTTGCAATTTTTGGCAAAAAGCTTCAACGCTTCGGTTCTGTCGAGTCCAGTCAACGCATCGAACTTGGACAAAAACCCGAGTGCACGATTTAGCGTTCGTAGCTGCCCGCTACGGTCATCTTCATTTTCACGAATCTTGAGTGATGGCACGGCGCCACTGTCCGGCCCAACAATGCCCATGACACGAATTGCACACTCATTTACAGCATAATTTCTACGCTTCGAGTCCAGATTGGCGTTGATGTAGCAAACGCCGCTCTCTATCTCGCCTCGAGAGTTAGCAAGGACCCCGCCCCAGACATGTTCCCCTTCACTTTTTGGCGTAAAGGGAACGAAATCCCGATAGTGTTTGTAGTCGGAACGATTATAAGCCACCGTTTTTCCAAGGACTGGAAAATTGTAGAATTCCATTCGATAGTTCGTTCGAATTTCACCGACATGGGCATAGCAAAGGTCACTAACGCAATATAGTGAATCACCGACATCGCCGAAGAAACCCACTTCGACGTTGACTTTGTTATGTTCAAGCAGACCTGCAAAGGTTATAGGAACGCCTGTGAACCGGGAGATGCTTTTAAACTTATTCTCTATCTCTCTCAATGATCCGTAAGGCGCATTGCGGACACGCACGTAGATTGGCTTGCGCCACTTGCGAATAACGCGAACATCTTTCCAGGACCGGGTCGCCTTCAGAAAGCGAGCGACGCTCGGTATGTAATTGTGCCCCGAATTCTCATACACATCCTCAATGTATTTGACCTGGTAGGGCCAAAGGTTTCCGCCAATCATAGCATCAACCGCGCTCTCCATAGCGTCTGGAGCACATTGATCATTGTCGTTTCCATTGCTTGAGGACCCATGAACCGGCTGCGCCACTTCACTCTTGACCTCCTGAGCGGCACAGGCACTGGAAATCTGGATAAGGCCTGCCGCCACTGCAATCAATACTGTCGTCCGGCTCATCCCTCACCCCCTAGTTCCACAGTCACGCGCTTGCCCGTCGTAGGGTCCGTGCGATGGAACTTGAATTTCCTCCCCCTAAAGACGTTCTTGACAAGATCGGCGAGTATGACTTCTGTCCGTTTGTTGTCGGAGGTGGCGAAGGGGCCAACCATGTCAACGAGCCAGAGGCCGTGGCCATATTTCCACTCGTCAAGGCACCTGCGCTCTCCATCCCCGTTCTCAACTAAAACATTCAAATGCCCCATCCCCGCCTCCTATTTCTGGTTGAAGATGCTAGAGGTATTTCACGCTCGGGGCAAGTGAGACGCGAGACCGATGCAATCCCTATCGCTTACCGTCATCGCCATATTCGCGCCCATGCGTCTTCCGAAATAATCCTTTGTACTGGCCCCGCAGCTCCTCGCGGTGTTCCTCAACGTAGCCCTTCAGGGCTTCGACCTCGGCGTAGGTGTCGGTGTACTGGACATGGGTCGTCAGGTCGCCGCTGTGCGGGTCGAGGACATGGACGAGCATCCCGGCGGGCTCATGGGTTTCGGACATGAAAAGCGCGTCGTCATTACGGATGTCGATCACCCCGAAGGAGAGGTGAACGTGGGGACGGAGCTTGCACGGGTGCATCTTAGTGCAGCCGTTGGATATTACTACAATTTGCAAATATTCGAATTGGTGAAAGCGTCTGGCACGTTCTCAATTGACAGTGCATTCAATCGCTCTTTGAGGCAATTGAGTTCGTTGGCACGCAAAGGAGAATATTCCTCCGACCACTGCTTGCTCAGGCCAGTTACGTACCTTAACGCATTGCGTTTGTGCCTGGCCTTACCTGTATCCTCAAACAGCCTTGTGGCAATCTTTGCCGCGGAATAATCGGCATATGAAGACTGAAACCTGTGACACACCCACCTCATAGCCAGACTACGTCTGTGTAGATCCAAATAAATAGCCTCCAGCCCACTGGCATCGCCAACCATAAGGTGGAGTTGGGCCCGAACAAGGGCCAATTCAGTCATTAATTCATTGCGATCTGACTCATACCAGGGCCAATCCATAGCGTTCACGCGGCGCCCCATGAACTTCGTACCGGGCTCCAGCTCTCTGCGGTAGCTCGTTGTCAATGCGAGCTCAATCTCATCAACCAGCCACTGAAGGAGTTCGCGACTTTTGGCCTCGATGGCGGCAACTCGAAGATACCGGACCAAATGCGGAACAAATGAATTCGACATCGCAAATGTTCCTTTGGGGCCGTGGAACACCGCCTCAGGATCATTACCTTCTCCCGGGCTTAGGGAACGATATACCCATTCATACCAGTCCGTAATCTCAGGGCGAGGCTCACGATCAACGCGAACACGTTCGAGTGATCGGCCGGTCGGCGACAAATTCCAACTGTAGAATGAGCCTATAATCCTGTTCTCTAACTCTCTGATATAGCTTACTTTCAAACCAATTAGGTTATCGGATTTCAGTCTTTCATCACTCGAGGAAAAAATCTCATCGTAATATCCGCGAAAATACTCATGCAAGAGATTCTGCTGATTTCTCACCTGCCTCACCAGATCCTCGTCGCCTGCGCGGTAAGCTCGCGTAAGGACTTTCTCAAGGTAGTTGGCAAGAATGTCATTATCCAGGAGGCTTTGGCCTCGAATGAATTCCTGATCGACTGTTTCCAGGCGAAAGTCGTCGGAATATCTGAAGGATCCGCGAAAACTCTTCTCGTCAATCTCAGCTTTCCACAATGACCGGTCATTGTAGCTGCACGCCTCGCTCTTCTTTTGGTCTTCTGTTGCCAGCCCGTCCGAAACAACCGTGACAAGCCGGTCACGATAGCTCGTCTCGTTCCATTCGTCTTCCAACGGAAGAGAAGAACAACCAAAGATCATCAGGTAAGGCGCAAAAATCCAATTCGAAAATTTCGCCAAAGTCATCCCTCACCTCCCAACTCCACAGTCTCTCACTTCCCCGTCTCCTATTTATGGTTGAAGATGCTATAAGTATTTCACGCTCGGGGCAAGTGAGGGGCGAGAACGATGCAATCCCTATCGGTTACCGTCATCGCCATAGTCCCGGCCATGCGTCTTCCGGAACAAAACCTTGTACTGGCCCCGCAGCTCGTCGCGGTGTTCATCAACGTAGCCCTTCAGGGTTTCGACCTCGGCGTAGGTGTCGGTGTACTGGATGTGGGTCGTCAGGTTGCCGCTGTGCTGGTCGAGGACATGGACCAGCATTCCGGCGGGCTCATGGTTCTCGGACATGAAAAGCGCGTCGTCATTACGGATGTCAAGGGCGACCTGATGGGATGTACTCGGAGCAACGTGGCAAATTGTACCCGCAAAGGAGCGGACGATTGGCCGGTGGATGTGGCCGGCGAAGACGCCGCGCACCGTGTTGTACTCGGCCAGCAGGCTTTCGAGCACCTGGCCGCCCGAGTTGCCGATGGCATCCATCCACCAGATGCCGGTCTCGAATGGCGGATGGTGCAGGAACACGAGGACGTGGGCCGGGGCGTCTTCGATATGGGCGCGCAGCCAGGTGCAGCGCTCCTCGTCGATATGGCCGTGATGTTCGCCCGCGATTGTGCTGTTGAGAAAGATCAGGCGGGTTTGACCCTGATCATGGATAAACCCGAGGTGGGGCGCCTCTGCGCTGCGCCACAGGTCGGGCAGGGATCTTTGCAGACAGTCTGTATCATCATGATTGCCGGGAATGACAAAGAGCGGTGCCTTGAGATCTGAGACAATACTGCCGAAGACTTCATACTGTGAGGCGCGGCCCCGATTGGTCAGATCGCCGGTACAAACGACACAGTCCGGCTGCGGCGACATGGTATTGATCTTCGCAACGGCCTTGCGCAGACCTTCATTGGCATCGATAGCCCGGTACACCAGCCTGTCTTCTTCCACGATATGAGTATCGGATATCTGAACAATTAGCACGCGCGGCCCCCATTGCTTGTGGTGTCGTTTTTCCTTCAACGCCGGACTATGACACAGGTCAAACGGCAAGTCTTCTGCGGGATCGGGCAGGCAAGGTTGCGGTAAACCCGAGCGGTCCGACCGGTTCTTTCGACCAGCCGGGATCTGTCCCCAACTTAATGGGCGTGGTCTTCGCTCCGGGGGTGACAGCGGCGGTTCTTTCGGCCATATACTTTCCCAATTCTTTTGGGGGAATCACCTGAACATGGTCTCAACCGACAAATCCATCCTCGATAAAGACCTCGGGAAAGTCGAGACGATCCAGGCCGGCAAACGTGATCCGGCACTGCTGGCGCGCAAGCTGGCGTTTGCCGGTGGTTTCCTGCTTGTCATTCTCGGTCTGACCGTTTCAAACATCATTCCCGTTGGCGGCAGCTACTGGATCATGGTGGCGGCGGTCATTGGTGCCTATATGGCGATGAATATCGGCGCCAACGATGTCGCCAATACGATGGGGCCGACGGTCGGGTCGGGGACTCTGACTGTTATTCAGGCTCTCATCCTTGCAGCGGTCTGTAATCTGGCCGGTGCCATTATCGCCGGCGGGGATGTTGTTTCCACGGTCTCCAAAGACATCATTGATATTTCAGTGATCCAGTCGGCGGATGTCTTCATATGGGCGATGGTTGCGGCGCTTCTGGCAGCGGCCTTCTGGGTCAACTTTGCTACCTGGGTCGGTGCGCCGGTCTCGACCACGCATTCGATTGTCGGCGGTGTCATGGGGGCTGGTATCGCAGCGGCAGGCTTTGTTGCGGTGAACTGGCCGGTGATGGGCAAGATTGCGGCAAGCTGGGTGATCTCGCCGGTGCTCGGCGGGGTCCTCGCCGCGATCATTCTGTTCGCCATAAAGACGCTCATCCTTTTCAAGGACGATATGATAGAGGCGTCGCGAAAATGGGTGCCGGTTTTTGTCGCCCTGATGGCGTCGATCTTCACCGTCTATTTGATGATGAAGGGCCTGAAGCGTATCTACAGGGCTGACCCGGCCTTGCTAATGGTGGTCGGGGTTGTGGTCTTCTTTCTGTCCTGGTGTATCCTGAGACCTGTAATCAGGAAGGCTTCGGAAGGTATTGAAAACAAGCGTGGTGCGGTAGGCCGCCTGTTCAGAATCCCCTTGATCTTCGCCGCCGGACTGCTGGCCTTTGCTAACGGCGCCAATGATGTGTCGAATGCCGTGGGACCGCTTGCGGGCATTATATCCGCAGTTGAATCGGGCGGCATTACATCCAAAGCAGGCGCCCCGATCTGGATCCTGCTCATTGGTGGTGTTGGAATTGGCCTCGGGATTTATCTCTTCGGCATGAAGCTGATGCAAACTGTCGGCAAGAAAATCACCCGGCTCAATATCATACGGGCCTATGCGGTTGCGCTTTCTGCCGGAACCACTGTGATTATTGCCTCCGCCCTCGGCTTGCCGGTGAGTTCCACTCACGTCGCCATTGGCGGCGTATTCGGGGTCGGGTTTCTGCGCGAATATCTGGCCAATAATGGCAACGGTGCAGGAGGCAGGGGCGCCGGCAACGGGATTGCGGTTGATCTGACCGCTTATGACAATGGTGACGAGGCGGCGGTGTCCAAACCGGTATCATCGAAAAAACTGAAGAAGGCCCGTAAACGCAAGCTGGTCCGGCGCAACTACTTCCTGACCATTATTGCGGCGTGGATTGTCACAGTGCCTTGTGCAGCACTGCTGGGAGCTTTATTCTTCTTCACATTGCGCGGGATTATGCTGCCGTAGGATCGAAGGTTTCCGCGGTATTTCGCTGGATCCGAATTGTCACAAAAGTTTCACACCCTGCCGCCGCGAACCGCTGTATTGAGCGCTCAGAAAATGGAAAACATTGTCTGATGCAAAGGATCGTACGCAGTGGCTCAGGTCAAAAAGACAACTCTCGACAAAGATCTCAAAAAAGTTGCAACCCTGCAATCAGCCGGACTTGACGCCGGAGCACTGTCGCTCAAGCTGATGCTGGCAGGATTGTTCCTCGTTGCTATCCTGGCCATGACCTTCACCGGTATCATTCCGGCTGGTGGCAGCTACTGGATTATCCTGGCCACTGTTATCGGCGGCTATATGGCAATGAATATTGGCGCTAATGATGTCGCCAACACGATGGGGCCAGCGGTTGGATCGAAGTCACTGACCATCGTTCAGGCCTTGATCGTCGCTGCACTCTTCAATTTTCTCGGGGCCCTGATCGCCGGCGGCGATGTTGTCTCCACGGTCTCCAAGGGGATCATTGATATATCGGTGATCGAATCCACCGATGTCTTTATCTGGGCGATGATCGGCGCGCTTTTGGCTGCCGCCGTCTGGGTGAACCTGGCCACGGCCATTGGCGCTCCGGTCTCAACCACCCATGCCATCGTTGGCGGCGTCATGGGGGCAGGGATCGCTGCGGCGGGCTTTGTCGCGGTGAACTGGCCGGTGATGAGCAAGATCGCAGCAAGCTGGGTCATCTCGCCCCTGATGGGCGGGGGGCTTGCGGCGCTTTTCCTGTTTGCCATCAAGACCCTCATCCTCTTCCAGGAGGACATGGTCGCGGCCTCGCGCAAGTGGGTTCCGGTATTTGTTGCCTTGATGGCCTCGATCTTCAGTGTCTATCTGGCGATGAAGGGCCTGAAGCGTATCTGGAAGCCCGACGATCTCTTTTTGATTGCTCAGGGCATCATTGTCTTCTTCGTCGCATGGGCGCTCCTGAAGCCGGCTATCGCGAAAGCCTCGGAGGGTCTTGAAAACAAACGCAGCGCCGTGGCGCAGCTGTTCAAGATGCCATTGATTTTTGCAACCGCCTTGCTGGCCTTTGCTCACGGCGCCAACGATGTTTCCAACGCTGTGGGTCCTCTTGCCGGTGTCATATCTGCAGTGCAGTCCGGCGGCATTCAAACAAAGGCCTCCGCGCCGATCTGGATTCTCGGGCTTGGCGGTGTCGGTATTGGTATCGGGATTTATCTGTTCGGCCTGAAACTCATGAAATCGGTCGGCAAGAAAATCACGCGGCTGAATATCATCCGCGCCTACGCAGTGGCCCTTGCCGCAGCAACAACCGTGATCATCGCCTCGACCCTCGGCCTGCCGGTCTCTTCGACCCATGTGGCCATTGGCGGCGTCTTTGGTGTCGGCTTCCTGCGCGAGTATCTGACCAATCACAACATCGGCAGGGCGGTTGATCTCACCAGCCTGAACAATGGTCTGGATAATGGTGAAGAGGTCCTTGCGGCAGTGCCACCCTCAAACAAGAAACTCAAAAAGGCGAAGAAACGCAAACTGGTCCGGCGCAACTACTTCCTGACGATCATTGCTGCCTGGATCATTACCGTTCCCTGTGCCGCATTTTTGGGGGCCATGTTCTTTTACATGCTGCGCGGGATGATGGTGCCGTAGGGGGTAACAGGCACGCTTGATTTAGGGCGCGGGGGAGTTTATGACCCCCTTGAGCAAACGGGAGATCTTCCCGCATTTCCCCGATAAACAAGGACCCTGCGTCATGACCGCTATTGCCGATATTCTTGCCCGTGAAATTCTCGACAGCCGGGGCAACCCCACCGTCGAAGTTGATGTTTTGCTTGATGATGGCTCGTTTGGCCGGGCGGCGGTGCCATCCGGGGCCTCAACCGGGGCCCACGAGGCGGTGGAGCTGCGTGATGGTGAGGAGCGTTACCAGGGCAAAGGCGTTGAGATGGCCGTTGAGGCGGTCAATGGCGAGATCCTCGACTGCATTTGCGGGCTGGATGCCGAAGAGCAGACAGACATCGATGAAGTGATGATTGAGCTCGACGGGACGGAAAACAAAAGCCGCCTCGGGGCCAATGCCATTCTGGGTGTTTCGCTGGCGATCGCCAAGGCGGCAGCGGAAGCCTGCGGCCTGCCGCTCTATCGCTATATTGGCGGACCCTCGGCGCGGGTGCTTCCGGTCCCGATGATGAATGTCATCAACGGCGGTGAGCACGCTGACAATCCCATCGACATTCAGGAATTCATGATCATGCCAGTAGGTGCCGGCACGATCCGTGATGCGGTCCGTATGGGTTCAGAAATATTCCACAAGCTGAAAAAGGCCCTCGTCGATGCAGGGCACAATACCAACGTTGGCGACGAAGGCGGTTTTGCCCCCGGTATCGCCACGACAGACGAAGCGATCTCCTTTCTCCTCAAGGCCACAGAAGCGGCCGGCTATCGTCCCGGCGAGGATGTCTTCCTGGCGCTCGACAGCGCCTCGAGCGAGTTTTATGAAAACGGCAAATATGAAATGAAGGGTGAGGGGCTCTCGCTATCATCCGATGCGCTTGTCGCCAAATATGTTGATCTGTGCGCCCGCTACCCGATCATTTCCATCGAAGACGGCATGGCTGAAGATGACTGGGAGGGTTGGGCCGCGCTCACCGAAGCGCTCGGGGACAAGGTTCAGCTTGTCGGCGATGATATTTTTGTCACCAACCCGGACCGCCTGTCACGCGGCATCGATCTTGGTGTCGCAAATTCTATCCTGGTAAAGGTCAATCAAATCGGTACGTTGACAGAAACTCTTCAAGCAGTGGATATGGCAAATCGGGCGGGCTATACGTCCGTCATGTCGCATCGCTCCGGCGAGACAGAAGATGCAACGATTGCTGACCTGGCCGTCGCCACCAATTGCGGTCAGATCAAAACCGGCTCCTTGTCCCGGTCGGACCGGCTGGCGAAATACAATCAGCTTATTCGCATTGAGGAAGAGCTTGATACTTCAGCACACTATGGAGGTAGAGGTCTCCTGAAGTTCCTCAATAACGCTTAACAAGCTATTGAGAATCAAGAGGTTAACGCCGGGGCACGGGGCTGCTTTGCGCTTGACGGGGCCAACAAATCATGGCCTCCTTGGCATCATGTTGAGACAAATCACGCTTTCCAGATTTTTTCGCGTCGCGCGGTTTCCCCTGATCGTTTTCGGGCTGATGTATTATTTTGGCAGTTCGTTTCTGAATGGCAACAACGGTTATTATGCCAGGCAAAAAACCATGGCAGAACTGGAAGACAAGCGCGCCGAGCTTGAAACTCTGAGGGCAGCGCGTACCACCCTCGACAAAAAGGTCTCGCTCATGGCTCCGGGAAATCTGGACCGCGATCTGCTGGACGAGGAGGTAAGGCTGGTTCTTGGTCTTGCTGACAAGGACGAACTTGTCATAATTCTTGATGAAGAAGATGATAACGCTCTGTCGCGAGACGAAGATCGCTCTCCCGAATAGTTCACGCCGTCCGTCGATGTCTCTGCGATGGCCAGATTAACGCGCCGGAAAGGGCGTTTGTGGAACATATCTCGAGCATTGTCACGATAGCGGAAAGGATTTGATCCAGATGGCCGGAAAATCATCCCAGCCCCAATCCAGGGCGGCCGGAAAGAAAAAACCCGCGACGAAAAAATCCGGTACGGGATCTGGTCCGGTATCATCCGAAGACTTGCTCAGATTTTATCGTGAAATGTTGATGATCCGCCGCTTTGAGGAAAAGGCGGGGCAGCTCTATGGCATGGGTCTCATCGGCGGGTTTTGTCATCTTTATATCGGGCAGGAAGCTGTGGTTGTCGGCATGACCGAAGCCAGGCGGGATGAGGATCAGGTCATCACATCTTACCGGGATCATGGACATATGCTGGCGTGCGGTATGGATCCCAAAGGCGTCATGGCCGAGTTGACCGGTCGGTCGGATGGCTATTCCAGTGGCAAGGGTGGCTCCATGCACATGTTCTCCAAAGAGAAGCAGTTCTATGGCGGCCACGGCATTGTCGCGGCCCAGGTTCCCATCGGAACGGGCCTCGCCTTCGCCAATCAATATCGTGATAACGACAGTGTGGCGATTGCCTATTTTGGCGACGGCGCGTCCAATCAGGGGCAGGTTTACGAGAGTTTTAATATGGCCCAGCTGTGGAGCTTGCCTGTGGTCTATGTGGTTGAAAATAACCAGTATGCCATGGGCACGGCGATCCAGCGATCCTCGTCAGAAACACACCTTCACCGCCGCGGCATCAGTTTCAATATTCCCGGAATAGAGGTCGATGGCATGGACGTTGTAGCGGTTCGTGACGCCGGTCTTGAAGCGCTCGAACATTGCCGGTCTGGCAAGGGGCCGATAATCCTTGAGATGAAAACCTACCGCTATCGCGGGCACTCAATGTCGGATCCGGCGAAATATCGAACCCGCGAAGAGGTCAACGAAGTGCGTGAGCACCACGACCCGATTGAGCACATTCGAGCCGAGGTTCTGAAACGCAAATTTGCTTCAGAGGATGAGCTGAAGGCGATCGACAAGGACATTCGTCAGGTGGTCAATGACGCGGCACAGTTTGCTCAGGAAAGTCCGGAACCCGATCCTGCCGAACTCTACACAGATGTTTTGGCGTAGGGAGACGAGCCATGTCGACAGAAATTCTGATGCCGGCCCTGTCCCCGACCATGGAGTTTGGCACCCTCGCCAAGTGGCACGTCAAGGAAGGCGATCCTGTCGCCATTGGTGACATCATTGCCGAGATTGAAACAGACAAGGCAACCATGGAAATTGAGGCCATTGATGAAGGCGTGGTCGGTTCGATTTTGATCGCGGAAGGGACCGAGGACGTTGCTGTCAATGTGCCCATAGCGGTGATCGTGGACGAGGGCGAGGATGTGCCAGTCAAAGCTTCCGCATCACCTGCGAAAACCGGGACACCAACGCCGGTTCAGCCAGCAAATGTTGCTCCATCTGCGCCTGCTGCTCCCTCTGTAATGGACGATCCGGATGTACCGGCAGGAACCGCCACCATCGATCTGACAGTGCGTGAGGCGCTGCGCGATGCCATGGCCGAGGAAATGCGCGGTGACGCCAATGTCTTTCTTATGGGCGAGGAGGTTGCCGAATATAACGGGGCCTACAAGGTCAGCCAGGGTCTACTTGATGAATTCGGTCCGCGCCGGGTCATCGATACACCGATTACAGAGCACGGGTTTGCCGGGCTTGGCGTCGGTGCTGCGATGGCCGGGCTGCGGCCAATTGTCGAGTTCATGACATTCAATTTCGCCATGCAGGCGATTGATCACATCATCAATTCAGCCGCCAAGACGCGATATATGTCCGGTGGGCAGATGACCTGTCCGATTGTGTTTCGCGGACCTAACGGCGCGGCCTCACGCGTTGGGGCCCAACACAGCCAGGACTACGCGGCCTGGTATGCCCATGTGCCCGGTCTCAAGGTTGTTGCACCGTGGTCGGCAGCAGATGCCAAGGGGCTTCTCAAGGCAGCAATCAGGGACCCCAACCCGGTGGTCTTCCTCGAGCATGAGCTGATGTATGGCAAGACCTTTAAAGTGCCTGACCTTGAAGATTATGTTCTGCCGATTGGCAAGGCGCGTGTCGTCCGTCCGGGGGCTGATGTTACCCTTGTTTCCTATTCCCGCGGTGTTGAATTTGCCCTCGAGGCTGCAGATATTCTGGCCGGAGAAGGCATCGATGCTGAAATCATTGATCTGCGCACTATAAGACCTCTTGATCTTGAGACTGTGATCGCCTCGGTGCGCAAGACCAATCGGGTTGTGACCGTCGAGGAAGCGTGGCGGGTTTGCGGGATCGGCGCCGAACTTGCCGCTTCGCTGCAGGAGCATGCGTTTGAATATCTCGATGCGCCGGTTCTGCGCGTCACCCAGGAAGATGTCCCCTTGCCTTACGCGGCAAACCTTGAGGCCCTGTCGATCCCCTCGGCTGATAAGGTCGTTGAAGCTGTAAAGCGTGTTTGCTATGTCTGAACCAATCGGTGAGTCAAAGTGAAGAGGTCCCCATGCCTGTAGAGATCCTGATGCCTGCCCTGTCTCCGACCATGGAAGAAGGCACCCTCGCCAAATGGATGGTGAAGGAGGGCGATACTGTTGCATCAGGGGATGTCATCGCCGAAATCGAAACCGACAAGGCGACCATGGAAGTGGAAGCCGTCGACGAAGGCCGGGTTGGCAAGATCCTCGTTGCCGAAGGGACCGAGGGCGTTTTGATCAACACGCCTATTGCGATCATTCTTGAAGAAGGCGAAGACGCGTCTGCGATCACCGAGGCTGCGCCGATGGCCATTGCCGTTGCGCCCGAAGTTACCAGGGTTGCGCCGATCGCAGTGGCTGCAGCAGCACCGGCACCGACAATGCAAGCAGCGCCCGGCCAGGCAGCGACCGGCGACCGGATCATGGCCAGCCCACTGGCAAAGCGCATGGCGGGGTTGATGAAGGTCAATCTGACAGGGCTTGCAGGCTCGGGCCCGGGCGGGCGCATCGTCAAGCGCGATGTCGAGGCCGCCGCCGGCAAGCCAGCCGGCAGTTCGGGTGCAAAGGTTATCCCGCTGCCTGGCGCAGGCTTTCCCGTGCAAGCTCCGAGCGGGCCCGATTTTTCGGCTTACGATCCGGCCAGGTATGAACAGGTTCCGGTCGATGGCATGCGCAAGACTGTGGCGCGCCGCCTGACCGAATCCAAATCGACCGTGCCGCATTTTTATCTCACCATTGACTGTCAGATCGACAACCTGCTGGCCGCGCGGAAAGATCTCAACGCCAAATCACCCATCGGAGATGTCGCCTACAAGATCAGCGTCAATGATTTTATCATTCTGGCATCTGCAATGGCGCTCATAAAAGTGCCAAAAGCCAATGCGAGCTGGGCGGGGGATTCAATCCTGCTTCATTCCCATGCGGATATTTCTATCGCGGTTGCCGTTGATGGCGGCCTGATCACGCCGGTTATCAGAGAGGCTGAGTCCAAGGGCCTGGCTGAGATTGCCAACGAAATGAAAGACCTGGCGGCAAGAGCACGGGATCGCAAACTGATGCCCGAGGAATACCAGGGCGGTACTTTCTCGATTTCAAACCTCGGTATGTTCGGTATTAGGGAGTTTTCCGCCGTGATCAACCCGCCACAAGGCGCCATTCTGGCCGTCGGCGCGGGCGAACAGCGCCCGGTCGTCAAGGACGGCGTGCTTGGCGTCGCGACCATGATGAGCGTGACCCTGTCGTGCGATCACCGCGTGGTTGACGGCGCACTTGGAGCCGAGCTGCTCGGTGTCTTCAAGGGTTATATCGAAGACCCGGTGACGATGCTGTTATAGGGAACAATCCTGATGTTTGTCATCCCGGCTCAGGGTTGCACTGCCTGACAGGGCGGGCAAAATACGCCTGAGAAGGGGACGACAAGGGGTATTGGAGTTGAAGCTACCTTTCACCTCCAAAATGGCTGCTTCCGCCGGCGTACCCGACTATTCTCTACCACTTGTGTCAATTGCGTTCGAATAGTTTTCATACGATATATTATGCGCCTTTTGTATCTAGCTGGAACCAAGCGTGCGCATCACCCCACTAACAGCCGCTACCCTTACTTTGAATCGTGTGCGTTCTTGGTTTCCATTTGGCGGACATAGCCCTCTTTGTGATACGGGCGCTTCTTCCACTTTTTGTAGGTTCGATGCGACAACATATCGCTCCGGCTCAGTGCTTTTGTCACGTTTCCGACCATGCCTTCGGAGGCAATATTGACAGTCGGTGTATGGCCATCAAAGAGCAGGGTTGAGATCCGGGTGACGCCGCAAGTGATGCAGGTGACCCACAGCACATAGCCAGTGTCTGTCGCAAAATAATAATAGCCAATTGGGCTGTTGGTCGGGACTTGCTGCATGTCATATTTTTCATCGATGACGCGTTCTAAAACACGCTCAAGCTCAGCGACAAGATCCTTGACCGGCTGTTGATTAAAACTGGAATTCCCGAAGTCGAGCTCTTCATTATATTCCGGTGCGCCAGGATCGAGAAATTTCATCTGTTGTTTGGTTGCGATTTTCACAAAGGCGATATCGTCTTTTGATTTCAGGATGTTCTGAAAAGGAAACGTTCCGGTAACCTTGTGGTATTCTTCAAAAAGTGCTGTCCAAAATTCGAGGTGTTCCAAACGCAAAAGATCCGCGTCTTCTTGATAGTCATAAAGCGGGTCGGCCGTGGCGGAGGTTGGCAAGGCGCTAAATACGAGCGAGATAATCAGAGGCAGAAAAATGCGTTTTGACATGAAGTGAAACCCTGTGTTGCTTAGGTAAATATGCAGTACAATTTATAATAAGTTGTGGAACCGATTAAATCAATCCTGGGGCTGCAAGCCCGTTATTGGCTACAACCGCCCCCTGTCAATGACTTCCTCCGAAGTCTGCTTTCCCCTCCAAAGCGCTCCCCATCTTCCACTATTGGCAATAGTGGAAGACTCTTGATCGACCCTTACTCGCCGGTCATTCCATAGGCTCAATTCTATGTAGCGATTTCAGCGACCTGGAAATGATTCGCGCGACTTAGTCTGCCAGTTCCCTGGCAAAGTGCAAAATTGCAATATCCTGGAAAAGACCTTGTACGTCTGTTTTGGCTGCCGGGGCAGGGGAGCAGTGGCTGGTGGCCAAGGGCGGCGTGCTTGGTGTTGCGACCATGATGAGCGTGACGCTGTCATGTGATCACCGTGTCGTCGATGGCGCGCTCGGTGCCGAACTGCTGTCGGTTTTCAAGGGCTACATCGAAGACCCGGGTGACGATGCTGCTTTAGGAGGATTCATCCTCAACCTGTCATCCCGGGAAAGCGAAGCGCGACCCGGGATCTCGGGGCACGATGTGGGAGATAATGACAATCCGAATTGTTAGTGGGCAATGTGCCCTGAGGTCCCGGCTCAAGGCCGGGACGACAAGGAGTTGTTGTTCAGGGGCTTAAGCGCTCGGTTGATCGTCCTCCAGCGCGTCAAGATCCTGCCCGGGGCGGTTCTTGCGCTCTGCCATGAATTCATCGAATTCGGTTTTGTCCTTGGCCTGGCGCAAGTTGTCGAGAAATGTCTCAAACTCACCCTGCTCCTCTTCCAATCGTTGAAGGGTCTCTTCGCGATAGGAATCAAAGGCGGTGTTGCCGCTCGACGAATAGCTGTGACGGCTGCGGTGGCTTCGGCTTGAACAGCCGTGCCGGTAGTGTCGACGGTGGCGGTTTCTGCGTCTGCCAGTTTGTTCATCTTCGTTCATTGAATTGTCTCCGTACCAGTGACCTGACCACCAGTCACCATTCTGCCAGTTCCAGTTCCCGCCGTTTGCGTTCCACCTGGCGCCCCTCCAGGATCTGTGGCCAAAACAAGTCATATAGAGGAGAATGGCGAGGCCAATTGGCCAGAAGACTATGAAACCAAGGATCATGGCAACCAACGGAATTGGTCCGGTCGTGGAATCTCGATAGTAAGTTTTATCCATTCTGCTGCCCTCCGGGTCACGATGTGAATGTTATTAACATTCACATATCTGGTCCATGATGCGGCCTTTGTCAAGTCCGTCCACATGAAAATTGGCAGCATTGTCAAATATTCAAGGTGTTTGCGAAAATCCGAGCCCATCCAGATAGATCAGAACCCCGGCTTCCAGCAGGTCTTCCGGCTCCATCGGGATCGCTTTGCGATTTTGTCCGTCGCCGCCAAAAAGCGATGCAATCCCGTGCGCCATAGACCATACGTGGAGGGCGACCATCATGGCGGGGGGGCGCTTTTTGTCAGGCAGGGTATTAATCAGGACCTCGGCTGCTTCCCTCAGAACACTGAAAGCATTGTCGCCCGCCAGCGCCAGAGCCCTTGTGTGTTCGTCGGAAAGTCGCGCCTCGAACATTGCGGCATAGTAGGCGGGTTCCTTGCGAGCAAAGGCGAGGTAGGCCTGTCCGACGGCCTTGAAGGCGGTCAATCTGTCCGGCTTTCCTCCATTCCAGGCTTTCTCGAGTGCCTTGGTAAAACGCTCAAACCCACGCTGTGCAATGAAGGCCATGAGGGCGTCGCGGTCCCTGAAGTGGCGATAGGGCGCCGCCGGGCTGACGCCAACAACCCGCGTCACCTCGGCAAAAGTGAATCCGGCGGGTCCAAACTCGGCAATCAGTTTGAGAGCCGCCATCACCATCGCTTCTACAAGATCGCCGTGATGATAGCCGCGACCGCTCTTAGTCTGTTTTTTTCCATTCATGTAAAGGGCTTTTACATGATTTGCCCCTGTCGGGAAGCAGAAAAAGGATTCCGCATCAGCCTCGCAGTTCCCGCCTGAGGAGCTTGCCAACGGCTGACTTCGGCACGGCGTCGATGAACTCCACCTGTCTGGGGACCTTGTAGCCTGTCAGGTTTTCGCGGCAGAAGGCGATGACATCTTCTTTGGTAATAGTTGAGCCTGCGGTTTTGACGACAAAGAGTTTTACGGCCTCGTCGGTGCGCTCATCCGGCACGCCGATACAGGCGGCCTCCATGACCCCGTCCATTTTGGCAATCACGGCTTCAATTTCGTTGGGGTAAACGTTGAAGCCGGAGACAAGGATCATATCCTTGATGCGGTCGACGATCTTGAACAATCCCTCCTCAGTCAGAATGGCGACGTCACCGGTGCGGAAGTAACCGTCTTTTGTCGTTACTTCTGCAGTCGCTTCAGGCTTGCGCCAGTAACCTTGCATGACTTGCGGCCCCTTGACACAAAGCTCACCGCGTTCGCCGACGCCGACCTCGTTGCCGTCTTCATCGCGCAGGGAGATGTCCGTCGAGGGTACCGGCACGCCGATGGTCGCGGTGAAGACATCAGAAGCGGCCACATTGAACGTGACAACAGGTGAGGTTTCAGACAGGCCGTAGCCCTCGGAAATATGGCCTCCGGTCACCTCATACCACTTGTCAGAGATGGCTTCCTGAATGGCCGTGCCGCCGCCACCCACGATATTCAGATGTGAGAAATCAAGGTCGGAAAATCCCGGCGTATGCAGGAGACCGTTGAACAGCGTGTTGACACCGGTAATACCGGTAAACTTCCACTTTGATAGTTCTTCGACAAAGCCTGGCATATCTCCAGGATTGGTAATCAGTACATTGGTGCCGCCCTTCACAAAGAAAGACAGGCAGTTCACCATCAGCGCAAAGATATGATAGAGCGGCAGGGCTGTTATGACGACCTCTTCGCCGTCGCGAATACGATCTTTCATAATCGCCGAGAACTGATTGACATTGGCGACCAGATTGCGCTGCGTCAGCGCCGCACCTTTCGACAGGCCGGTTGTTCCACCTGTGTACTGAAGAAATAGAAGGTCTTGTACGGTGTCCGCACCCTCTTCGAAGTGCGTTTTCTCTCCGGCCTTGATGGCATCGGTAAACCGTGTGATGTTCGTGAGTTTTCCATCGACCGGCGGCGATGGCAGGTCTTCGTTGCCGCAATCGCCGAGATTGGCGACGATGACATTCTTGATCTTCGTGCGCGCAATGACTTCGGCAAGGGTCGGTGTAGAACCGGAAAAAATGACGATGGTTTCTGTGTCGGCGTCGTTGAGCTGATGCTCAAGCTCGCGGGCGGTATATTGCGGGTTGACGTTGACCTGAACGAGACCGGCGCGAAGATTGGCAAACAGGGTGATCGGAAACGCCAGGATGTTGGGACACATAATGGCGATGCGGTCGCCGCGCTTCAGGCCCAGATCGTTCTGGAGCCAGGCGGCGAGGTTTTGCGACAGGCGGTCGATATCATTGAAGGAGATTTTCGCGCCAAAATTGCTGAAAGCGTCCTTGCCGCCATAAGTAGTGATCGCTTCCTGTGCCATGGCCCAAACGGAGGCATGTGAATCGGCATCAATTTCCTGCGGGATTTTCGGATCCATATTCTTAAACCACAGCTTTTCCATTTTTAACGCCTTTCAAATTTTCAATACGCAACCACTGAGCAGACTTTTTAGCGTTACCCGACCAAATACCAAAGGAATTTTGTCGATCTGTCACCACTTTCGTACCTGTCAGGAGGTCTCCAGCGCCAAGGTCTGAACTGATACAACAGCTTCTAATGTAAACCGGTTGTCAAAGTATCCCCCTTTGACGCCCTATATAAGACTCTTCATACTCACCCAGGCGTGCGGTGTAGATGCAATGAATTCGTTTTTGGGGGATTCCTTATGTCGTGTTTTGATTTGTTATCGTTGAAAGGGTTCAGAAAAGGCCTTCCTGGATTGGCCGTCGTGGCCCTGATGTCCGGGCTCCCTGCCGCACCTGCGCAGGCTGAGGGCCAGGTCGCCATATCCGGCGAGGTCAACATTATCGCGGAGGGCGACGGCGAAACAGTCGCTATCGGCGGCGACGTCAAGGTGTCCGGCCGAGCCAATGATGAACTCGTCGCCATTGGCGGCCAGGTTAGTGTCGATGTCCAATCCGAGGGTGAGACTGTCCTTGTTGGCGGCCAAATCAAGATTGACGGGGCCTTCGCTGACGAGCTGGTCGCAATTGGCGGCGTCATCGATTATCACGGGGCCAATACTGAGGAGCTGGTGCTAATCGGCGGCGAAGTGACCGTTCACGAGCAGGCGGTGTCAGGAGGTCCTGCACATATTTTTGGCGGTGAGGTTATCCTTGATGGCCGCTTCGCAAGCGAGAGCGAATTTGGCGGTGGGACCGTTGAGGCATCGGGCCAGTTTGCCGATAACATCAAAATCTCTGCCAGAGAGGTGTTTGTCTCCGGTGAGTTTTACGGTGACCTTGAGATTGAAGGTGAGACCATTCACATCAAGGAGGGCGCCGTTATCATCGGCCACCTGACGATGCGTTCGCCAGACGAGCCCAAGATTGATGAAACGGTTGAGCTTCAGCCAGGCAGCTGGACCTACGAGTACATCGAAGAATTCGATCCCATGATTGGCAATATGGCCTTGTCGGATATCGTTGGTATTCTGACGGGTGCCCTCAGTGTCTTGTTGATTTTCCTCTCTCTGACTGCCCTGGCGGCCTTTATCGTAGTCATTGGATCCGGCAGAATTTCAAGACAGGCCAGCGCCGCGTTCCGCCAGGCGCCGGGTAAATCGTTTCTCATCGGTTTGGCGACCGTCCTCATCACAGGTGTCGTCGGCGCTTTTTTCCTGGTTATCCTGATCGGACCTCTCTTGCCCTTGTTTGTCGGGATCGTCGGCTTCTTCATTGCGGCCTACACATTGGCCTCAATGATGTTCAGAAAGGTTGGCGCGGAATTGAGTTTGGGTAGCCGGGTTGGCTTTACGGCGGTCGGGACCATTTTCCTGCTGGCGCTTCAGCTGGTTCCAATCCTCGGATCGCTGGTGGTCTTTGTTCTGTCCGTGATTGGAATGGGCGCCTTCGTTATGGCACTCTTCAACGCGGCGCCGCAAAGCCAGGATCCCGATATGCTCGGTTCCATGGCCCAGACCTCAGACGAAGGCTGGGACGATGGTCACCCGCGCGAGGACTATGTTCATGATCGGTTCGAAGACGATGATAACAACGAAGAGGGGCCGGGCAGGTCCTGAGCCAGGTGGTATGCAAGGAAATCAACGGGAGTTGCCGAGGCGCAGCTCCCGTTTTCTTGCGGGTGGTGTTCCCGACATGATTTCATGATCCTTGTGAAAGAGGCGGGATATCGCTAAAACCCGGTGCTATGGCGACAGTTTATGATTCCACAGACAAGTCTGAAAAAGGCCCGGAAAACGGCGGCATAGAGCGCCCACGGCATCCGGAGAAGGCTGCCAATCCCGATAGTCCACTGCTGCGGAAACCCAAGTGGATCCGGGTCAAGGCGCCAGGCTCCGCGATTTACAAAGAGACCCGCGAGATCGTAAAGGCCAACAATCTGCCGACGGTCTGCGAGGAGGCGGCGTGCCCCAACATCGGCGAATGCTGGGACAAGCGCCACGCGACCATGATGATCATGGGCGAGATCTGCACCCGGGCCTGCGCCTTTTGCAACGTGACCACCGGTCTGCCCAATGCGCTTAATGAAGCAGAACCTGAAAATGTTGCCAATGCTGTGGCGCAGCTTGGCCTTGAGCATGTGGTGATTACTTCCGTCGACCGCGACGATCTGGACGATGGCGGCGCGGCGCATTTTGCCAGGGTTATTCGAGCGATCAGGGCGCGCTCACCGGAGACCAGTATCGAGGTTTTGACGCCGGACTTCCTGCGCAAGGACGGCGCTCTTGAAGTCGTGATCGAGGCAGGACCTGACGTTTTTAATCACAATCTTGAAACCGTTCCATCGCTTTATCTCAGAGTGCGTCCTGGCGCGCGCTATTTCCATTCGCTGCGGCTTCTGCAACAGGCCAAGGAAATTAACCCGGCGCAGTTCACCAAATCCGGCATTATGGTCGGGCTTGGCGAGACGCGCGATGAGATCCTGCAGATGATGGATGACCTGCGTTCCGCGGATGTCGATTTCCTGACCATCGGCCAGTATTTGCAACCGACGCGCAAACATAGCCCGGTTGATCGCTATGTCACGCCCGAGGACTTCGCCAACTATGAAACCATTGCGCGCTCCAAAGGCTTCCTGCTTGTCTCTGCGACGCCGCTGACCCGATCGAGCTATCATGCCGGGGATGATTTCGCCGCCCTCAGACGGGCGCGTGAAGCCAGCCTGAAGAAGACTTTATAGAGGCCGCCGCGTGCCGAAGCATCACGAACGCAAAACTCTTCCCTATAAAGCGGACCAGATGTACGATCTGGTTGCGGCGATGGATCTCTATCCGGAATTTCTGCCCTGGTGCACCGGTGTTCGCATTCGGAGCCGGGAAGACGGCAAGACGCCGGAGGGTCTGCCTTGCGAGATTGTCACGGCAGACGTGTCCATCCGGTTCAAGATGTTTCGCGAGACCTTCACAAGCCGCGACACCCTGGACAAAGTCAGTCGCACCATCATTATCGAGTATCTCGACGGTCCGTTCAAACATCTTGAGAACCGTTGGCATTTTGAAGAAGACGGGGACGCCTGTCTTGTCGATTTCTTTATCGACTTCGAATTCCGCTCGCGCCCGCTTCAGATGTTGATCGGCTCGCTGTTCGAACATGCCATGGACCGCCTGATGACAGCCTTTGAGGCACGGGCAGCCGAAATTTACGGCAAGAAAGACGCCTGACCTTCCCCCTGTTCTCTCTGGATCAGCGCCATCTCGGCATTGACAAATTCGGTTCGTCAGCCTTTGATTGAATGTGAACCGGTCAGGGTGCCGTACAGCTGTAGGATGGCGGCTGTCCAACGATAAGAAGAACCGAAGGGTTCTCAACTGAGGAGGAAGTCATGAATTTTGAATTTTCCGAGGAGCAGAATCTGCTGCGCGACCAGGCGCGAGGCTTTCTGCTGGATAATTGCTCAACCCGGGTCGTCCGCGACGTTCTGGAGGGCGATGCCTCCTATGATGCAGCTCTGTGGAAGAAGGTCGCCGAAATGGGCTGGACCGCAACGGTCATCCCCGAAGAATATGGCGGGCTCGGGCTTTCCTATCTGGAACTGGTGGTCATCGCGGAAGAACTCGGCCGCGCCATGGCGCCGATTCCTTTTTCCTCCTCTGTCTATCTGGCCAGCGAGGCGGTCCTTGCCTGGGGCTCGGAGGAACAAAAACTGGCCTGGCTGCCACGGCTTGCCGCCGGGGAGGTCATTGGCACCTTGGCAGTCAGTGAGGGGCAGGGCCAGGCATCGGCGACCTCACTCAATGCAACAGTCTCCGGCGGCGCCCTGTCGGGAACCAAGCTGCCGGTGATCGACGGTGATATTGCCGACCTTGTCATTGTTGCAGTCAAATCCGACGGCGGCGATGGCGCCAGTCTCTATCTGGTGGATCTGACGCAGGATTGTATTGAACGTACCCCGGTGCGCACACTTGATCCGAGCCGGTCTCAGGCGCGCCTTGATTTCAACGGCGCCAACGCCGAACTGCTCGGAATTGAGGGGCGAGGCTGGTCCCAGGTTCAAAACCTTTATGACCGCGCGGCGGTGCTGTTTGCCTGGGAACAGGTCGGCGGCTCCGATGCGGCGCTCGAGATGGCAAAGGACTATGCCATGGGCCGTTTTGCCTTTGGCCGGGCGATCGCCAGCTATCAGGCGATCAAACACAAGCTGGCCGCTATGTATGTCAAGAACACGCTGGCGCGCTCCAACTGCTATTATGGGGCCTGGGCGCTTGAGACCAATGCACCGGACCTGCCGCTTGCGGCGGCAACCGCCCGGGTGGCCGGTATTCAGGCCTATTACTTTGCCTCCAAGGAAAACATCCAGACCCACGGCGGCATGGGCTACACATGGGAGTTTGATTGTCACTTCCACTATCGCCGCGCCAAACTCCTGTCGCTTAACATCGGCAGCGAAGGCACCTGGCAGGACAAGCTGGTCACAGCCCTCGAACACAACAATGCAGCGTAAGGAGCGGAACCATGGATTTCAATGACACACCGCAAGAAGCCGCTTTTCGTGCCGAAGCCCAGGCTTTCCTGAAGGATTATTATCCGACAGCGGAAGACTTCAAGGGACTAAACCCCATTGAGCAAGCGCAGCTATGGGCAAAACGCAAATTTGATAATGGCTGGTCGACGCTGAGGTGGCCGAAGGACTATGGCGGCCGTGATGCCAGCCCGATCGAGCAGGTGATTTTCAATCAGGAAGAGGGTAAGGTCTCGGACCTTGGAGATCCGTTCCAGATTGGCCAGGGCATGGCCGGGCCGACCCTGATGGCCTGGTGCAAGAACAAGGACTATCTGGAGCGCTATCTGCCAAAGCTTTCCTCCGGTGAAGAAATCTGGTGTCAGCTCTTTAGCGAGCCGGCCGGTGGTTCAGACCTTGCCGCGATGCGGACCAAGGCCGAGCGGGACGGCGATGATTGGATCATCAACGGCCAGAAGATCTGGACATCCGGGGCGCATTATTCTGATTTCGGCATCCTGGTCACACGGAGCGATCCGACCGTGCCCAAGCACAAGGGACTGACTTACTTTTTCCTCGACATGAAGACGCCGGGTATCGAGATCAAGCCGATCAAACAGATTTCGGGGACCTCCAATTTCAACGAGGTTTATTTCACCGATGTGCGCATTCCCGACAGCCAGCGTCTCGGCGACGTCGGGCAGGGCTGGAGCGTGGCTCTGACAACCCTGATGAACGAGCGCGCGGCCATCGGTGGCGGCGGCGTTTCCGTCGGCGTCAAGTCGGTCATGCAGCTGGCGCAAAAGGTCAATATTGACGACAAGCCAGCCATTGAGGACAAGCAGGTTAGGGCCAAACTGGCCGACTGGTACGTTCAGGAGGCAGGTCTGAAGTTCACCAGCTACAGAACCCTGACAGCGCTGTCACGCGGCTCGACACCGGGACCGGAAAACTCCATCGGCAAACTGGTCGGCGCACCCAAGACCCAGGATATGGCGTCCTTTGCCATGGACCTGATGGAAGAATCCGGCGCGATCTGGGACGACGAACTCTCCGAACTGGCCGGCCTCTTCCAGGGCACCTTCCTGGCCATTCCCGGTCTCAGGATCGCGGGCGGTACGGATGAAATCATGGCCAACATCATCGCCGAACGCGTTCTCGGCCTGCCGCAGGAACCAAGGATGGACAAGGGTATTCCGTTTAACGAGGTGCCGACTTCAGCGAAGGGGTGATGTAAGACGCGGGTTTTCTTGGGAAAGCCAGGCGAACGTGACAAAGTATACTGTATGGGGGCGCCCGGGCCGTCGGGCATCCCTCACACTTCAGTAATTTCCTCCTGGAAATCGCCTTCAATCTTTTTGTCTGAGCCCTTGTAGATTTCCCTGAAGGTTTCTCGCATCAGATCGATCGGCACGTCCTGAAATGTTCCACGCTCCTTGATGTATTCCATGTGCCTGTTGCCTGATTTGTCATGCTCATGAAACAGGCTGTCATTCTCACCGTCGAAGTCGAGTGGTTTGATGCCGACTTTATCACACATTGACTTGTTGAAGGCAGGGGTTGCCTTGACCCATTTGCCTTTCAAAAAGAGTTCGGTATAGGAATGCCAGGCAAAAACATCCGTCCCCATACTTTCGATCATTTTGGGCGTTGCGAGATGGTTCTTCACATCGGCATAGCCGGGGCGGGCCATGATGCTAACGGCCCGCGCTGCGGCGGTCAGCAAGGCGGACTTCGGGACACACCAGCCTCTGCCAGCTTTAAGCACTTGCCTGCCGGAATAACTCTCCGGCTTGTCCAGCGGCAGGTAGGGGTCATAGAGGAAATTGTCGCGAACGGCATAGAACAGCCTGAGCGCCTTTTCCACTTCATCTGTTGCGTCGCCAATAGTTTCCCGGGCGAAGGCTATAACAGCAGGATCATCGCTTTCGATGAGTTTGCCGGGTTTCAGATAGTCATCATCGGTCATGGCGTTCCTTTTTGGTTCTTGTTTTAAGCCAAGTGTAATATCGCACTACCGACGGCCACAAGAGGAAAACCCGCAAAGGGAGCGCGGACTTCAAATTTCAATCGCCTTTAACATCATCTGAAGCGCTTCTTCCGCCGTTTTCATGCGGATCTCGTCTCGGCCGATGTCGCCGAACTGGAAGAAGTCGTGGATGATGTTTTCGCCTTTGCGGGCACAGGCGATGTGGACGAGGCCGACAGGTTTCACCGAAATCCTCGCCCCGCGCGAGGAATGGAAAGCGGCAAAAGGAGAGGATTACGACCTGCGCGAATTCCACGACAAATTCTTGAGTTACGGCAGTGCGTCGGTATCGGTTATTCGGGATTTGATGATGGAGGAAAAACAGACATCATAGACGAAGGTGTTCTCGTTGACTTTTGCATAGACTTCGAATTCCGCCCCCGCGCGCGCTGCAGGCGCTGGTCGGGTCGCTGTTCGGTCATGCAGTGGAAAAACTGATGGGAGCGTTTGAGGGGCGGGCTGAGGAGATCTATGAGGGTAGATGTTTCTTTGGCAAAAAGTTTGTTGTTGTGCGTCGTTCCTGTACAGTTGGCAGCACTGCCATAATGTTCTTGGACAATTCTTGGTGTAAGTATGGATCTAACAAATGACATGAGGATTTGTCCCGAGTGCTTTATTGACTTGGCTGCATCAAATTACTTCGAAAAATTTGGAGAGAGCGGCGATTGTCATTGTC
>JAUWTJ010000089.1 GCA_030614785.1 Alphaproteobacteria bacterium | reverse complement strand
TGTCAAATGCGCCTTCAAGTCAGTTCTGGAGGAGCCGCCCATGGACCCTGTACAAAAGCTCTCCCGCACGGTCGCGGGCAAGACCGCTTTCATTACCGGTGCGGCCAGCGGCATGGGCCGGGCGACGGCGCATGCCTTTGCCGACGACGGGGCCCATGTGGCGGTCACCGACATCAACGGCGACGGCGTTGAGGCGGTGGTGGCCGAGATTACACAAGGTGGCGGCTCGGCCCGGGGCTGGGCGCTTGATGTATCCGACAGGACGGCGATTGCGCGCACCATTGACGAGGTCGCGGCGCATTTCGGCGGGCTTGATATCCTGATCAACAATGCCGGGGTCGGCGCGTTTTGTGCCTTTGATGATCCGGCCTATGATGCGGCCTGGGACCGCGCTATTGCCGTCATGCTGGAGGCGCAGCGCCACGCCATCCGGGCCGCGCTGCCATACCTCAGACAGTCGGACAGCCCACGGATTGTCAATGTCAGCTCGACCGAGGGGCTCGGGGCGACGCCGCTCGATTCGGCCTATTCGGTTGCCAAACATGCCGTGATCGGATTAACGCGCTCGCTCGCCGTGGACTTTGGCCGCGAAGGCATCACCGTCAATTGCATATGCCCCGGGCCGATCAACACTGGCATGACCGCTGGCATCGCTGATGAGCACAAGGAAATTTTCGCCAAACGCCGGGTGCCGATGCGGCGCTACGGAGCCCCGGAGGAAGTTGCCCATGTGACGCTGTCGGTGTGCCTGCCGGCGTCGAGTTATCTCAACGGCGTGGTCATTCCGGTCGACGGGGGCATGACGATAAAGAATGCGTGAGAGGTAAGGGCTCGTTTTGCTGTTTCGAGAAAGTCGGGGCGCATGGCGGTCAACTAATCCACCATCTGGAGGCGCTTCTTTTCGATCACGCGCAAGACCTGTTTCAGATCATGGCCGCGTTTGAGGATCAGGCCGGTTGGGGTGATGACCGAATAAGCGCCCTGGCGGCGGGCGAGTTTCGGGCGCTTTTCGATGCGGTAGATCGGCACTTCGCTGGTCCGCCTGAAAACTGAAAAGATCGCGGCGTCTTTCAGGAAATCGATTGCATAGTCACGCCATTCGCCTTCGGCAACCCGGCGGCCATAGACGCGCAGAATGGCATCAAGCTCCTTGCGATCGAAGGTCGTGGGTCCATGGGCCGCTTTGTTGTGCGACGCGGCAGACTTCGCGGATGCCCCTTTACGAGGGGCTCCGGATATGGGTGTGACATCCTCCATAGGGTTCAGTTTTGCGCCTTTTCAGGCAAAATGCAAGGGTGCCACCGAAAGCAGCTCGGCTGCCAATACCACACATCCCAATCTCTGGTTGTCTCTACAGGGTAATGTGATACCAATAGTCAGAGAGACTATTTCGGCGAGGTGCCAGCAATGAAGACAGCACGCACAAATGTTGGCGGCAAAGGGCAAAGATCGGGCGCGTGGTCTGAGTCAAAATGGACAAACATGAACAAGTTTGACCTCTCAGATACCGAGATTGACCGAGCCCTTCAGCGTTACCAAAAGGAAATTGAAAATCCACGCCGTCTCGCCATCATCGTGGAGCAACCAAGTCCGGAATTTATTTGTCCTGTGAAGAGGCATGATATCATAGGAATGATAAACTCAATTCCAGATGAATTCACAGCAGGGCTGCAGTCAATTATTGTACTGAAAGGAAGTCGTAGGCAGGCAGCCGTTTCCGGACGTGGCTACACTTATGGACGCTATTTCGACAAAAAGGTTTTTCTGCACCCCTTCCCCAAACGTCTCATGACGCGCTACTACCGCAAACTGCCCGCACCTCACATTGTGAACGACTACAAAAGGGCGGGCGCAACAGTCGAGACCGACAGTGATGGCAGCAAGATTGTTTTCACAGAACAGGCTGTTCGTGACTTCTACTTACGCGACGTTCTGGTGCATGAAATTGGCCATCACGTCGATTGGGCCAATTTTGAGCGAAAGTCTCACAAAAAACTTGAAGGTTTCGCGGAATGGTTCGCAACCGAATATGGATTCAGGGACCGACGCATTAAGTAGTTCCTACTCTCCAAACCCGCTCCTCGACCGTGTTTTCTTCAAAGCCCCGCGTTTTGCTTTGCTGTCCATGCGCTTTGCCCGGGCGGTGCGCGACGGTTTTGTCGGGCGGCGCAGTTTGGGGCGCAGGCAGGCCTTTTGCAGGAGCTCGACCAGCCTGGCGCGCGCATCATCACGGTTTTGTTTCTGGGTGCGAAAGGAGCTGGCGGTGAGGACAATGATGCCGTCTTTGGTGAGGCGGGAGCCGGCGAGGCGTTCAGCGCGGGCGCGCACATAAGACGGCAGCGAGGGCGAACGGCGCACATCAAAGCGCAGCTGCACGGCGGTGGCGACCTTGTTGACGTTCTGGCCGCCTGGACCTCCGGCCCGGATAAAGCTCTCCTCGAGTTCCTCCGGGTCGAGATGAATGTCTGGCGTAATTTCGATCATGCCGGAGTGTTGCACATTTTACCCTGATGAGAAACCGGATCGCAATGTCAGGCTTTCATTACAAATTGGCCCTTCATTACAAATTGGCCCTTCATTACAAATTGGCCCTTCATTACAAATTGGCAAGGACACAATATCGCCTTTATTCAGACCCGAACGGGCCCCATTAGCGCGCGAAAACAAGATCGTTGGCGCGTTCGACCCCCGTGGTTTCGGATTTGTTGAACTCAGCCCCCCCAGCCCCCCGAGGCTATGACGGGCAGAACGGACCAACACCCTCTATGGCGGGACCTGTCGGATGCGTACTATCCGGCAGGTGCCGCTTTTTTATTGCCAGCCCGCTGGCGCAGGTTGCGCACGGCCATGACCGAGACGCCCAACGTCAGTGCAATATTCAGCCCGGCCAGGCCGTGGGCCATGAGGGTGAGGCCAGAGCCCCCGGACGCAGCGGCAATGGCCAGTCCGGCTGAGGCCATGGCGGCGGTTGGAAAGGTGTAGGACCACACAGCAGGCGAAAACCCGGCTTTTTCAAAATCCCTGACCATGCTGACCAGAACCGCCAGAAAGAAAAGGCCGATGCCCAGACAGGTCAGGGCCAAAGGCAGCGCCAGGGGTTCAGGCAACAGAGTCAGCCCAGCATTTGCGGCGAGCCCGGGCGGTGCGATGAGGATGAAGAGGGTCGGCATCAGAGCCCGGGGCAGCGCTGGCTCGACAATCAGGCGCCGCAAAACCAGCGGCAGAACCATCAGCCAGCCGAAAAACCCGAGCCCGGCGATAAAAAACCCGAGCGTTGGAAAGCCTGCATCGCCCAAAGCCTTTGCCGCAACAAGCGTACTGGCGACCGGGATGAGCCAGGCCGGGGTGATGTCGCCCGGAGCGATCGCCAGCCGGAACCATTGGCGCACCACCAGCACCGCAAGGAGGAAACTCGCTGAAGCGCCCGCCAGGAGAAGGGATTGCGCGCCTGGCAGGGCGTATAGACCAAGCCCGCGCGCCGCCAGGATGAGCGCAATGGCAAAGGCCGCAGTGAAGCTCACTTTCACCGGGTCAGAAAAATCGGCCCTGATGCCGCCCTTCACAGTAAGACCTCGTGCCACATAGAGCAGTGTAAGGACGACAAGGGCCGCGCCACCGAGGGCAAAGAGCCCCGTGGAGGCCGCAGCAAAGGGCGCGCCTTCCATCACCGAAAGCTGATGCAGAACGTGAGCGCAGCCGAGCAGCCCCATCGGCGCTGCAAAGGCGCCGGGACCTATTCTTTGCCAAAGAGAGCTGGTGCTTTGCAAAAGAGGGCGCGCGGTTGCTGTTTCGTGTTGTTTGATTCCCATGTCCCGACCCTAGAGCTATTTGCCCGCCTCCGCGAGTGCGGAAACTGCTTGATAAATCCCGGTATTTTCTGTCTAAACGAGCCCATGATTGAACTCAATGGACTGGTCAAGCGCTTCGGATCCCTGACGGCGGTTGACGGCATTTCGCTGCACGTAGAAAAAGGCGAGGTGCTCGGTTTTCTGGGCCCCAATGGCGCAGGAAAGTCGACAACGATGAAAATGGCGACCGGCTACCTCACGCCGAGTGAGGGCAGCGTGCGGGTCTGCGGCCATGATATGGCGAGCGCACCGCTTGAGGCGCGCGCGGCCATTGGCTATTTGCCGGAAGGCGCGCCGGCCTACGGCGAGATGACGCCGCACCAGTTCCTTATCTTCAATGCCCGGGCGCGCGGCTTCCGCGGCGATCAGCGCAAGAGCGCCGTGGCCACTGCGGTCTCTCGGACCCAGCTGACAAAGGTTCTGGATCAGCCAATCCAGACCCTCTCCAAGGGGTTCCAGCGCCGCGTCGGTCTGGCAGCGGCCATTCTCCATAATCCCCCCGTGCTCATTATGGATGAGCCAACCGACGGGCTCGACCCGAACCAGAAATTTGCCGTCCGGCGCCTCATTGCCTCGATGGCGAAGGAAAAGGCCATTATCATTTCAACCCATATCCTCGAAGAGGTTGATGCGGTGTGCACCCGCGCTGTCATTATCGACAACGGCAAGGTCGTCGCCGACGGCACGCCGGCGCAGCTTATGGCCCGGTCACGCTATCACAACGCGGTGATTGTCGAGATCGGCAACGCCCACGCAGAAGATGCCGCCAGCGTGCTGCGCACTCTTGCCGGGGTTGACCGGGTCTCCGAAGCGCGCGAGGCAGCCTCGCGCCGCTTCACACTCTTTCCAACAGATGCTTCAGAGCTTCTCATCGAGAATATCAGCACGCTGGTGCGTGAAAAACAGTGGGACGTGCGCGGACTTTACGCCGAGGAAGTCCGTATGGATGAAGTCTTCCGTACGCTTACCACGTCAGATGCCACCGCCGCAGAAGGAGACCAGGCATGAGTGGTCACTTGAATGGTCTGCGAGCCGTTTTCCTGCGCGAGTTTCACGGCTATTTCGCAACGCCGCTTGCCTATGTTTTCATTGTGATTTTTCTGTTCACCACAGGCGCCTTTGCCTTTTATATCGGCAACTTCTTTGATGCCGGACGCGCCGACCTTGCGGTGTTTTTCTCGTTTCACCCGTGGCTCTATCTGTTCTTTATGCCCGCTATTGCCATGCGGCTATGGGCAGAAGAACAAAAGACCGGCACGCTGGAAATCCTGATGACCCTGCCGATGGGTCTGATGAGCGCGGTCCTCGGAAAATTCCTCGCCGCATGGCTGTTTGCCGCCATTGCCCTTGGGCTCACCTTCCCGATCTGGATCACGGTCAATGTGCTGGGCGACCCGGATAACGGCGTCATTGTTGCCAGCTACATTGGCAGTTTCCTGATGGCAGGCGGCTATCTGGCCATCGGCGCGTGCCTTTCTGCGGCGACGTCCAATCAGGTCATAGCCTTTGTCACCGGGGTTTTTGTGGCGTTTATCTTCACTGTCAGTGGCAGCGCTCTGGTGCTGGAGTTTGCCGCTGTGGTCCTGCCGCAAACCATGGTGACCACGATTGCTGGCATGAGCTTCACGACGCATTTTCAGGCAATCATGAGTGGGGTTATTGATCTGCGAGATCTGGTTTTCTTCATAACACTGATCGCCGCGTGGCTCGGCCTTAACGCGATCCTTGTTGATCTGAAGCGGGTGGGATAACCGGTATGAACAAGTTTCTTTCAAGTCAGAAACGGACCAGCATCGTCAGCATGGCTATGATTGTTGTTTTGTTTTTTGCCGTCAATATATTTTCTTCTGCCGTCTTCCGTCATGCGCGCCTTGATCTCACCGAAGGCAAACTCTTCACCTTGTCTGCGGGCACGATCAATATCCTCAAAGCCATCGAAGAGCCTGTGTCGATCAAGCTGTACTATTCCGAGCGCATTGCCACGGAACTTCCCGAAGTGCGCGCCACGGCAGAACGGCTCAAGGATCTCCTCATTGAGTTCTCTGACAGCGCGGACGGCAATCTCAAATTCGAGATCATCCCCGTCGAGCGCTATACGGAATCCGAGGACGAGGCCAGTGAGGCCGGTCTGACAGGGGCCCAGACCCGCGACGGCGAGATCGTCTATTTTGGTCTGGTGGCGACCAACACCGTTGATGGCCGCGAAGTGGTGCCGTTCGTGCCGCTCGACCGCGAGGAATATCTTGAATATGACCTGATCTCGATCATCTACCGCCTCGACCGCACCGATCTGCCGGTTTTGGGTCTGATCACCGCGCTGCCGCTGGATACCGGGCCCGGCGGTATGGCGGCGGCCATGCAGGGCCGCGGGCAGCCGTATGTTATCTACGAACAGCTGCTCGGAAGCTTCGAGGTTGAGCATATCGACACAGACGCAGCGGTGATCCCGAGCGAGGTCGAAGTCCTGCTCATTGCCCACCCCGAGGCCCTGTCACCGCAGATGCTCTACGCCATTGACCAGTTTGTGATGGGCGGAGGCCGGGTACTCGCGCTGCTCGATCCGTTTTCAGAAATGAGCCAGACCGGCCAGCCGCAGATGATGCAAAATATGCAACAGCCTGCGGCGACCAATGACAGCTCCGCGACCGCGCTTGGCCCCTTGCTGACAAGCTGGGGCGTGGATATCAGTCCCGACTTTGTCGTCGCTGATCGTGCGCTGGGATATTATGTTCCGCAATCTGACTATCCGCCGATCCTTTTGTGGCCGCGGTTGAGCGAAGCGGAAATCGACCGGGAGGATATAGTCACTGCCGAGCTGACGCTGCTCCAGTTTGCCTCCGCCGGATCGATTGAACGGCTTGACGACGCGACCACCGCGATCACGCCGCTGGTTACCTCCTCGACCGATTCCGGACTGGTGGATTTCCAGGATGCAAAATTCAGAAAGGCCTTTGACGAGATCCTGCGCGATTTCACCCCGGACGAACAATCCCATGTGCTGGCGGTGCGCATCCAGGGCGCGATAAAATCCGCATTCCCGGATGGCGCTCCCGCAGGCGAGGAAGAGAACGAAGCCGATGCTGACATCAGTACAGGGCCACACCTGATCGAAACTGCGGCCGCCAATATCATATTGGTCGCAGACGCGGACTTTATCGATGATCGCTTCTGGGTCCAGATCCAGAGCTTCCTTGGCGAGCGACTGATGCAACCGACCGCCGACAACGGTTCACTTGTTGTGGGTGCCGTGGAAAACCTTATGGGGTCCGATGATCTGATATCATTACGGACCCGAGCCGGTTCCCAAAGACCCTTTACTCTGGTCCAAAAAATCCAGCGCGCGGCGGAAGAGGAATTTCTTCCCCGGCAACACGCGCTCGAAGCCAAGCTGGAAGAAATCTCCGCCCGGGTTGACGAGCTGCGCGGCGCTTCGATGTCACAGGACGACAGCAGCGACGGGGACACGATTATGGTGACCGACGAAGAGCGCACCGAACTCAAGGCCCTCTTGGCCGAGCACGAGGAAACGCGCAAGGCACAGCGCGCCATCCAGTTTAACCTGCGGCGCGATATCGACCGGCTCGGCAATCGTGTGCGGTTTATCAATATTGCGGTGATGCCGCTGATCGTTGCAGCCTTCGCTTTTGGCCTTGCAACATTCCAGATGCGGCGGCGGCGCAAGGCGGCGGCGAGGAGACCCTGAATGAATACAGAGGCTGGCGCATCAGGACCTGATCCCAGAGGTCGGACACTGAAATGGCTCGCGGTTGCCGCGCTTGTCACGAGCCTTGCAGCCGTGATCGCCCATAGCCTTTCCGGCGGCAAGACCGACAACGGATTTAGCCCCCGGCTTGCCTTTCCCGAGTTTGAAACCACAATGGCTGATACGGCGCGTATTGAAATCCAGTCGAAGGATGCTCATTTCACTATTGCTAAAATCACTGTTGCTAAAGTCGATGGCGAGGATCATTGGGGCGTGGTGGAACGTGGCAGCTATCCGATCCGCGCCGAAGAACTCAAGGCGCTCATGTGGGGTCTGGGCGATATGGAACTGATCGAGAAGAAAACCGCGCGGGCCGAGCGCCATAAGGCTGTCGGCCTTGGCGCGCCGGAAGACGGTGGCGATGGCGTGCGTATTCGTGTGCTGAGCGCGGACAATACCGTCCTGGCCGCAGCCCTCTTCGGCAATCCCGAGGGCGCCGCGACCCTTGACGGCAAAGTCCGCACCTGGCTGCGCATGGACGGGGAGGATCAAACATGGATTGGCGAAGGGCACCTTGAAATCGAAGCTGCCCTTGAAGAATGGTTGGATCTTGATTTCCTCGAGGTTGACGCGAGCCGGATCGCCAGCGTCCATACCACGCCGGGCGCTACCAGCCAGGGCGGCGAGGCCTTTTCAATCGCCCGATCGGGCCCGGAGAGCTATAATTTCGAGCTGCTCGACCTTTATGATGGCGAGGCCATGAGCGGCCCGACGGTAGCGAACGGCCTTGGTCGGGCACTTATCGCCATGACATTCTCTGATGCCATGCCGGCAGGCGAGATCGGCTTTGATGACGCAGCTTTTGCGCGCTATGAAACGTTCGACGGTCTGGCTCTGACACTCAGGGTGCAGCGCTTTGAGGAAAACTTCTGGACGACCGTTGAGGCCGAAACCTTCGAACCAGACGAAATGATTTCTGCGACCGGGGCAGACGAAACCGAAGACGCACCAAAAGATGTTACAGCGGAGGCGGTGAGGATTAACGCGCGCGCTGCAGGATGGGCGTTTCAAATCCCCGAATGGAAGGGCGACCAGCTAACCATCGCCCGGACTTCAATGATCAAGTAAACGAGAGTGATGACAATGAGTGATACCAAAAACGCAGCGCAAGACACATCAGGGCGAAAGACCCACGAATTTCAGGCCGAGGTTTCGCGCCTCCTGCATCTCATGGTGCATTCGGTCTATTCGGAAAAGGAAGTGTTTCTGCGCGAGCTGATTTCGAACGCGTCGGATGCCTGTGACAAGCTGCGCTATGAGGCGATCACCAACCCCGAGCTGACCGCAGGCGACGAGGAATTTCGCATTCGCCTGACGGCGGACAAGGCCGCCAAAACCCTGACGATTTCGGACAACGGTATCGGCATGAACGAGGCCGAGCTGATTGACCACCTGGGCACCATCGCGCGTTCCGGGACAGAACGCTTTGCCAAGGCGCTTGAGTCAGATGAAAAGAATGCGGTCAATCTCATTGGCCAGTTTGGTGTCGGGTTTTATTCAGCCTTTATGATCGCCGAAAAAGTCGAGGTTTTCTCCCGCCGGGCCGGTGAAGACGAGACCTGGGTCTGGGTTTCCGACGGGTCAGGATCGTTTGAAATCGGCAAGGCTGAAGGCTCCACCCTCGTTGCTGGCGACCGCGGCACCGCCATCGTGCTGCATGTGCGCGAGGGCGACGAGGAATATCTGGAGAAGAGCCGACTTGGCTATATCGTCCGTACCTATTCGGATCATATCGCCCTGCCGATCATCCTGACCGGAGGCAAGACGGAAGATGCACCAAAAGAAGGCGACGAGGAAAGTGCGGACGAAGCTGACGAGACGCTGAATACCGCCTCGGCGCTGTGGACGCGGCCAAAGTCAGATATTACCGAAGAGCAGTACAAAGAGTTCTACCATCACGTCGGCATGGCGTTTGACGATCCGGCCCTGACGATCCACTACACGGCAGAAGGGCGCCACTCCTATACGGTTCTCCTGTTCCTGCCGTCGATGCGGCCGATGGATCTGTTCAACCCCGAGCGGACCACCGCCGTGCAGCTCTATGTCAACCGGGTCTATATCACCGATGCCGCGCCGCTGCTGCCCGGGTATCTGCGCTTCGTCAAGGGCGTGGTTGATAGTCAGGACATGCCGCTCAATCTGTCGCGCGAGATGTTGCAGAACAACCCGATTGTTGCCTCGATCCGCAAGGCTCTGACCAAAAGGATCATTACGGAGATCGGCAAGCTGGCCGACAAGGCGCCGGAAAAATTCACGGCGTTCTGGGAGGCCTTTGGGCTGGTTCTGAAGGAAGGTCTCTATGAAGACGCGGACCAGCGCGAGGCGCTGATGAAAATCGCCCGCTTCAAAACCACCAATTCAGAAGACTGGCGCTCGCTTGAGGCCTATGTGGCTGATATGAAAGAGGGCCAGAAGACGATCTGGTTCCTGACCGGCGACGACGCCGCGACGGTGGCCAGGAGCCCGCAGCTTGAAGGCTTCCGGGCACGCGGCATTGAAGTGCTGCTGCTCAGCGATCCGGTTGACGGGTTCTGGATCACTATGGCCGGAAAATTTGGTGAGACACCGTTCCGGTCTGTGACCCAGGGCGATGCCGACTTCGACGACGCCGATACTGCCGATGACAAGGGCGAGGAGCCCGAAACAGATGCGGGCACGGCGACCTTCATCACCTTCGCCAAGAGCGCCCTTGAGGGCAAGGTCGCCGATGTGCGCGTCTCAAAACGCCTCACCGACAGCGCGGTCTGCCTCGTCGCCTCGGATGCCGGGATGGACATGCAAATGGAAAAGGTCCTCGCGCAGCACAATCCCGAAGCAGCGCTGTCGCAACGCATTCTGGAAGTCAACGCCGATCACCCCCTGATCAAGGCACTGGCGGGCAAGGCCGCGTCGGGCGAGGGCGGCGCGGGACTTGAGGATGCAGCGCATCTGCTGCTCGACCAGGCCCGCATCCTCGAAGGCGACCCGCTCGCCGACGCCCCGGCCTTTGCCAAACGCATGGCGGATATGATGGCAAAGGCGTTCGGGTAGGGTTCCAACGCCGCTCTCCGCCCTCATCCTGAGGTGCGAGCGAAGCGAGCCTCGAAGGAGGCATGGTGGGTGCATTGCGGAAACGGGCCTGTCATCCTTCGAGACGATTGCTTGCGCAATCCCTCAGGATGAGGAAAATTTAGATGAGGCCTGCTCCGCCTCGCGCGCGATCAAGCAGTTTTTGTGTGGCGATGACTCCGGGCCGAATGGCCTGACGGCGCTCGAGCACCTCGACGGCGGAGGCGGTGCGCCCGGTTCGCAGCAAGGTGTCGATCCACGACTGGACGAAGAGGTCGCGCTGGGCGTGGGAGCCGCCGATGGATTTCAGGCCGCCGATGAGCGGGTCCATGAGCTCAAAGGCGCGCGCCCAGTCTTGCGCGGCATAGGCCGCAATGCCCCTGGCCAGCGGCAGGCACAGGTCGATCCAGACATGGGCCAGAGGGCCCTCGAGACTTTCCGCATGGGCTTCCATGGAGCGAAGAAATTCGTCAACCAGATCGTTTTTCCCGGACCGTGCCAGAGCGAAGATATAGTGCAGATCGTGGAACGGCTGGATGTGTTCAAATTCGCGTTCGGCGATTTTTTCGCTGACCTCGTTCCAGCGATGAGCGACGTCAATCCCTCGGAGCTCCATGCGCCACAGCGACGAGACGGCGCCGATCTGTTCCTGACCGAACTCCGGCCATTCACCCCACAGGTGCTCGTCAAAAATCTTGAGCGCGCCGACATGGTCTTCGCGGTCGAGCAGAAAGAGCGCGATGTGCCACCAGTTATGCTCGCGGATGAAGATGCCTGCATCGTCCCACAGGGGAGCAAGATCACGCATGAAGACTTCGCCTTCCTCAACGCGGCCCTGCATTTCCAGGACATGGGCGACGGCGTGATGGGCCCAGGGGTCGGCGCGGCGGATGTCGATGGCGCGGCGGCCAGCCTCCTCGGCCGCCTCGAAGGCGCCGGTCTGTTCGAGCGCAAAGGCTTGTATGCCGTGGACGTAAGGGCGGCTGTCAAGGGCGGGGAGGATGGCCTGTGCCACCTCAAGCATGCCGCCGGCCTGGCCGAGGTTGAAGTGATAGTATTGCGCCCATTTGGCGGCTGAAATATCGGTCGGATAATCGCGCACCACGCGGGTTAAAATGTCCGCAGCGCCGTGGGCGTCCCTGCGCGAAAAGGCCAGCGTTGCCTCGACAAAGCGGCGTTCGCGGTCGCTGATGTCGGTTTGGCCAAGGCCCTGTTCCGCCTGCGCAAGAAACGGCCGTGCAGCACGAAAGCCCTCGGCGGCCTCAAGGCTCATATGGATCGCCGCACACTGGGCATTGAGGTAGGGGTCGCCCGCGTCATGGTTCAGGGCCGTGAAAAGGATGCCTGGATTGGGCCCGTACCCCAGATGCTGCTCGACAAAGGTATCGAAGATGGCGGCGGCTTCGGCGCTCGACGTGGTGAGCTGGTTTTCGTGGGCATCGATTTGCATGGCGGACCTATAGCACTCGTCATTG
>JAUWTJ010000069.1 GCA_030614785.1 Alphaproteobacteria bacterium | reverse complement strand
CCTGCCAATGAACCACCCTCGCTTTCATCTTGCCTTTCCGGTCCATGATCTGGACGCCGCGCGGGAGTTTTATGGAACCTTGCTGGGGTGCCCGCAGGGGCGCTCAAGTGAAGACTGGATAGACTTTAATCTCTTTGGTCATCAGATCGTTGCCCATCTTGCTCCCCAAAAGACCCGTCCTGCGGCAACCAATGTCGTTGACGGCAACGACGTTCCCGTGCCTCACTTCGGCGTCATTCTGGCGATGGAGGATTGGCAGGCGCTGGCTGATAAACTGACCGATGCCGGGACCCGCTTCGTCATCGAGCCTCATATTCGCTTCAAGGGAAAGCCGGGCGAACAGGCCACCATGTTCTTCCACGACCCTTCGGGCAACGCCCTTGAGTTCAAGGCCTTTGAGAACGACGCCCAGGTCTTTGCGCGTTAGGTCTTTGCGCGTTAGGTCTTTGCGCGTTAGCTGTTGGACGATTTGTGTCCCCGGATTGTCAGGTAGATCCCGCCGAGAATGAGCGCACTTGCCAGCGCAAGGCGAAGCGTCAGCACTTCCCCCATCAGGGCGACCCCGCCGATGGCCGCGATGACCGGCACCGCAAGCTGGACAATGGCGGCGATGGTTGTTGTGAGATGGCGCAGCGCGGCATACCAGATCACATAGCCAAGTCCCGACGTAAGGGTTCCTGACAGGATGGCAAGGGCGAGACCTCTCGTTGTTAGCATTTCAAATCCCGACGGCACCAGAACGAGGAGCGCCGCAAGGGGAACCGTGAGAATAAAGTTTCGCGCCGTTGCTGCAACGGGGTCGGTCTCGCCCTGCCCGAGCAGCGAGTAGAGCCCCCAGAAGACGCCGGAAACCAGCATCAGGAGCGCGCCCGCCAGCGGCGGCGCCGTTGAGCCAGGTGCCAGCAACCAGCCGAGGCCTGCAAGGGCGGCCATGATCCCCAGCCATTGCATTCGGCCAGGGTGATCGCCGCGCAGGATCGAGGCGCCGATCATGGTTGCCTGTACCGCTGAAAAAAGCAGTAGCGCGCCTGCCCCCGCGTCAAGCCAGACATAGGCGAGCGAAAAGGCAATGGCGTAAGCGAACAGGGCCGCTGCGGGTTGCCATTTGAAAGGGCCAAGCGCATGCAAAAATGCATAAGGAGAACCCGATCGCGCCAGCACGATCAGACACAGAACGAACGCGCCGCTCGCCAACCGGATCGAGGTGAAAGCAACCGGATCAATCGCGCCGTCGCGCAGCGCCATGCGGGCGAGGATCGAGTTGCCGGCAAAGGCAAAAAGCGTCACGAGAGTCAAACCGAAGGCGCGGCTTTGAAGTGCTGAAAGCTTACTAATAGGATTTCCCTCAGGTTGTCTCGCGCAGCCACCCTGTCACAGAAAGCCGATGCGCACCTGCAAAGGGGGGAACAAAGGACACGGCATGTGGTTGTGGTACACGGAGCAAATTTAGTGTGTTGAATCTTGGTGTAAAGCCCTGCGAGACATTGCCAGCCTCATCATAGAAGTTGAGAATGCCTCCCCAGTCCGGCTTCCATTCCGGCGTCAGATTCATCACATAGGCACAAAGGCGCCCCTTTTTTGTGTCCATGTCATCATGGTCGGTCAGGAATGACCCCGGCCTGAACCGTGTCGCCTGACCGTCTGCAAAGGCGATGGTTTCCATGCCTGTAATCTCGCGCATAAACTCAAGCAACGGCTCAGAGTTCATAAATTCGTGAAACCGGTGTAGATAGAGATGATTGCCAACGCCAGCTTCCACAGCCACCTCGACGCGGTAGCTATCATAGAAGTACTGAAACTCATCCCGCGCCACCGTCATAACTTCGCGCAGGTATGCTGCCTTCTCTTGAGGGGGCATCTGGTCCCAGGCCTTTGCATCTCCAATCACAGGTTTCCCGTCACGCAAGAAAGCCACCTCCCACGGCACGTCCTTGACAAGACAGGTGTTGAGGCGCACGGCAATGTCTTCATTCAGGAAGTCCGGCATGTGAAGACAGCCGCTCTTGCGAAATTCTGCAGCCAGTGCGGCGCGGTCATGTCGCTCACCCAGTCGGATAGGTGGCTGAATTGTCGAGCCATCATATGTCGTCATCAAAAACCCCCTGTGGTATGGCGCAGCGGTTCCGCTTTTTACTGCGCGACCACGAGAGTGCATATTGGTTTGGACCCGTGCAATTGCCAAGGCTAAAGTATGCTATGGTAAACAGGAGGGCTGGGGGAGGATGAGTTGACAATGCGTGAGCAGGCTATCTGGCTGGATCAGGTGCGCGAGGCTGTGCTGGAGCCCGAACGGCCCATTGTTGATCCTCACCATCACCTCTGGCGTCATGACGAGGCGCCCTATCTGCTGGACGAGCTGTGGCGCGACACCGGTAGCGGCCACAACGTAACGCAGACGGTGTTTATCGAATGCGGTTCGGAATATTTCACCGACGGCCCGGAGCACCTCAAGCCGGTTGGAGAAACCGCGTTTGTCGCCGAGGTCGCAAAAACGGCTCGTGCAGGCACGCAAGGGTGCGCCAAAATCGGTGCTCCCAAAATCGGTGCTCCCAAAATCGGTGCTATCGTCGGTCACGCCGACCTCCTGCTTGGCGCGCGCATCGAGGAGGTGCTCGAGGCTCATGTTGGCGCTGGTGACGGGCTCTTCCGCGGCATCCGCCATTCCGCCGCCTGGGATGCGTCAGACGCCATCCGTCCCTCCCACTCAAATCCGCCGCCCGACCTTCTGGAGCGGCCCGAGACACGCGAGGCGCTCGGGGTGCTGGGCCGTATGGGGCTGACCTGTGATGCCTGGTTCTACCACCCTTTCATGCAGCGCTTTACGGATCTTGCCCGCGCCTTGCCTGAAACCGAATTCATTCTGGATCATTTCGGCGGCCCGATCGGCATTGGCCCCTATGCGGGCAGAAAGGACGAGATCTTCGAGGTCTGGCGCGAGGATATGCGTCAGCTGGCAAAGTGCGAAAACGTCTCGGTGAAACTTGGCGGCCTCGCCATGCCGGTGAATGGCTGGGGCTGGCACAATCGCGACAGGCCCGTATCATCCGATGAGCTCGTGGCAGCCCATGGCCGTTATTATCTTCATGCGCTGGAGTGCTTCGGAGCGAACAGGGCGATGTTCGAGAGCAACTTCCCGGTCGACAGGCGCTCGATTTCCTACCCGGTGTTATGGAATGCGTTCAAGAAAATCGCAGCGAGCTGCTCGGAAACTGAAAAGACCGCACTTTTCTCCGCAACGGCGACCCGTGTTTATCGGCTGACTTGAATTGCCAGGGGTTGCCTGGATATTTGAAACAGAATTATGTCAAATTTTACGGTTTGTTTACATTTGTTGCCTAAATCTTAAGGCAGACAAAAGGTGCCCTCACGCGCAAAACCACGAGTTTCCGGGCTTGAGGGGGAACATAAGGAGCGAGCCGATGTTCAAACTCATGACTTTCACAGCCTGCACGTTTTCCATGATTATGGTCATTACCACAGCCTTCGCGGGTTAAGCCTCCACAAGAGATCAATTCCGGGTGAGCCAAGTGGCGTGCCCATACCTGCCTTGCTACAGCACACACAGCGCTAACAAACCAGGCCCCTGCCAGGCTCTATCGGCGGGGGTCTGGTTTTTTCTGGCCTGAAGGTAACCAGGCAGGCGGTGCCCGTGGTGACGAAACGCTCGTGGTGACGAAATGGATGAGATGTTTCCAGCTTGCCCGGGAAACATACTGACGTCGGTCGCTGTGCTTTCTGCCAGAAATTCCAAATTGCACTCCGGCGTGCCGCAAGTTAACCGTGTCATTGCCATTTTGCGGCGCTTGTGCGATGGTCCCGGCCATAAATTGCCTCGCCGCTCGGTGCTTTGGGGAGCAACATAGGCGCGCTTTAAGGAACTCTGACGGGGACTGTTGTACCGCAGGGTTTTGGGCGCGTTTTTTAGTGGCTGCGATGCAAGAGGTTACGGGTTTTGACAGGCCGCGCCGCGTGAGAGATTGCCGGCAAGGCTCGACACCAGTCAGGTGCTAAAGGGGACGATACAGGTCTATGCGCGATTATTTTATCCGCCGCCTCGCTCTCATTCCGCCGACGCTCATTGGCGTCACCATCATTGTCTTCGCGATCACACGTCTTGTGCCTGGCGGGCCGCTTGAGCGCGCCATCATGGAAGCGCAGCAGTTTGATGCTGGCTCGGGGACCGGCGGCGGTACAGCCGGTCAGAACATGGCGCTGTCTGAAGAGCAATTGCAGCAACTGAAAGAATATTACGGGTTCGATAAACCGGTTCTGCAAAGTTATATCGATTGGGTCGGCAAGGTGGCGCGCGGCGATCTGGGGCGCTCCTATCGCTACAATGAGCCGGTCTGGGATGTGATAAAATCCCGCTTCCCGGTGTCGCTGTACTACGGGATCCTGACGCTGATCATAACCTACGGGATCTCGATACCCCTTGGTATCCTGAAGGCGCTGAGGCATCGAACGCTGATCGATAATGTCACCTCGATATTCATTTTTATCGGCTACGCCATCCCGGGCTATGCCCTGGGCTCTTTGCTGCTGCTGTTCTTCGCCGTGCGCCTCGAATGGTTCCCGATGGGCGGGTTTGTCAGCTTCGATTACGAGGATTTGAGCCAGGTTGAAAAGATCCAGGACGTCCTGCATCACTCCGTTCTGCCGCTGATCTGTTATCTCGTCGGCAGCTTTGCGGTGACGACCCTGCTGATGAAGAACCATCTGATGGACAATCTCGCCGCCGATTATATCCGCACTGCCGTTGCCAAGGGCGTCTCGTTCAAGAAGGCCGTCACCGGACATGCCCTGCGCAATTCCATGATCCCGATTGCCACGACCTTCGGCCAGAACATCACGCTGCTGGTGTCCGGCTCATTCCTCATTGAGTATATTTTTGATATTGACGGGTTTGGCCTTCTTGGGCTGACGGCCATCCTTGACCGTGACTATCCGATTGTCATGGGCGTGGTTTTCCTCGCCAGCCTGTTGCTGCTGCTCGGCAACATTATTTCCGACTTCCTTGTTGCGCTGGTTGACCCACGCATCCGGTTCAGTTGAGGGGAAGCAGCACAATGGCAAAAGTTTTTGAACTCAATCCCCTGACGCAAAAGAAGCTCAATCGCTTCCGCGCAATCCATCGCGGCTATTATTCGTTCCTGCTCCTGATTGCCTTCCTGATCATTTCGACAATTACGCGGTTCTTTATCGGCTCCGATGCGCTGATGGTGAAATACGAAGGCGAGACCTATTTCCCGGTCATGGGCAACTATTATTCCGGCAAGACCTTCGGCGAGGACTACGCTTTTGAGGCAAAATACCGCGACCTGCAAATCAAGTTTCGCGAGGCCGATGAAGGCAATTTCATCATCATGCCGTTTGTTCCTTTCAACGCCTTTGAGAACGATGCTGTGGACGGGGTCTACAAGCCTGACGCCCCGAGTTTTGCCAAGCGCCACCTGTTGGGAACCGATACGACGGGCCGCGATATTTTTGCCCGGCTGATCTTTGGCACCCGGATCGCGCTGATCTTTGCGCTGGCGTTCACGGTGTCGGTTTACGCCATCGGGGTCTCCATTGGCTGTGCCATGGGGTATTTCGGCGGCGTGTTTGATCTCATCTTCCAGCGGCTGATCGAGATCTGGTCGAATATTCCGTTCCTTTATATGGTCATCATTATCTTCTCGGTGATCCCGTCGACGTTTTCGACCTCGTCACGGATCATGATCCTGCTTGGGGTCCTCGTGCTATTCTCCTGGACCTCGATGACCTATTACATGCGCACCGCGACCTATAAGGAAAAGGAGCGCGACTATACCGCCGCCGCCAAACTCATTGGCGCCTCACATGCGCGTATCATCTTCAAACATATCCTGCCCAACACCCTGTCGACGCTGGTGACCTTCGCACCGTTCACGGTGGTTGCAGCCATCACATCAATAACAGCCCTTGATTTTCTCGGGTTCGGCCTGCCGGCTCCGACACCCAGCCTTGGGGAACTCCTGAAACAGGGCACCGCTACCCTTCGAACCGCACCGTGGATTGTCTCCTCTGCCTTTGGCACACTGGTGATCATCCTGACCCTGGTGACTTTCATAGGCGAAGCGGTGCGCGAGAGTTTCGATCCCAAGAAATTCACGATCTATCAATAGGAAGCGAACTGAAATGATCATGAAGAACCATATCCTGAAGTTATGCGGCATCAGCGCGCTGGTCCTGGCGCTTGCCGCTTGCGGTGATCAGGAGGGGCCAATGGTCGAGCAGGGAGACAAGGCGGCGTGGGAAACGGGCAGGGTATCGAACATTTGTAAGCAGGCGACAGTTCCCGACCGTGACGAGTTTCCTGCGGTCGATAATTCAGCCAAAGTCGACGAGTATATTGCCGCTCATCCGGAGTTCTTCAAATTCGCCTCTGTCGACGATCTGCCGAAAAACCTCACCTGGGAAAAGGGCACGGATCTGCCGGAGATCGGCTCTGACCAGGCGATTAAGGGCGGCACCTATAACGAACGCATTCAGGATTTCCCGCGCACCCTGCGTGTTGTCGGGCCGGATTCCAACGGCTCGTTCAGGCCGTTCATTCTCGATTATGTTCGCATGTACTTCGCCCGCCCTCATCCGGGCACCAGGGAGTTTCAGCTTTACCCCGGCATTGCGCAGGAGTGGGCCGTCTCCCGGGAGGACAAGAAGGTCTATATCCGGATCAATCCGGCGGCACGGTTTTCTGACGGCATGCCGATCACAACAGATGACGTTATGTTCACCTTCTACATGATGCAGCAGAAATTTCTCATCGCGCCCTGGTACAATGATTTCTACACCAATATCCTGAGTGGTGTGACGAGATACGACAATCTTACTTTTTCCGTATCTTTGCCCGACGCTCGTCCCGACATGGCCTACAAGGCGCTGAACTGGGAGCCCTATCCGAAGCACTTCTTTACCGAACTCGGCGAGGATTATCCGGCTCGCTATCAATGGCAATTTGTTCCCTCATCCGGCCCCTACGTGGTTTGCCCCGAAGATCTGAAGAAAGGGCGCTCGCTGACCATCCGACACACTCCGGACTGGTGGGCCGCGGACAACAGGTTCCAGAAGAACCGGTTTAACTTCGACAAGCTTCGCTTTTCGGTGATCCGCGATACGCCCAAGTCCTTTGAGGCCTTCAAGGCTGGCGAACTGGAGCGCTTCTCGCTGCAACTTGCCGAATATTGGTATGACAAGCTGCCCGATGACGATGCCGACGTTCAGGCCGGATATATCCACAAATCCAAGTTCATCAACGTTCACCCGCGCCCGACATGGGGTCTTTGGATGAACCAGGCACGTCCGCTCCTTGACAACAGGGACATTCGACTCGGCATCAATTATGCATCGAACTGGCAGCTCGTTGCCGACAAATTCTATCGCGGTGACGCGGCGCGTATGCGCACCACGGCGGATGGTTTCGGCCTCATGACTGATGCGACCTTGCAGCCACGCGGATTTGACCCTGAAAAGGCGCGGGAACATTTTGCCAAGGCCGGATTTGCTGTCGTTGGCGATGATGGCATTTTGAGAAACGCGGAAGGCCAGAAGTTGTCACTCACACTGACGACTGGCTATGAGCGCCTGAAAGATATTCTCACAATTTTGCGGGAAGAGGCCTTGAAGGCCGGGTTCGAATTGCGCCTCGAATTAATCGATGCAACGGCTTCATTCAAGAAGGCCAGTGAAAAGAAACACGACATCTATTTCGGAGCGTTTGCGGTTGGCTATGAAATGTACCCGCGCTACTGGGAGACCTATCATTCCGACAATGCCTACGATGTGCCGTTTCTCGATGATGGCTCCATCAATCCGGACCGCGCACTCAAGGTGCAAACCAACAATTTGCAGAGCATGGCCAACCCGGAAATCGACCGGATGATTGACCGCTACCGCACGTCGGAGGATCTCGACGAGATGAGAGACATCGCGTTCAAGCTGGAAGACGCGCTCTACGAAGACGCTTCTTTCGTCCCGGGCTTTGTGCTTCCGTTTTACCGGATCGGCCATCAGCGCTGGCTGCGCTTCCCTGAAGGCACGTTCAATGAAATGCACACCCGTTCCGACGTTCAGTTCTTTGTCGGTTGGATCGATGAAGAGATGAAAGCTGAAACCCTTGCAGCAAAGAAGTCAGGCAAAACCTTCCCGCCGCAAATCAATATCTATGACCAGTTTGAACAGAACTAGGATCCGGAGGATACCATGAGAACAGGAATGATCAGGGGCATGAGCCTCGCAGCCGTCAGCCTTCTCGCACTGGCACTTGTCGCCTGTGGTGAAAAGACCGAGGACAAACCTGCCGGAGCTCAAACAGGGGCAAATACTGAAAGCGTTGACGCATCGGTTCCCGGAACTCCTGACAATACGCAGGAAGTGCTCGACTACTACGCCGCCAATCCCGAGTTTTTCACCTTTGCTACACCGGCAGATCTGCCGGGCGATCTTGAATGGGAAGACGGCTCCGATCTACCGGACATCGGCTCCCCGCAAGCCAAAAAGGGCGGCACCTATAACACGAGGCTGCAGGATTTTCCGCGCACGCTGCGCCTTGTAGGGCCGGATGCCAACGGGGGGTTCCGCAATTTCATTCTCGACGATGTGCGCATGCAGTTTGCCCATCCGCATCATCAGCCTGGCGGCAACACTTATCGGTACTACCCGGGCCTGGCGACCGAGTGGGCTGAATCGAAGGAACGCAAAACGGTTTATGTGCGCCTCAACCCGAAAGCACGTTTTTCTGACGGCGAAATGGTGACCACAGAAGACGTGTTGTTTTCCTTTTTCTTCTTCCGGTCAAAATACATCGTGGCGCCCTGGTACAATCATTTCTATTCGACCGAATTCACCAATGTCACACGCTATGATGACTACACGTTCTCGGTCACGTTTCCGGAAGCCAAGCCGGACATGAAATCCCGCGCCCTCACCTGGGGCCCCATGCCGCGCAAGTTCTTCAAGGAGCTCGGCGATGATTATGTCGAGCGCTATCAATGGCGGTTTGTGCCCACGACCGGTCCCTATGTTGTTCATGACAAGGACATCAAGAAGGGCCGGGCGATCTCGATTACCCGTGATCCGAATTGGTGGGCGAAAGACATGAAGTTCTGGCGCAACCGCTTCAATTTTGACAAGCTGCGCTTTACCGTCATCCGCGACACCGCCAAGAGCTTTGAGGCCTTCAAGCGCGGCGACATTGACGACTTTGGTCTCAATCTGGCGGAATACTGGTACGACAAGCTGCCGAATGACGACAAGGATGTTGCAGCCGGTTACATTGAAAAGGCGACCTTCTACAATGTGAGGCCGCGTCCGACCTATGGCCTGTGGGTCAACGAATCCCGCCCCTTGCTGGATAACCGTGACATTCGTGTCGGTATCAATTACGCGGTGAATTTTGATATGGTCATCGATAAATTCTTCCGTGGTGACGGGGTCAGGATGAAGAGCCGAAATGACGGCTACGGCATCTTCAGTCATCCAACACTGCGAGCCCGCCCCTATGACATCGACAAGGCCCTGGCAGCCTTTGCCAAAGCGGGATTTGACACGCGCGGCGATGATGGCATCCTGGTGAACGCTGAAGGCCAGAGATTGAGCTTTACGCTGACGACGGGATATGAGGCGCTCAAGGATATCCTGACAATCCTGCGCGAGGAGGGCATGAAAGCCGGGGTCCAATTCCGTCTGGAAGTTCTCGATGGCACCGCCGCATGGAAAAAGGTCCAGGAAAAGAAACACGACATCGCCCTGACGGCCTTCAACGTGTCCTACGAGGAGTTCCCGCGTTATTTCGATTTTCTCGCCTCGTATAACTCCTATGACAAAGCCTTCCTCGAGGATGGTTCGGTCAACCCGGATCGCAAGATCAAGGTCCAGACCAACAATCTGCAAATGGTTGCCGATTTTGAGCTCAATAAGCTGGTTGAACGCTATCGTGCCAGTGAAGACGGCGAGGAAAAGCGGGTCCTGGCTCATCAGATCGATCAGATCGATCATGACACAGCCTCCTTCGTCCCCGGCTGGGTGCAACCGTTCTATCGCCGTGGATACTGGCGCTGGCTGCGTCATCCTGAAGGCTTCAATTTACAGCACTCGGGCTACGACATTCAAAACTATGTGTCCTGGATCGACGAGGACATGAAGGCCGAAACAAAAGCGGCGATGAAAAAAGGTGAAACCTTCCCGCCGCAAATCAATGTCTATGACCAGTTCAAAGAGGATTAGAGCTTACACGTGACGCAAACACTCCTCAGTATAAAGGGTCTGGTGACCGGCTTTGACACCGACGAAGGTCATGTCACCGCCGTCGACGGGATCTCCATTGACGTCCAGGCTGGCGAGACCCTCGGTATCGTTGGCGAGTCCGGTTGCGGCAAGTCCGTCACCGCGCTTTCCATCATGCGCCTCCTGCCTCAGCCCATGGGTCAGATTGCGGCGGGTGAAATCCATTTTGAAGGCAAAGACCTGGTTCAACTGCCCCTTGCCGAAATGGAAAAAGTCCGTGGCGGGCGGATCGGCATGGTGTTTCAGGAGCCGATGACAGCGCTCAACCCGGTCCACACCATCGGCAAGCAGCTCGGCGAGGGCATCCTCCTGCACAATCCGGAGATGACGAAGCAGCAGGCGCTTGAACGCTCCATCGAGATTCTCGACAAGGTCGGCATTCCCTCGCCCGAAGTGCGCGTTGGCGAATATCCACACCAGCTGTCCGGCGGCATGCGCCAGCGCGTTGTCATCGCGATCGCCCTTGCGTGTAATCCGTCACTGCTCATTGCCGATGAGCCGACCACCGCCCTTGACGTGACCATTCAGGCGCAAATCCTGAGGCTCATTGCCGACCTGCAAAAAGATCTCGGCATGGCGGTCATCCTCATCACCCACGACCTCGGCGTCATCGCCGAGACCTGTTCGTCGGTTGTGGTCATGTACGGCGGCAAGGTCGCCGAGACCGGCACAGTTTTTGACGTCTTCGACCGGCCGACACATCCCTATACGAAGGGCCTGCTGTCTTCGATCCCGCGTCTTGAGGATGAACGCAAGTCGGTCCTCGACACGATTGTCGGCATGGTGCCGAGCCTGCACGATATGCCAAAGGGCTGCCGCTTCGAAAATCGCTGCCCCCACGCGCAGCAGATCTGCCGGGACAAGGCGCCGGAAATTGAAGAGATCGCGTCCGGCAGCACCAGAGGACACTGCGTCGCCTGCCATCGCTGGAGAGACATTCCAGGCTGGCACGACACTCATGACGCTCAGGGCGGGGAAAACACGTAATATGGTAATGCCTACTGACAGTGATGACGAGAGCGCGACGACCAACGGCACTTTAGTCGACGTTCGTAATCTGAAGAAATACTTCCCCGTGCGCGAAGGCATTTTGCTGCGCGCCCAGGCCCAGAACAAGGCGGTGGATGACGTGTCCTTCACGATCATGCCGGGCGAGACCCTTGGCCTGGTGGGCGAGTCAGGCTGCGGTAAATCCACTCTGGGAAAATGCGTCGTGCGGCTCTACGACCCCACCGAAGGCGAAATCCATTTCGAGGGCAACGATATTGCCAGGCTCAAGCCGCGCGGTCTCAAAGCCACCCGTCGGCACATCCAGATGATCTTCCAGGACCCGGTCGAAAGCCTCAACTCTCGCCACACGGTCGGAGAGATCATCGAGGAGCCGCTGAAAATCCACAAGATGGGGACCGCCGAAGAGCGCAAGGCGAGGGTCACGCAGCTTCTGGAAACCGTGGGTCTGCCGGCACGCTCGGTGACCCGCTACCCGTTTGAATTTTCCGGCGGTCAGCGCCAACGCATCGGCATCGCGCGGGCTTTGGCGCTTAACCCCAAGCTTATCGTGTGTGACGAGCCGGTCTCCGCCCTTGATGTTTCGATCCAGAGCCAGGTTCTTAATCTGATGAACGACCTGCAAAGGGATCTCGGGCTGGCCTATCTGTTCATCGCCCATGACCTGGCCGTTGTGAAACATATCTCCGACCGGATTGCGATCATGTATCTGGGCCGTATCGTCGAGATCGGTGATGGTGACGAGGTCTATGAAAAGCAGCGCCATCCCTATACCAAGGCGCTCATCGACGCGATCCCGGTCCCCGACCCGCGTCACACCGCGAAGATGAAACCTCTGGAAGGCGACGTGCCCTCGCCGATCAATCCGCCATCAGGCTGCGCCTTCCATCCGCGCTGCACCTTTGCAAAAGACATTTGCAAGACCGATCGGCCCGAGCTGCGCGAGATGGCATCAACCGGCGTCAGCCACCGCGTCGCCTGTCATTTTGATTTGTAGCGCGATTTCCAGTTTGAATAACACAACTGTTTAAACCACCTCATCCTGAGGAGGTCGCATTGGCGACCGTCTCGAAGGGTGAGTGGCCCGGAGTACGCCATGTCTCCTCCGAGGCTCGCTCAAGCTCGCACCTCAGGATGAGGTGCGAGTGTTTGGCGCCATTCATTTCCCACTCTCGGCCTGAGATTTCTCCCACGCCTTGATGCGCGCCGTAAAGTCTCCGGCCAGATCGTTGGGTATGGGGAATGTGAGGTGGTACTGAGTAATCTTCCAGGTTCCGTCTGTGAGAGTCAAAACTCCGGCCCCTCGCGAGGTGCCGTAAGCGTCGTTTTGCAAGAGCTCGTCGAACCAGGCTGTTGTCCCGTCTGGTGAAAAATCAATGTGGCGTTCAGTCATCACATAGGTCCAGCCGCGCTCTGTTGCAAAGATCGGTTCTGCGAAGGCTTTGAACGCGGCCAATGGCCAGCGCTCTGATTTGTCCGTCCCGATAAAGACGCCGTTTTCCGCAAAGAGAGAAAAGTAGGTGGCGCCATCGGCCTCGGAAGCTGCGGTGTGAAATCGGTCAAGGGTGGCTGAGACCGTTGCAGTGTCATGTGATGAATTCTGCGACATGGCAGGGGTGCTCCCGAAGGTGAAGGCCAGGATGAGGAAAGCCAGGCGAAAAACTGTGGGCATGGGCGAAGCTCCTGTATTTGCGGGCAGAATCAGCCTGAAGTCTGGCACATCCTGGTGCCGGGGTCATGAAATTGCCCCAAAGTCGTCACGCCTCGCCGCAAAGCTCCCAAAGTCCCGCCCCATTCGAAACCCATGATGTCCTCAACGATCCTTAACGGGCAGGAGGCTCCCATGTTCAAACTGACAGGCTTTATCGCAGGGCTCTTTTCAACAACCCTCATCATGATAACCCTCGCCGGGCTGTGATCCGCGAAGCTTATTCTGCGGCAGAGTTAAGCGGTGACGCCATCTCCGGCATCGTCCCCTCATCCATAAAAAGCTTGCCCGGATTAAGGATGCCTTTGGGATCGAACAGCTGTTTCATCTGTTTCATCAGCGCAATCTCTTCCGGCGAACGGGTAAACGACAAGTAGCCGCGTTTTTCAAGGCCGATGCCGTGCTCTGCCGAGACCGACCCCTTGAGGTCGCGCACCCCGCCATAGACCAGCTCCTCGACCACGTGATGGGTTTCCTCTGATCCATCCCCGACCGCAACAATGACATGCAGATTGCCGTCGCCCAGATGGCCGAAGGTGAACAGGTTGTGGTCAGGCCAGCGCGCAGTCAGCTTTGCCTTGAGGGCCTTGATATAATCATCCATGTCGGCAATCCCGACCGAGATATCAAACGCCCACAGCGGCGCCACATGGCCCATCTGGAAAACATCGTCGCGGATCTCCCACAGAGCCTTGCGTTCCGCCTCATTCTTGGCAATGACCGCGTCTGAAATGAGCTCTTTCTCCAGAGCCTCGCCAAGCATCTCTTCAAAGCGCAGCTGATCGCGCTCCGGGTCCGATCCCATGGTTTCAAGCAAAACCGTGAACGGTGCACCATAGGCTACAGGTGGCTTGTGCGGGGTCTTGTCACCGGTGATAAATTCATAATACTCCGCCCACATCGCTTCGAACGAGGATAGCGTCCCGGCGGCGGCAGCATCCATATAGCCCAGAAAGTCTGTCAGCGCCGCAAAGCTCGGCACCGAAACCCAGGCGCAGTTTTCACTGGTCGGCAGCGGGCGCAGCCGCAGGATCGCGCGCGTCACAACGCCGAGCGTGCCTTCGCCCGAAATGAACAGGTGTTTGAGATCATAACCGGTGTTGTTCTTGATTGCCTTGCCCTGCATCGGAATGATCGTGCCATCCGCCAGCACCGCCTCGACGGCAAGCACCTGGTCGCGGGTCATGCCGTAGCGAATGACGCGGTTGCCGCCGGCGTTGGTCGAGATGTTACCGCCAATCGTTGCCGAGCCGCGCCCGCCCAGATCAAGCGGATAGAGGAAGCCGTGTTCGACGGCCTTTTCTTGTACCACCTGGAGGATGGCCCCGGCCTCCACCATCATGGTCCGCGACGCCACATCCACTTCCTCAATGGCGTTCATGCGCTCCAGCGACAGGGCGATCTCGCCCCTGACGCGGCGGGTGCCCTGCACCATGGTCGTATTGCCGCCCATCGGCACGACGCCTTGCCCGGCCTCATTGCAAAGCTTGAGGACCCTTGAGACCTCCTGCGTCGAAGCGGGGCGCACAATCGGCCCCGGCCCTCTGGCCTCGTCTTCGATAATCCCGTTCGGGCCAACAACGGCCTCGATGTCTTGCAGAAGCTGCGGTGAAATGCCGGTCATGTCTTCAACTCTCCCTTTTCTTTTGCCCGGATTATAAGGGCAAGGAGACCCGGAGCAAGCGCTGATGGCGGCGGTGCCCACTATCACCCCTGTATCCAGCATCTTCGGGTGTTATACCGCACCCGAAATGATAAAAGAGCACTATCCCGCCAGCTGGCTTATCAAGCCTTGTCGGGCATCGTCTCGCCTCCGGAATAACAAAGAGATTACGCCACCATCGCGAACTTCGCCGTGAAATGGCGCAGCGCTGGCGGCTCCCAGGCGATCCGGCAACCCTTGATCCGATCCTTGCCCGCGTTGAGTTCCGCAAAGCACTCGATGACATAGTCGACATGGCTCTGGGTGTAGACCCGGCGCGGGATCGCAAGGCGCACCAGATCCATGTCGGCGGGCACTTCGCTCCCGTCCGCCTGGCGCCCGAACATCACGGTGCCGATCTCGCAGCCCCGGATGCCCCCGGCCAGATAAAGCTCCACGGCCAGCGCCTGGCCGGGATAATTGGCCACCGGGATATGCGGCAGCATCGCCCGCGCATCGATATAGATAGCATGGCCCCCCGTGGGGCGCACAATCGGCACGCCCATTTGGGTCAGCGCATCGCCGAGATAGGCCGTCGATGTAATCCGGTACTCAAGATAATCTTCCTCGATCACTTCCTCAAGGCCAACAGCGATAGCTTCAAGGTCGCGCCCGGAGAGCCCGCCATAGGTCGGAAAGCCTTCCGTGAGAATGAGCAGATTGCGCGCTTCCATTGCCCAGGTGTCATCGTTAAGCGCCAGCCAACCGCCCATATTGACCAGCGCATCTTTCTTGGCGCTCATGGTCATGCCGTCGGCATAGGAGAACATCTCGCGCACGATCTCCTTGATCGATTTATCCGCATACCCCGCTTCGCGCTGTTTGATGAACCAGGCGTTCTCGGCAAAGCGGCAGGCATCAAGGAAGAGCGGCTTGTTGAACTTTTTGCAGACCTCTTTGGCGCCGCGAATATTGGCCATCGAAACAGGCTGGCCGCCGCCCGAATTATTGGTCACGGTGATCATCACCACAGGGATCCTGTTGGATTGGGTCTTCAGCCGCGCCTCAAGCGCCCCCAGATCCATGTCGCCCTTGAACGGCGCTTCAAGCTGCGGGTCGAGACCCTCCGGTTTGATCAGATTGACCGCCTCGGCGCTGGTCGCCTCGACGTTCGCCCGGGTGGTGTCAAAGTGGGTGTTGTTCGGGATAACCATCCCCTCGCCGCCGCAGATCGTAAACAGGATCTTCTCCGCCGCCCGGCCCTGATGGGTCGGAATGATATGCTTGAATGGCATCAATTCGCGCACCGCCGCTTCAAAGCGAAAGAACGACGGCGACCCGGCATAGCTCTCGTCGCCGCGCATGACGCCGGCCCATTGCCGGGTCGACATCGCCGAGGTGCCCGAATCGGTCAAAAGATCGATCAGGACATCGTCTGATTTCAGCGAAAAAAGATTGTAGTCCGCAGCCTTCAAAAGCTCCTCGCGTTCGCCGCGCGTCGTCATGCGCAACGGCTCGACCGACTTGATGCGGAACGGCTCGATAATAGTTTTCATGGGTGTGCTGCTCCGGATTTGAGGGCGGCAAAATGCTTGGCGCCTCCATATCCGGGATGGGGGCGGGGATCAAGCTCTGTGGCAAAGATCAAGCACAATTGATCTTGATCAGCTAGCTGCCAAGACGCTTGGAAAGGTACCCCAATATGGCGGAAGCTTCTTCCTTCTTAACGGGCCTTCCCTCGTCTGCTCGAGGAATGACCTCGAGATCTACATTCATAACGAGCTCTTGTGGTTCCACTGTGACACTCACAACTTCATGGTTTTCGGATGCGACGGGCGACAGTGATCCAACTTGTCCCTCTTTATCCTTACTTTCTTTAATTTTCGGCGGGCTAGGGGACCACTCTTTGAGGTGTTGAATAACATCGCTGTAAAATATCGGTACGGCGGATTTGACATCCTCGACAAAGTTTTGCGATTGAATAAAGCGACCGGCCATGACAATTGTTCGAATAACTTCAAAAGAACGCGGCAGCAATGATTTATTGGACCCGATAAGGCAGGCAGTATCTTCGCGCACCTGGGATAGAAATGCTGCAGTTTTTTGAGTCCTGTTGCGCCATGCTGCGCGAATTAGCAATTTTGCATCGTCGCTTGTGACCGGTAATTGTCTTGTTAGCCAATTGATGACTGAGGGCGCGCGAGCACGATCTTGAGGCGCGCCGACTTCAACGCTTAGTATGATAACTCTTCTGAGAAAATCAGCAGTAATCTTCAGGATTCCGGCTGTGTTGGGTATGTCGAATTCGCACTTAAGGAGCTGTCGTTCCATCATAAGGTTTACGTCGTCAGCAAACCGCCTGCTTTGTTCCAATGCAGCATTTCTCGGCAATTTTATCACTACGATTTCACTGAGCGCAGACGATAATTCCAGGCAGAGGAACTTTGTGAGTTCATGCCAGCTGCCGATCGCATCCTGTAGGTTTGCATCGTTCGCCTTGAGGGGGAGGCGTTGCTGAATAGCCAGTGCAGTTTCTTTCCAGCCGGGCGACATCTTCGTGAAGGTAAGGGTGCCAGAGGAGTCATGCTGTAAGAACCTTATGACTTCTTTCAGAATAAAGGCCTGTTCAACATCTGCGACTTTTTTGGTGTCACTCAATACAGTTGCTTTGGTGGCGATTGCAGCCCAGGAGAAATGGAATAGTTCCACTGTCTTCCTGCGAGACTTGGGTATATCCAGAGGGTGATGTGTTGGTAAGACAGCATACTGATTAGATATTGTAATTACGGCGTTTACATCATGAGTTCGGGCAATTGCAATGTACTCTTCCACTTGTTCATTAGTCAGACGAGCGGTGCCAGCTTTGGCTTCGATTATCGCAGTCCAGACGCGTTTCCCCAACGTCACTACAATAAGTCCGTCGGGGCGTAGTCTCTTTTTGTCCTCTTTTGTTTTCCTAAAGACGACCTCAGTGTAGCATTCAATTTTCGCGGTTTTGCCGCTGGGCGCGCCAACCTCTCCGAGAAGCGCTAATGCAAATTCCGGAACCACCCGGAATGTCGCAAGGACAACGGCGACAACCCTTTGTTCCTTTTGCGAGTCAGGTACGACAGGGATGAGCCGGGCGAGCTCTCCAGATTCAAGCATATCTGGCAATTGAAAATCACTCATTGTCATCTCCCAGGATTGAATACACCATAGGGAACAACTTCAACACAAGTGTTGTGCACTTTCAACTTCCAATTAAAGGTTGTGTAAGCCCAAGGCGGGAGCCCTCACCCAACCAGTCCCATGATCTCCTCAACCGCCAGCACCGGCGTTGTCTTTCCTGCCGTGATCTGGGCTTCCAGCGCTTTCATGCGTTTGGCGATGGCCGGACTGTCATGCACCCGGGCGAGCAGGCGGTCCTCGATCATCTGATACATCCAGCGGATCTGCTGGGTTCTGCGGCGCTCGTCAAACTCGCCCGAGGCGGTCATTTTTGTCCGGTGTTCGCAGGCCAGCGCCCAGACCTTGTCGAGCCCTGTGTTCTCAAGCCCCGAGCAGGTCGTCACCGGCGGGGTCCAGGTCTCGCTGGCCGCACTCATGATCGAAAGTGCCGCGCCATATTCCCGGGCGGCGGCTGTGGCGCGGCGCTCGCCATTGGGCCCGTCCGCCTTGTTGACGCAAATCATGTCGGCGATCTCGAGGATGCCCTTCTTGATACCCTGCAGTTCATCCCCTGCGCCGGGCAACATCAGTACAAGGAAGAAATCAACCATGTCTGCAACCACGGTCTCGGACTGTCCGACACCAACGGTCTCCACAAGAATGACGTCATAGCCCGCCGCTTCACACAGCAGCATGGTCTCGCGGGTCATCGCCGAGACGCCGCCAAGGGTCGTGCCCGCCGGAGAGGGGCGAATATAGGCGTTCGGATTGGCACCGAGTTTTTCCATCCGCGTCTTGTCGCCGAGGATCGACCCGCCGGTGCGGCTCGACGAGGGGTCGACGGCCAGCACCGCAACCTTTTTGCCGAGGTCACACAAGGTGGTCCCGAAGGCCTCGATGAAGGTCGATTTGCCGACTCCGGGCACGCCGGTGATGCCGATGCGGTGCGCCGTAACCGATTTTGGCCCGGTGTCGTGGCTTGTCTCGGGCAAAAGCTGCAACAGGAGTTTCTGGGCGTCCTCTTTGTGTTTCGGGTTTTTTGATTCCACCAGCGTGATGGCGCGCGCCAGCATGGCCTTGTCACCTGATGTGACGCCGCTGGCCAGCTCGTCCAGCGATGGTTTTCGTGCCTTGTTCATGGCACGAGACCTAGCATGCTCCGGTTCTGAATGGCAGTCTGGAGTTCGCCGCGATTTAGCGCTAGTATGCCTGCGGGGTTATGGAAAAGGGGTTATCTCATGGGATTCTTGATCAGATGGTTTGCAGCAATTGTCTCGCTGGTGACGGCGGGAGCGCTGGTCTACGGCACGTGGCGGGTCTGGCAGGGCAATAATCTTGAGCTTGCGGCGGTGTTCTTCAGTGCGGCGGCCATTGCCCGTTCGCTCCTGCTGGCCTGGCTGCGTCGCTCCGGCAATGTCTCGGCGCTGTTTCGCTCCAAAAGGACGGCCTTCATAAAGACGCCGTTGCAGGAGGCTGCGTTCCTGCTGCCAATCTATGGGGCGCCTGCGACCTATGCCTGGTTCGGGTTATTCGAGACGCTGATCGCCGTCCCCGTCGCCTGGCTCGTCCTGCGCGCGCTGGTGCGGATGATCCTCGAGCGCAGTGCTGGTGAGGTCGAAGCTTAGGGCAGGGGCTTGATCCTTCGAGGCTCGCGTTGCTCGCACCTCAGGATGAGGATTGCGTTAAAAATAGGAAACCCTCACCCTGAGGGATTGCGCAGCAATCGTCTCGAAGGGTGCCTCACTCCGCCGCCGCCGCTTTGGCGCGCTCCGAAGCGCGTTGCTTGATGCTTTCCGACTTGAGCTGCCCGCAGGCCGCCATGATGTCGCGCCCGCGCGGTGTGCGGATCGGG
>JAUWTJ010000099.1 GCA_030614785.1 Alphaproteobacteria bacterium | reverse complement strand
CGCTCTTGCCAAATTGGGCACGGGTGCCAAGAAACTTGAGGTCCATTCATTGTTTGTTACCAAGCTGGAAGACGCTCTTGTCGCTGGTATTGGTAACCTCGTTGATGCGGATCTGGCCAAGGAAAGCGCAAAGTTGCAATCTCTGCAGGTCAAGCAACAGCTTGGTATTCAGGCTCTGTCGATTGCCAACCAGGCACCACAGATGTTCCTCGGCCTCTTCCGTTAGAGCACGAACAGGTTTGGGGTTGGTCACACGACCAACCCCATTCACACCCGAAATAGTTCTTAACATATCGCGACACTGAAACTTCTATATGTATGAAGGAATACAAATAATATTCTGTAGGAAAGGAGCTTCCGGTCCCTAAACCGGAAATGTGAAAAAAATGGTCGGTCCAATTACAAATCAAGTTCCACTGGTTGGTCCAATGCGCCCGGATGCAGGTCTGAAGGTGCAAGAGGAGCGACGCATCCAAGATGAGCAATCGAAAAAGGTAGCTCCGCCGAGGGATGAAAACGGTGCCGGACAAAAAAGTGATGAGATTCTCACCGCCGAAGGTGAAATAGCCGAAATGGCCCACGGTGTCATGAGCGCCAATGGCCGCCTGAGCATTGATCAGGATAAGGATTCCGGCGACTTCATCTATCGCCTGGTCGACAAGGAAACCGGTGAGGTCATAAACCAGTGGCCCCGTGAAGAGGTTCTTCGCCGCGCACGGGTTGCCCGTGAACAATTTGAAGGCCTTGTTGTAGACAGGCAGGTCTGATGAGAGTGTGCTGAAGTCATTCAGTCTCCCAATAGCGCAGGTGCCTTGCCCGGCACCTGCGCTTTTCGTTGTGCGAACCAGATCCCCGGGGTGCCGGATGATGGTGACCCAGGAAGGAAGCAAACCCTCCCAAGCCCGGCAAATAGTGACTACTTGCCGGGCAGAACAGGGTTTAGCAGGCAGTATTTGCCATCAGAATTCATCCCTATTTCGGCAACAAAGACCACTGAAATGGCAATTAAAACAATAAGTTATGTCAATTCTTCGGAACTGGCACAGGCTTTGCTCCTATGGTCCTGACGAGCCTTGAGAAGAGGTTCGAGCCAAACCAGGTAACACACCAATGGGAGAAGACCGATGGTCGTTTCAGTGAACACAAATACCGGCGCAATGATTGCGCTTCAAAATCTAAACGCGACGAGCCGCCAACTGGATTTCGTCCAGAACCGTATCAACACCGGCCTTCAGGTCAATGGTGCCAAAGATAATTCGTCAATCTATGCGATCGCGCAGAATATGCGCGGCGACATCAAGGCGTTGACCGCAGTAAGCCAATCGGTCGCCCGCGCCATCAGTATTACCGATGTTGCTATGGCAGCAGGAGAGTCTATTTCCGATCTCCTTGTCGAAATGAAGGCCAAGGCGGTTGCCGCAAATGATCCGTCACTTGACGCAAATTCACGAGCGGCCATTGACGAGGACTTCGGATCTCTGCTGTCTCAGATCAAAACCATCATCGCCAATTCCGACTTCGACGGTGCCAACCTTCTCAATGGTTCACTGACAACCGGTTTGTCTGTGTTGGCAAATGCTGATGCGACAAACTCGATCACTGTTCTGGCCCAGAACATGTCAGTGAGCGGGGCTATTATTACGCTTTCCTCGACCGCTTCCGTTCTCACAATCACAAACGCATCGATAAACCTGTCATTGGTCAACACATCTTTGGCCAATGTAAACTCCGCACTTGCCCGGATCGGGTCTGCCTCCAAGAAGCTGGAAACTCATGGTATCTTTGTTTCCAAGCTGCAGGATGCTTTAGTCGGTGGCGTCGGAAATCTGGTCGATGCGGATCTTGCCAAGGAAAGTGCGAAGTTGCAGGCCTTGCAGGTCAAACAACAACTCGGCGTTCAGGCACTCTCGATCGCCAACCAGCGGCCGCAAATGATCCTTTCGCTATTCCAGTAGATTGATGTTCAACAGGTTTGGCTACCTCGCCCATTGGCGATACTCAAATAGCGATATCAGAATCAAGAGGCCGGGTTTCCGGCCTCTTTTTTTGTCTGATCCCATGATGTTCTCGAAATTGTTGGTCCGGGCAGGTGATTTCGCTATAAACCCCTGAAGACACAAGACAGGGGCGCAATGACTTCCGGAACCTGGCAGATTTTTGAAGAGACAATGACGCGGCTGGGTGTGGCAGGCCCTGTGGCAGTTGGTGTGTCGGGCGGCGCTGACAGCATGGCTCTGCTGCATTTGCTTTGTGCCTGGAACAAGTCAGCGGGAAACCGGCTGGACCTGACAGCATTGACTGTGGATCATGGCCTGCGTGCAGAGAGTGCGAGCGAGGCCGTTGCCGTCAGCGCATGGGCGAGGGACCTGGGCATCAAACATGTCACGTTGACGTGGGGCGGCACTAAACCTTCGAGCAATATTGAAGCTGCTGCGCGCGAGGCGCGCTATCGGCTCATTGGCGAATGGTGTCTTGAAAATCATGTTCAGACCTTTTTGACGGCACATCATTTTGACGATCAGGCGGAAACGTTTTTGATGCGCCTGGCGCGCGGAAGCGGCGTAGCGGGTCTTTCAGCCATGGCAGAAGAACGCTCCCTTGGAGGGGCTTTTGGATCCGTTCGGTTGCTGCGCCCCTTATTGCACATTTCCAAAAGGGACCTGACGGCGCTTCTTGAAGATGTTCAACAAGCCTGGCTGGAGGATCCATCCAACGAGGATGATGCTTTTACAAGATCTCGTCTTCGGAATATGCGCGAAACTTTCGAAAGTCTCGGTCTAACGGCGGAGCGGATTGTCGCGACGGCGACCCGGATGTCCGAGGCCAATGTGGTGCTCGAACGAGCCGCAGATCTTTTTTGGCAACAGGCTGCATCTGTATCGCCTTATGGGGAAGTGATCTTTGATCGTGAGGCGTTCCTGGAACTTGATGCCGATACGAGACGCCGTGTTCTCGCTCACGCCCTGAAAACAGTCGCGGGGGCAAATTTCGGGCCGCGCTATGAGCGTCTTCTCAGACTGGAGAAGACCGTCCGAGACAATCAGACAGGCAGGGGTGTTACGCTGCACGGCTGCAAGATCAGTGACCAGGACGGCGCACTCTCCATAATTCGGGAAGTTGGCCGCGATGATGTGCCGGTGCAGGCTCGAGGTGAAGAGGGGCTCTGGGATGGCCGATTCTACATTGAGTGGATGAGCCCTGCCGGATGCGAGGTCGAGAGGGAAGAGGTCGGCAATATGGAAATTCGTGCCCTTGGCGTTTCCGGCCTGAAGTCTTTGCGGGATCGGAACTGGACCATGCCGGAAGGGGTACCGCGCCGCGACATTCTTCTGACCGTTCCTGCCGCGTGGCAGGGGGATCAGCTCATTTGCGTGCCCTTGTTGGGCTTCGGGCCCGGTCTCTTTAAGGCCCGTTTCATGTTATTTGCGTAAACTGTCTCTGTTTGAGGGCTCAATTGGTGTCAAAGAGAGAATTAGGGGCTGGTAATAGTGTATTGGCTCCTTATCTGATGATATGCTACCCGGGTCAGGACAGCAGCCCCGTTTGTGCGGCCGTAATCTGACAGCCCTTGAAAGTCCTGTTCAATCTGGACAGCGGAAGGAATAAATGTGAATAACACGCGTAATCTGGCACTCTGGCTAATCATAGCTTTACTTTTGGTTGTTTTATTCAACCTGTTTTCGGGAACCAAAGGGGAGCAGCCTTCCGCTGAGATTACCTACAGTGAATTCCTTCAAAAACTCGATTCCGGGCAGATAAAGGAAGTGTTCATCCAGAGCGACAAGGTCAACGGCACATACAACGACGGATCCAGCTTCGTATCGATTGCCCCATGGGACCCGTCTCTTGTCGGGCGTCTTGAGATGGCCGGGATCGAATTTTCCGGCGCAAAGGATGATGGCGAAGGATCGCTTGTCGGTGTCCTGCTGAACTGGTTGCCGATGTTCGTTATTCTTGCAATCTGGATTTTCGTTCTCAGGCAAATGCAGGCCGGCAGCGGCAAGGCCATGGGCTTTGGCAAGTCAAAGGCCAAGCTGCTTACCGAAGGTCAGGGCAAGGTGACCTTTGAAGACGTAGCGGGTATCGACGAAGCCAAGGAAGAACTTCAGGAAATTGTTGAGTTCTTGCAGGATCCTGGAAAATTTCAAAAACTTGGCGGCAAGATCCCGAAAGGCGCCTTGCTTATTGGACCTCCGGGAACCGGCAAAACATTGCTGGCTCGAGCGATTGCCGGCGAGGCGCGGGTTCCGTTCTTTACCATCTCAGGCTCTGACTTTGTTGAAATGTTTGTTGGCGTTGGCGCAAGCCGCGTCCGCGACATGTTCGAACAGGCCAAGCGGAATGCGCCGTGCATTGTCTTCATTGATGAAATTGATGCTGTGGGGCGCCACCGTGGTGCGGGTCTTGGCGGCGGCAATGATGAGCGCGAGCAAACACTGAATCAGTTGCTGGTTGAGATGGACGGGTTTGAATCCAATGAGGGCGTCATCCTGATCGCGGCCACCAACCGGCCTGACGTTCTTGATCCGGCTTTGCTGCGGCCCGGTCGTTTCGATCGCCAGGTCACTGTGCCAAATCCGGATATTATTGGCCGTGAAAAAATCCTGCGGGTTCACATCCGCAATATACCGATTGCGCCTGACGTCAACATCCGCACCATTGCCCGTGGCACCCCCGGTTTTTCCGGTGCGGATCTGGCAAATCTGGCGAACGAAGCCGCCCTGCTTGCGGCCCGACGCAACAAACGTCTTGTGACGATGGCGGATTTTGAAGACGCCAAGGACAGGGTCATGATGGGGGCAGAACGCCGCTCCATGGTCATGGACGATGACGAAAAGAAGATGACGGCCTATCATGAAGGCGGTCATGCTCTGGTGGCGCTCCATACACCTGGATCAGACCCCGTACACAAGGCAACGATCATCCCGCGTGGTCAGGCTCTGGGCATGGTTATGCAATTGCCCGAGCGGGATCAGATTTCTTTCAAGCGCCAACAAATGACGTCTCGCATCGCCGTGATGATGGGCGGCCGTGTAGCTGAGGAAAAGGTCTTCGGCTACGAGCAGGTCTCCTCGGGTGCCTCGTCGGACATTTCTCAGGCGACCAAGCTGGCACGGGCTATGGTCACCCAGTGGGGCATGTCCGATTTGCTCGGACCACTCACCTATGGCGATAACCAGCAGGAAGTTTTCCTCGGCCATTCTGTTGCCCAGACACAAAATGTCTCCGATGAAACGGTCCGGAAAATCGACAATGAGGTCAGGCGATTTATCGACGAAGGTTATCAGACAGCCGAGCGTATTTTGAACGACCATCGCGATGAACTGGAAATTATCGCTCAGGGACTTCTTGAATATGAAACCCTGTCCGGTGATGAGATTATGGCCCTCCTGAAAGGCAAGCAACCGACCCGCGAGGATCTTGATGATATCAGTGATCCGTCGCAGCCTTCGGGCTCTGTGCCTTCTGCCGGGCACAAGGCGGGCGAACCGGGTCTTGGTGACGCCGAGCCACAGCCAACCTGAGGCACGGGATATCTAAAGGTCAATATGGCCAAACTCTACCATCGTCCTGTGGATTTCCTGGAAGGGGAGGCGTCCCTGCGCGCGCTTGATGCGGGTGACGCTCTGCCGCTTGCGGGTGGCCGGATTTCCTTTCGAAGCGTAGAGGTGATGGACCGCTCGGGGGGCCGGGAAATCGTTTCCGCTGCCAACTGGGCGGGATCTTCCGGTGAGGCCTGTAAGAGAATTACGTCCGCGCGTGCATCCCTTGCTGGTTTGCCAACAGATCACGCCCTGGTGATGGCCGTTCTCAACGTTACGCCAGATTCATTTTCCGACGGTGGTGAGGTTGACCAGGGCGAAGACCTGATGGTTCGCGCGCGCAAGATGGCTGCCGAGGGTGCGGATATTTGGGACGTAGGCGGAGAATCAACGCGACCTGGATCAGATCCGGTTTCAATCGAAGAGGAGCTTACCCGCATTCTCCCGGCGGTCACAGCGTTGTCGCATGAGGGCACTCTGCCGATTTCCATCGATAGCCGAAAACCGGAAATTTTCGCAGAGGCCATCGGGGCTGGCGCGCAGATCATCAATGATGTTTCTGCTCTGAGCTGGTCCCCGGGATCTTTGGACGCTGCTGCCAATGCGGCGGTGCCGGTTGTCTTGATGCATGCTCTGGGTGACCCCAAGACGATGCAGGATGATCCCAGATATGACAATGTGCTCCTTGATGTCTATGACTGGCTTGAGGAGCGCATCGAAGTCTGCGCCGCCGCCGGCATTGACCGCTCGCGCCTTGTTGTCGATCCTGGTATTGGTTTCGGCAAGAACCTGGTACATAATCTTGCCCTCCTGAGAGGTCTGTCGCTTTTTCACGGGTTGGGATGTCCAATTCTTTTGGGAGCCTCGCGCAAAAGCTTCATTCATAAACTTCGCCCGTCATCGGAGCCAAAGGGTCGCCTCGGCGGGTCTCTTGCCAGCGTCCTTGCGGGCAGGGCACAGGGCGTTCAAATTTTTCGGGTCCACGATGTTCACGAGACTGTCGAGGCTCTCGGGGTGGCCGAGGCCATCGCCAACGCGGAATAATCCGCTGGATGACCCGTAAAACGCAATTCCGGCATTACAATCTATGACATTGAAAGTGATTTGTTATAGTTATGCGGTAGGCTTACAACCCGGTGGAACAAAAGGATACGAACCCGGTTATGGGAAAAAGTGCTAAAGGGCCTGTGGAACTTTTTGGAACCGACGGGATACGCGGAACTTCCAATCTTCATCCCATGACGGCGGAAATCGCTCTCAAGGTTGGTATGGCTGCGGGTACTATCTTTACCCGCGGTGCGCATCGCCACAAGGTGGTCATCGGCAAGGACACGCGTCTTTCGGGCTATATGTTCGAGCCTGCGCTGGTTGCCGGTTTTACATCGGTGGGGATGGATGCGATCTTCTTTGGTCCGTTGCCGACGCCTGCGGTGGCCATGTTGACGCGATCTCTGCGCGCTGATTTGGGCGTTATGATCACAGCCTCACATAATTCGTATGAAGATAATGGTATCAAGCTCTTTGGTCCTGACGGCTATAAACTGTCCGATAGCGTGGAAGAAGAAATTGAGGCATTGGTCGCTGGCGGGACAGATCACATGGCAGCCTCGCCCCTGAACCTCGGGCGTGCCAAGCGGATTGAGGATGCCCAGGCGCGTTATATCGAATTTGCCAAGGCGACGTTCCCCAGGCACCTGCGTCTTGATGGCATCAAAATCGTGATCGATTGCGCCAACGGGGCCGCCTACAAAGTTGCGCCAGCAGTGCTTTACGAGCTTGGTGCAGAGGTCATTCCTATTGGTGTGGAGCCAGACGGCTTTAATATCAACAAGGGTTGCGGTTCTACGTCTACCGATTTGATGTGTGAGACCGTGCGAAAAGAAGGTGCTGATCTTGGTATTGCACTTGATGGTGATGCCGACCGCGTATTGATTGCCGATGAAACAGGCCGGTTGATCGATGGTGATCAGTTGATGGCGCTCATCGGGCAGTCCTGGTCGGCGTCTGACAGACTGTCGGCTGGTGGCATTGTCACGACGGTTATGTCCAACCTCGGGCTGGAGAAATACATCGAAGGTCTTGGTTTGACCATGGTGCGCACGCAGGTTGGCGATAGATCTGTTGTCAAACACATGCGCGAACATGGCTTCAATGTGGGCGGTGAGCAGTCTGGCCATATTGTTCTGAGTGATTTTACGACCACCGGGGACGGCCTTGTTGCTGCGCTGCAAGTGCTGGAAGTTATTCAAAGGACAGGCAAAAAAGTCAGTGAGGCCTGTCATCTGTTTGATCCCTATCCGCAGGTCCTGCAAAGTGTGCGCTATGGCAACGGCAGTCCGCTCGAGAACGCCGAAGTGCAAAAGGCCATTAAAGCCGGGGAGATACGCCTCAGCAAAAGCGGTCGACTGCTCATCCGAAAGTCCGGAACAGAGCCGCTTATTCGTGTCATGGGCGAAGGTGAGGACGAAGCGATTGTCAAATCTGTTGTCGGTGATATCTGTGGGGCCATTGAAGCGGTGGCGGGATAATTCATCTGACCCTGTCTCGCCTGAGGAAATAATATGGGGGTGAGAATATCTCCAAAATATCAGGGACGTGTCCTGACAATTGCCGGATCGGACTCCGGCGGCGGGGCCGGTATTCAGGCGGATATCAAGACCATCTCGGCGCTTGGCGGGTATGCAATGACCGCGATTACGGCATTGACCGCCCAAAACACAGTCGGCATCGAAGACATTATTGAGATCGACCCAGACTTTGTCGCCCTTCAGGCGCGCATGTGCCTTGAGGATATTGGTGCCGATGCCATCAAGATCGGGATGATGCCAACAGAAGATGTGATCCGGAAGATTTGCGCGCTGCTCGACGAGTGTGCAGCGGAGGTCCCCGTTGTCGTCGACCCGGTCCTGAGCGCGACCACCGGCCGTGCGCTGTCGGACGAGACAAGTTTCAGGGCGCTGAGGGATGTGCTCCTGAAACGGTGTGCTGTCATCACACCGAATGTGCCTGAAGCGGAGCGTTTGAGCGGCCTGGTGATTACCGATGTTGAAGGGATGATGGCGGCTGGTGAAGCAATTTGCGACATGGGAGCCAGGGCGGCGTTCATCACGGGTGGCCATCTTGAAGGGATCGAGATTCACGATGTCCTGATCGGTAACGGTATTTCGCACGTCCTTTCCGCCGTGAGGCTGGAGACAGGAAATACCCACGGCACCGGCTGCACGCTGGCATCCGCGCTTGCAACAGAACTGGCCTTTGGCACGCCTTTGCCGGAAGCGGCACAGAAGGCTCGCGACTTTGTCCGGGCTACGATCAGCAATGCGGCCGGTCTGGGCAACGGCAACGGGCCGCTTAATCATCAGTTCAATATTAAACGGCTGTAGCAACAGTCACAGCTTATTCTCAAGACGTGTTCGATTTCCGTGATATATGCGGAGCCGAAATTGGACATGGAAAAGGAGCGCGTCATGAAGCTTGATATTTATCAGGTCGATGCTTTTGCGGATGAAGTCTTTAAGGGTAATCCCGCCGCCATCATACCATTGGAGACCTGGCTGGATGATGGGCTCATGCAATCAATTGCGTTTGAAAACAATCTTTCAGAGACTGCATTTTTCGTGAAGAACGAAGAGCGCGGGGCGGGGTATTATGATCTCCGGTGGTTCACGCCCGAAGTGGAGGTGGATCTGTGTGGACATGCGACGCTGGCATCGTCTCACGTCATCTGGACCAGGCTTGGCGAGATGGCGGACATGCTGACCTTTGCGACCCGGAGCGGTGATCTCAATGTGACGCGCGGTAAAGACGGGTTTCTTGAAATGAATTTTCCGGCGCAGCGCCCTGAAAAGAGAGTTGAAGTTCCCGGGCTGGCAGAACTTCTCGGTACAAGGCCGGTGGAGATTCTTGATGCTCCCGGTTTGATGGCTGTGTTGGCATCGGAAGACGACGTCAGGACCCTCAATTTCAAGGTGAGCGACCTTGAAGCTGTGCTGGCGCCCGACTACGAGGCGGCCCTGATTGTCACGGCGGCGGGTAGCGGCGGCGTGGACTGTGTCTCTCGTTTCTTCGTGCCCAGTGCCGGCATTGATGAAGACCCGGTGACCGGTTCGATTCACACTTCCATCGTTCCCTATTGGGCTGACAAGCTTGGCAAGACCGATATTGTTGCGCATCAGGCATCGAGGAGAGGCGGTACGCTGTATTGCACAGACGCGGGCGAACGCACGATCATCAGGGGTCGATGCACGGACTTCATGACGGGTGTCGTGACGATTTAAAGAGTTTTGAGGGCCTCGACGACACGGTCGACATCGCCTGGTGTCATGTCTGCTGCGAGTGGCAGGCTGAGACAGCGCTCGTAGTAGCTCATTGCGCCGGGCAGGTCGGGCTTGCCATAGAGTGACTGGTAGTAGGGCTGCAGGGGAACAGGGATGTAGTGGACCTGGCTTCCGATGCCTTGCGCGCGAAGCTTTTGCATCACCTCGCGCCGAGACAAGCCAAGCGCGTCGAAGTCAAACAGCGCGACTGAGAGGTG
>JAUWTJ010000105.1 GCA_030614785.1 Alphaproteobacteria bacterium | reverse complement strand
GGCGCTATCGTTGTGCTCGGCACCTTGCTCCTCGTCTGCGCCGTTTTTGCCGAGGCTTCTTATACGATCTATGCCAAACAAACTGCCGCGCACCTCGCGCCGCTGCCAACGGCCTTCCTCGTCAATGTCATCGGCGCGCTGTGTTTTCTTCCCTTCGGGCTGTGGCAAGGCCTCTCCTTTGACTGGGCGCTGGCTGACACCGGGATCTGGCTCTTGATCTTCGCCTTTGCCATTGGCTCCTCGATCTTCGCCCTCGTCTTCTGGTATATCGGGGTTAAACATGTCAAAGCCAATGTGGCCGGGCTCTTCACTGCCGTTGTGCCGCTGTCGGCCGGGACCATTGCCCTCGTCTTTCTGGGCGAAAGGCTCAGCCTGTTCCATGTCATCGGGGCGCTGTTTGTCATTGGCGCGATTATTCCTGGCAGCCTGAACAGCCGGGGCAAAGACGCCTCACCGACAAGCTCGGCATGAAATACACAAGATTTCCGGACAATTCCTGCGGGACGGGTTGCTATTACCCCTCGTTCGGGCCTAGATAACCCGGAAACCTGCGGCTTTAGATGGACCCCGGGATGTGTCCGCCGGTTGGCCGGGCCTCAACAACAACAAGAAAAGACAGTGACATGACAAAAGCAAAAGACCCGGTCACAGACGAAGAAGCCCTGCGCTTTCACGCCCGGGGCAAGCCCGGCAAGCTTGAAATTACACCAACCAAACCGATGGCGACACAGCGTGACCTGAGCCTCGCCTATTCACCAGGGGTTGCCGCGCCGGTCAAGGCGATCGCTGAACAGCCGGAAACCGCCTATGACTATACGGCCAAGGGCAATCTGGTTGCGGTGATTTCAAATGGCACGGCGATCCTCGGGCTTGGCAATCTGGGGGCGCTGGCCTCCAAGCCTGTCATGGAAGGCAAGTCGGTTCTGTTCAAGCGCTTCGCCGACGTTGATTCTATCGACATTGAAGTTGATACGATGGATGCGGACGAGTTTATCAACTGCGTGCGCTTTCTGGAGCCAACGTTCGGCGGTATCAATCTTGAAGACATCAAGGCGCCGGAATGTTTTATCATTGAAAGCCGCCTGCGCGAGATCATGAACATCCCGGTGTTCCATGACGATCAGCACGGCACGGCGATTATTTCCACCGCCGGGCTTATCAATGCGCTCGACCTCACTGGCCGCGACATCAAGGATATCAAGATGGTCGTGAACGGCGCGGGCGCGGCGGGCATTGCCTGTCTTGAACTGGTCAAGGCGATGGGCCTGCCACACGACCAGGCGATCCTGTGTGATACCAAAGGCGTTATCTATCAAGGCCGCACCGAGGGCATGAACCAGTGGAAGTCAGCTCATGCGGTGGTGAGCGACGCGCGCACGCTGGCCGAGGCGCTTGACGGCGCCGACGTGGTGTTTGGGCTTTCGGTCAAGGGCGCCATCATGCCGGACATGGTGCGCTCGATGGCAGACAAACCGATCATCTTTGCCATGGCCAACCCGGATCCGGAAATTTCCCCGGAGGAAGTGGCAGCAATCCGCGACGATGCCATCATGGCGACCGGACGCTCCGACTATCCCAATCAGGTCAACAATGTGCTCGGATTTCCCTATATTTTCCGCGGCGCCTTTGACGTGCGGGCCACCACGATCAACGATGAAATGAAAATCGCTGCGGCGCAGGCGCTCGCCGAACTGGCGCGCGAGGATGTGCCCGATGAAGTGGCCGCCGCCTATCATGGCGAGCGCCCCAAATACGGTCCGAAATATATTATCCCGACGCCGTTTGATCCGCGCCTGATCACCAAGGTTTCCTCCGCCGTTGCCATGGCGGCGATGGCCTCCGGTGTTGCACGCCGACCCATTGTCGATATGGATCGCCACCGCGAGGAGCTTCACGCCCGGCTCGACCCGACGGCGACCATGGTCCAGTACATCACCGGCAATGTGAAGGCGCACCCCAAACGCATCGCCTTTGCCGAAGGCGAGCAGGAGCCGGTGCTGCGCGCCGCCCTTGCCTTCCGGGCGCAGGGCCTCGGGACCCCGGTTCTGATCGGGCGCGATGATATCATCCGGCAGAACGCCGAAGCGGCGGGACTGGACGGCGTTGACACCCTTGAAATTCATAATGCCTGGCATTCAGAGTACAACCCTCTTTATGCGGAGGCTCTCTATAAGCGTCACCAGCGTAACGGGATGTTGTGGCGCGAGGCGGACCGCCTGGTCAACACGGATCGCAATATCTTCGGCGCCAGCATGGTGGCCCAGGGCCATGTCGACGGCATGGTGACCGGCTATACGCGAAATTATGCGACGGCGCTGCGCGAGGTCCAGATGATCATCGACCGCGACCCGTCCCAGACGATTATCGGCACGTCGATCATGATGGCCAAGGGGCGCACGGTGTTTATTTCCGACACGTCGGTCACTGAAATGCCAACACCGGAAAAACTGGTCAATATCGCCATCCAGACGGCCCGGGTTGCGCGCCAGTTCGGCGTCGAGCCAAAAGTCGCGTTCCTTGCCTATTCAACCTTCGGCAATCCGCCCGGGGAGCGCTCTGACATTCAGCGCGAGGCTGTCGAGCTGCTCGACCGGCGCAGCGTGGATTTTGAATATGAAGGGGAAATGGCCGCCGATGTGGCGCTCAATCCCGATCCGCTGGTCTATCCCTTCAGCCGCCTCACCGGACCAGCCAACTGTCTCATCATGCCCGCCTTCCACTCGGCAGCGATTTCAACCAAGCTGCTCGAGGTCATGGGGGGGTGTAACCAGATCGGACCGATGCTGTCGGGCCTGGCAAAACCTGTCCAGATCTGCTCGCTCGGGGCTTCGGTCAACGAGATCGTCAATATGGCCGCGATTGCAGCCTTTGATCTTTCCGGTGATCGGGTAAAATAGTGCGCTCGAGGCTTTATGCCCCGAAGCGGTGGAAGTAACGCGCCTCGACGTCCTTCATCAGCATCATGACAAAGACATCGACCGTGGAGAACTGAGGGTCGATGACAGCGCCGTCACCGAAGACACAGCCGGATCGCATATAGCCGCGAATGAGCGGCGGCATGAGGCGCAGGGCGGCACGCTCGTCAATTTCGTCTTTGGCGAGAATATTCATATCGACGAACTGATCCTCCAGTGCCCGGACATAATAATCCGCAGGCGTTTGAAGGGTGTGATGCAGGAAGGACAGCGGCTGAGCGAAGGTCTTTGGGTCCGTGCCCGAAAAACTGGCGCAGCCAAACATCACATCGATATCATGTGCGGCGATATAGTGGCCGATGCCGTGCCACAGCATATTGATCGTGGGGCGATTGCGATGATCCTTGTGGACACAGGAGCGGCCCAGCTCAAGGAAGTTTACGCCGGTGCCCGCCCGGGCGATCATCGGAGCAATGTCATATTCACCCGCTGTATAAAATCCGCCATGGGCCTCGGCAATGTCGCGCCGAATAAGGCGGTAAGTCCCGATGACCTGACCGGCCTTGCGACCAGATCCGGAGCGATCAGGACCGGAGCGATCAATGACCATCAGGTGATCGGCAACACTGTCAAACCGGTCATAGTCGAGCCGCTTCGCAGACATATCACCGATCGGCTTTGCCGCCATTTCCTCGTAGAAAACTTCATAACGCAGCCGCTGGCAGGCTTCGATATCACCCGGGCTGCGCGCCAGCCTGATTTCAAGATTGCCGGAACAATGAGCCAGGTCTGATTTGGCCCGCGCCACATCATACCGCGCCTCTTTCGCCGCATAATCAGTGTTATCCGAGGCGATACTCATAGGGCTGCCGCACTCCCGTCTGTTCCGCTTGATGGGAGACAATCATAGGGGTGCGACGACTTCGAGACAAGACGGTTAAGGTTTCACGATTGTGTGAGCCGTGTTTGCACGAAGCCTACAAATCATCCTGAAGCGCCGCGAACAGCCGCCGCCGTGTCATTATTCCAAGGAAAACAAGGCCTGGGACGGCGGCAAGAGTGGTGATCAGGAAGAAGGTGATCCAGCTGGAATGATCAACGATCCAGCCGCTGGAGGCGGAGAAGACCACGCGCCCCATGGCGGCAAGGGAGGTCAACAGGGCAAACTGGGTGGCGGTGAAATCCCGGTTGGTGCACAGCCTCGAGATGAAAGCGACAAAAACAACCGTGCCAAAGCCGCCGGTGACGTTCTCGATGGTCACAGCGGCGACAAGAACGCCGGTTGATTGACCCGCCAGTGCCAGCCAGACAAAGGCGAGATTGGACAGCATCATCATAAGGCCGGCTGCCCACAAAGTCGGCGTCAGCGGAAAAACACGCTGCACATATCCCCCGGCAAAGCCGCCGAAAAGCGAGGCACCAAGACCATAGGCGCCAACAATTTTCGCATAATCCGTGCGGGCAAATCCGATGTCAATGACAAAAGCCGGCGTCATGCTTCCGGCCAGTGCATCACCAAGCTTGAACAAAAGCACGAAGGCAAGGAGGGCCGCCCAGAGAGGTTTACGCATAAAATCTGTAAACGGATGGATGACGAAATGAACAAATTGTTTCGCAATCCCGTCAGGACGCAAGCGCTCGTCGGTGTCCGCTGGCTCGTCGGCCAGAAGTGCCGCGCCCATGCCGACAAGGACCAATACGGCCATGACATTCCAGGCAAGGCGCCAGATGTCTTCCGGCGCAACCCCCCAGGCCTCGAAAATAGTAACAAGATAGAGCGCGCCAGCCATGGAAGTCAGCATAGCGATCCGGTAGGCCGCGACATAGTTGGCCATGCCGGCACCATACTGGTTTTCACTCAGATATTCGGTGCGGAACGCGTCGATGACGATGTCCTGAGTGGCAGACATGAAGGCGACCAGAAGCGCCATCAACGCCATCAGGAGCGGTGCGGCGACAGGATCGACCGTGCCCATCGCGGCGATAAGCAGGATCAACAGCCCCTGGGTGAGGACGAGCCAGGAGCGGCGGCGGCCCAGCCTTTTGTGCAGCACAGGCAAGCGCACCGCATCAATGAGCGGCGCCCAGAGCGGCTTGAGGACATAGGGCAGGCCGACCAGCGAAAAGAGCCCGATGGTGGTCAGCGAGACGCCTTCTTCGCGCATCCAGATATTGAGCGTTGAGCCGGTCAGCGCGAGCGGCAGGCCGGAAGAAAATCCGAGCGCCAGAACGACAAGCAACTGCGGCTGGCAATAGACCGAGAGACCGGCGAACCACGCGGCCCCGTGCCCTGTTGATTGTTTCTCGCCGTTAACCATAAAACTCCCTGCCCTGCCTCGCGTACCCACAAGAGAGGGGTTCGCGCGGGGTGTCAAGGCGAGGGCGGCGGGCCGCCCGGACAGGCATCTTGTTTTGCCAACGCGCCTGACGTAGTGTTGGTCTCAGGGTAACTTATGGGGGCATAAAACCATGTTGAACAAATTATTCTGCGTCGTCGGCGCAGCCTTTCTTGCTATCGCGTCTGGCGCCAGTGCTTTTGCACAGCTGGCCAATCCACTGCAGCACTATGAATCAATCAGCTCATCAACGATTATCAGCGTGATGAGTGAACTGGGCCTTCAAACCCAAACCTTTCAGATGGAAGATGGCAGCGAGTTGATTGCTGTGACTGTCGGAGAGGGTATGACAGTTCTCGTCGGAACCGATCAGTGCAAGGCCGGCCCTGCCAGCGGGTGCCACGCCATGGGCATGATGGTCGTTGCACCAGCGCGCGCCCTGCCGGGACAAAACATGGCAGAAAATCTTGCGATCCTGAACGGTTTTAACACCGTGATCAATTCTTCCAAATATGTATTGTCCAATGACGGTTTCCTCCTTGCGAGCCGCTACCAGAATTACATATACGGTGTAAACAGAGGAAATATGTCGGCAGACTTCGCCGTCATGGTTACAGAAACGGTCATCTTCTTCATGACGCTCGCAGAGATTTCGAGCCAAAGTGCAAGTTTTGAGGCGCCGGGCCTCCTCGACAAAAATGCAGGCGTTGCCTTCAGTGTCAGTCCGGCCGCAAAATCAGGCTTCGTCAAAAATATGGCCGGTTTGGTGCCTGACGCAAAGTTGGGCGTACAAGACGGTATCAACAGTCAGTATGACAAGATCCTGCCTCTCCTGGGGGCCAGGTCTTTCCGTGACGACGTTATGTGGACACACGAGCTCGACTGACCCTCGCCGCGCTCACCGATAATTCGGCGCGCGGCGGTAGGACAGGGCTTCGGCGATGTGGACACGCTGGATGGCGTCCTCGCGGGCGAGGTCGGCGAGGGTTCGCGCCACTCTGAGAACCCGGTGATAGCCGCGCGCGGTGAGGCGCATGCGCTCGACGGCGTCGGCCAGGAGACGGCGGCCTGCCTCGTCCGGGTTGGCGACGGCTTCAAGCACCTCGCCGTCGGCGGTGGCATTGGTGCGCACTTGAGGTCCTCGGGTAAACTTCTCATAACGGCGGGTCTGGATATCGCGCGCTTCGGCGACCCGGGCGGCGACTTGCGCCGAGCCTTCGGCGGGCGGCGGCAGGGTCAGGTCAGAGGCGCTGACGGCGGGCACGTCAATGAACAGGTCAATGCGATCCAGCATCGGCCCGGAGATTTTTGCCAGATAATCCTCGGCGCATTTGGGCGCACGCGAACAGGCCTGCATCGGATCGGCCAGGTGGCCGCAGCGGCACGGGTTCATGGCAGCAACGAGCTGCACCCGCGAGGGGTAGCGCACATGGGCATTGGCGCGCGCCACCACGACCTCGCCCGTCTCCAGCGGCTGGCGCAGGCTGTCGAGCACCTGGCGCGAATATTCCGGCAGCTCGTCGAGAAACAAAACGCCGTTGTGCGCCAGAGAAACCTCTCCCGGTCTGGCTTTGGTGCCGCCGCCGACGAGGGCCGCCATCGAAGCTGAATGATGCGGATCGCGAAACGGGCGGCGGCGCGAAATAATACCTTCGGGCAGGCTGCCGGCGATGGAGGCGATCATCGAAACCTCGAGCGCCTCGGCGGGCTCCATGGGCGGCAAAATGCCCGGAAGCCGCGCCGCCAGCATGGATTTGCCCGATCCCGGAGGGCCGATCATGGCCATGTGATGCCCCCCCGCAGCAGCCACTTCAAGGGCGCGCTTGGCACTTTCCTGGCCCTTGATCTCGCGGATGTCGAGCGTGAACGTCTCGTCGCCGGGGGGCACAGCCTCGGGGGACGTCAGAACCTGCGTGCCTTTAAAATGATTGATCAGTTGAAGGAGGGTTCGCGGCGCCAGCACGCGAAGCCCGCCCGCCCAGGCCGCCTCGGGACCGCACGCCTCGGGGCAAACGAGACCGCGGTTATTGGCGGCGGCGGCAATGCCGGCATTGAGCACACCGTTGACCCGGGCCAGCGCGCCATCAAGCGCCAGTTCTCCGACTGCGGAATATTCTGCCATGACCTCGGCCGGGATCACCCCCATGGCGATCAGCAAACCAACCGCGATCGGCAAATCATAATGACTTCCCTCCTTGGGCAGATCAGCGGGCGCGAGATTGACAATGATCCGCTCGGGCGGCAGCGCCAGACCGATGGCCATCAACGCGGCACGCACCCGCTCGCGGCTTTCGCCGACCGCCTTGTCGGGCAGGCCGACAATGTTGAACGACGGCAGCGATGTCGGGCTCATCTGAACCTGAACATCCACATCACGCGCATCAATGCCAACGAAAGCAACAGTGTGGACATGGGCAACGCTCATGGCAAACCTCAAGGGTAAATCCGGGGCGGGAAGGAACGCGTGCGACAAGAGATCAAAACAGGAACATTTGCAATCCGTAGCACGGGCGGGTTGTGGCTGTCCATGGCTACGTGAGGAGTGTTCAGCAGGCCCGATTGGAAGACATGGTGATATCACTTCTCATGTCGATCCCTAGCTGATCCATTCCATGTACGCGCCATTGACTACCCACTCTCCTGTCACCTTGCTCAATGTCACTATGCCTCCAAATCCACAAAGTGGACCGCAACCGTACCCATAAGCCAGAACGACTTGATCGTGATCGGAGTTGAAGCCAATGCGAGAGAAGTCGTGGACAGGGCCAGTTTTCTGTCGCTCTTCGAGGTCAAGTCTCGGAGGCTTGTTGTTGCCGGTCCTGCAATAATCCTCTCCTCTTACAACAATGGGAGGGGTGACATCGGCTTGGCTGAGGCACGCCGGAATTTTCCGAGCTTCCAAGTAACTGCGAGCCATTTCCTCCGAAACGGTTTCATACTCGACCGGGTCATTGAGCAGTTCGCCATCCATGTATTGGAGAAGACCTGACGACAGTTTAGAGCTGACCATCCGGCCTCGCGGGTAATCTGATATCTCCGCCCATTGGTTCAGAATTGCGTCGTAGATGGTCTTTTCTTCGTCACTCAGCTCTACGAGGTTCCTTATCCAATCAGCGGTCTGCTCTTGCCGTATCTGCTCCTGCTCTTCCCTACTCAGTTCATCAAAGGGTGCCGATTCTTGCGAGGCCATCATCATCAGGAGATAGCCAGACGCAAAAAGAATCAAAGAGATTGCGGCCAGCACCCATTGCAGTCTCAATCTCATCTATTGCTCCCACCCTAGTTACACTGCCCAAGGTAGCACGATAGCAGAGCAGAACGTCCTTGGATATCTAGCTGCTGACGATTCCCATTGGGGCATGCCCTATCGGGACAGCTGAGACGGGAGGAATTACGGGCGCCAGAAGATCAAAACATGAACATTTTTCCTCTGCGGCGCGGGTGAATTGTGTCTGTCCATGGCTGCCTTAGCGCCGCCTGCCCTGCGTGCGCGACCTTGCCGTTTGGCGGGCTGGCTCGGCTTGTGCTAGGCTTGCGGCCTATGCGGGACCTTTTGAAAATTCTTTTGTTGCCGCCGATGCTGCTGTTTTTGGCCATGGCTGCCGGGTTCGTGCTGCAGCGGCGGCGCCACCGCGCGGGCTTGCCGTTGATGGCGGGAGCTTTCGCGGTGCTCGTCCTGCTGTCTTTGCCGGT
>JAUWTJ010000008.1 GCA_030614785.1 Alphaproteobacteria bacterium | reverse complement strand
GTTCGGCCGCCTCAAGGACTGGCGGCGCATATCAACCCGATACGACCGATGCTCTCACACCTTCTTCTCGGCAATCTGCATCGCCGCCATCGTCATATGGTGGATTTAATGAGTCCTGACCCTAGATAGTATTGGATTGTCTTCATCCAGAGTGAGTCCATTCCAAGGAAGTCCTCACTCACACGCGCAAACGGAAAGCTACTTACGTGATAAGTGCCATCATCGGCTTGTCTCAAAAATAGAACGTACTCAGAATCTCTCTCGAATGTCCGCCTAGTGCACGGCCCCCCGTACGCTTCAGGGTGCGCGTTTTGCAGCTCTCCCGGATCACTGGTCTCTGTTTCGCCAAGACCAGCCCAGGTCTCCCGAACCTCTGATGTTGGAAGTCCTTTCAGGGACGCGGTCACATGAAAAATTACGTCGGTATTATCCCCCCTTCCCTTCTCTTCGCGGGCGGCACGGGCAATTACAATTGCATCAGACTCTTGCACAAGTTCAAAATTGCTTGGCTTATAGTAGTCATCAGAAACCGAACATGCAGAAGCATCAATGCTGAGAACGAGAATCCAAACGGAACTCAACGCACCTGCCATCAATGGACGAAATCTCATGATCTTCCCCTCAAAGCTTCCCCGCCCAAACTACTGTATGGAGGTCATGCAATCTTGTCCAGATTGCATTGAGCCCGAAAATCTTTCGCCTACGCCCCATTCCCGCTCACAACCCATTCCGCCATTTCATCCCCGACAAGCTCCTTCAGCCTCGCATCAAACTGCTCAACAAGTTCGGGCGGCAGGACGGCCTGCCACTGTCCGCTGGTGCCCTTTTTGAGAAACTCTTTGGGCTCGTTCCAGAAGCCACCCTTCGCACCGGGAACGAACTTTTCAAAGTTCGAGCGCATATTCGAGAAAGTCGCCGCTTCGGCAAGTTCGGAAAGAAGCGTATCGTCGATCTCCACATTGATGGCCCCTGCCACGCGCGCCATCTCCCCTTTCAGGTCGCGCAGCAAATCCGAATAGTGGAAGAGATGAGCATTCGGCAGGTGGCGCAAATCCCACAGGCATTTCAGATGATGCAAGGGAGCCTTGATTGAGTAATCGTCCCCACTTGAAGTGGATTCCGTCTCAAGCCAGCTACGGAACAGTTCAACCGCCTCCAGCTCCGCATCTCCGGTCTCCATTGTCAAATTGTCCATATGATTGCGCATGGAAAAAAACGCGTCTCGCGGATCACGGTAGACGCCGATGTAGGTTGCTGCGTCATAGAAGGGAACGCCATCAACCGCCGTATGGGTCTTGATCACATTTCTCTCGTCGTCAGTGAACAGCAAGTCAATGGAGTCCTCAACCGAAACAAGGTTCATATCGAACCAGGGCGAACGGTCAGCGGGAACAAAATCCAGATCAGCGGATCGGAACAACAAAAATGTGACGATGGTCTGCATCCACGTGGTGCCACTTTTCGCCGGCGTGCAAATGAAGATATCGCCCGGGCTCGGCACAAAGTGATCCCATTTGTCCGTATCGGTTATGCCGCGCTTGTAGGTTACGCGTTCATAGGGATGTTTTGTCCAGATATCCATATTCTCTATCCTACTCCTTGGCCCGAAGCCTACAGTTAATCAAATCCTGACAAAAGTCCTAAGATCAGGGTCACCAGGAATCACATTTCCGCTGGAACAACGATGGGAAGTCTTCTACCACTGATAGCAGGATGGCTAATCCGAGAGGGTAATTGAGAAAGACAAAAGGACTTTATCATGCACCAGTTTGAAGACTTTGAGGCTGCGATGAACAAAATTGTGAAGCATCCGGAACATCATCGCCAGCGCCGCGAACAGTTCAAAGCGGAATACTTTGACCTCAATCGCGCACGATTTGGCTTTCGCACCACGTTCGGCCTGCGAACAGCCCCGCCGCCAGCTCAGGTCCAGCCTGCAATCGATTGATATAGGCAAAAGTAAGGGATGGTCATCCCTTTCGAACCGGTGAGAGAAAAAACTTTTCAGCCGATTCAGGGATGAAACCGGCTTTCCGTTAACGCTGTCCCAACACGCCCCCACACAGTGTCGCAGGCTCCTTCCGCCCCGCACAATTCCACATAAGATGTGTGGTAAACGGCACATACTGGACGGTAAACATCCGTTTACGAATGAGTAACCACGGAATCGTTTTTCTTTTGCAATCGGCACAATTTTATTCAAAACTCCAGATGAAATTTGACACAGGGTGTCGAGTTCAACATCACAACGCTGAACTGAAGGGGTCCAGAGTTGCTATTATCACCCAGCTTTCAAAGTGCCCGCAAGAAGACACTGAAGCAATCACATCACCATGTTAAAAAGCGCAAGAAGTTCGCACAGGACTATTTTGTGCTCTCGCACCAATCGCTTTTCCAATCGTACATAATTTGGAAAAAGGAGACCCGTACAAACCAACAGAACATTTATTACCTGACTTCTACAACACGATTTGCGTCACCGGGACAGCCTTCCCCCAAGGGCTTCGCCTCCAGCATAGTCCCCGTCGGAACGACATAAGTGATGCAACAGGCGACCTGCACATCGCCGAACGGAAAAGAGCAAGCCCCGCCGTTTTCTCTTTTTCTGTTCAGGGTTCTTCAGCTTCTTTCACATCGCGGTACCAGCCCTTCAGGCATCGCAGGAACTCATCCGTCAAGGACGTTGCAACTCTTTGCTCTCCCCAAAACGGGTTCATGAAGACGCAGCGCAAGAGGACAAGCTGGTCATCGTCGAGCCTGCCGTCATAGCCTGACAGATGATGTTCGATCATCGCCGCATGGGTGGTTGCCGAAAAGACTGTCCTGGACACAGAGAATTCCGCGCAGTCATGGATAATGTCAAAAAGCGCGAGAGTCTTGCGGTTGGTTTCTGACAGCGCCTCGCCATCCTCAGCCATTGCAAAGCAAAGAACATTGGTATCGGTCGGCTCAAGCGGTCGGAAAGACGGCAACGCCCCTGCCAGAACCGATTTAAAATGCCGAACGGCAACAATCGTCTCGGTAATGACAGCGCCAAGACCGTCAGCATCACAGCCAAGTGTTTTGCCGGTCAACCACGTCGCCGCCGCACCGGTCGCCGGCCGTGATCCCTCAAGGGTCGCAGACCACTTGTCTGCCCCATGCTCGCGGTCCAGATAAGGCGCCTTGAACGTCGAGACCGTATAGGCCTCCTCGTCCTTCATCAAAATCGCGCCGCAAGCGTAGGGCACATAGCCAAGTTTATGAGGATCAATCGTTACAGAGTGAGCACTGGCAATGGCATCGAGCGCTGCCTCGCTGGCAGGATCGAGCACGGACTTGCCCTTGCCGCGCAACATCGAACACATGAATCCGCCATAAGCCGCATCGACATGGTGCCAGATATCCAGATTTCGCTCTGATCGAAACTCCAACAAAAGATCGCGAACCTCGTGAATCGGATCGATCTCTGCTGTTTCCGTGGTCCCGGCAACGCTGACCACCATCAGGATAGGCCTTTGTTCGCTCTGTGATCTGATGATCTGGCGTTTGAGATCAGCAATATCCACCTTGCCGCCCCGATCAAGCGTCACCGGCCGGAAAGCTTCCTCGCCAAATCCGAAGATGCTGACGCCTTTCTGCCAGGAAAAGTGTTTGTTTTGCGGCACCAGGATGACAGGACCGCGCCACGCAATACCGTAAGCCGCATTGATCCGCTCGGAAAACTCAAACGGATTTCCCGCCACGCCGCTGCACTCACGCAGATCCTCTTCATCAATGCCGTGCTCGGTAACCAGAGCAGAAAACTTTTCCCATCCCATATGGGCCGCCTCAAACAGCGGCAGCTTGACATCCCGCGTCTCCGCCAGAAGAAGCGCCAGCGCCAGCCAGTGGTCGAGCCGAAACCGCGCCCGCCAAATGGCTTCAAAATTCGCAACTGTACCGCCGCCGGTTACATGTCCCACGACCTTTTCCGGATCGAAGCCAACCATCGTGCCCAGCATGATAATCAGCTCGTCTTCAATATAGGACCCGACCCGCGAGACCTCCCGGGTCGTATTGTTGGGATTGTGCAACAGCGTTGCCATGTGACCCAATATGGCAGGCAGTGCCAGCTCGGAGACCATATGGCCCATATAACGCGGCGAATATTTCGGCAGTTCGTCTTTCAGCAGCAAATTGAGCTCATCCAGCCCTTTCGAGAGGCGAGACCGTGCCTTGAGATAGTCACGAGCATTGCGCTCCTCTTCCGAGATCGCGCTATCATCGCCGGTAAAAAGATCCTGCCGCCACCGGAACCAGTGCTCCAGAATGGATTGAAACTCGGCCCGCAGCCAGTCTTCATTCTCGGCCCTGGGCCCCGGAAAGTAGGCTTTGTGTTTTGGCTTCATGGCTCTCGAACCGTCAAACTGGAATAAACAGAGGGTAGCGCCACACTATGCTACCACTTCGCCCAAACCGGCAACAAGAGCATCAGTCGGTTTGCAATGTCGCACCCTCATCAGGGCTCGCCGTCGGCTTCATCCGGTGATCCAGGACCACAGGGCTTTCCTCCGCAGGAAGATGTTCGGCTTTCCAGACCATTGCCATATGAATACGGGCCCACGGTGAAGGGTGATGATTGAGGTATTTCTCCTCCCATACCGGGGGGTGAAGCTTTCTATACTCCGAAGTCAAGAGAGCGACCTCGGCCCAGGCATCGGGGTTTTGCGTTGCGTTAATCGCAAAGAGATCCGCTTCTGTCTCATGGACCCGCGTCAAAGTATTGAACATCGGCGTCGTGACAAAAAAGAATATTGCGGCGATGGCATAAAGCAGTGGGAAACCGGCATAGTCCTCAACACCGCGAACACCCCATGCGCGCCCACGCCTTCTCACAAGCGATTTAAAGGCTCCGCTGGCCAATGCAAAACCAACCAGAAAGATGAGCACAAAATAGGTCATGGTCTTCCATATGTGGTTCAACACATAGTGGCCGATCTCATGCGCCATCACCGCCTCGACGCCGTCCGGGCTGGTGCGGTTCAGAAGATTGTCATTGAGCGCGATCCTTGTTGTCCCGAAAAGCCCGCTGACATTGGCGCTGACGCGGTTTGTCTGTTTTGAGGCATCGACCTGTTTGACGTCATCAACCGACATGCCGTTGGCCCGCGCGATCGACAGGATCTTCTCCTTGAGCGGGCCCTCATCCATCGGCCGATATTCATTAAAAATCGGCTCGATAAAGACAGGCCCGGCCAACATCAAAAGAGCCATGAAGCTGATGACCAGGCCAGACCCCCACATCCACCATCTTTGTGGTGACAACCGAATGATGAGATAGAGGAAGGCAATGAACAGACTGAACACAATCAGACCAATCCCCAACTCCTGCAGCAGTTCCACAAACCAGCTACCAAAATCCTGTGTCCCGAGACCAAACTTGCGCTCCACATAAAACCCGCTGTACCACGCGAGCGGAAAGCCGATGACAGCGGTCACAACCAGATAGATCGGTGTGTAGATGAAGGCTTGCAGGAACCGCCACTTCACCAGTCGCTCTGCCAGGTCGCGCCATTTCGCCGACCAGCCGAGCCGGAGCAGCAGGCCTGCAACAACAAGATTGAGAATAAGTCCCATCACCTGGATCTGGTAGCCCGTATCGACATAGGCATTGGTGTTGGCCTCATCTTCCGGCGACACACTCGCCAGATATTGATTCGTCGCCTCAATCGGGTCAAAACCCTCGGCCAAGGCACCGCCACTTGCGCCCAACAAAAGTGCAACAAAGATCGCGCAAGCCAAAACCCGGTTTCCCGAATGCCCCGAACCCATAGTCTTCTCCCTCGATTGGTTTGGTCAACTGAACAAGCATAGCACAGCAATTACGAGTATACAGGCAATCCACAGAACCCTTTGTATCCCGCCTTTCACAAAGACACGGTTTTTACAACAAGCGCCGATTGAGCCGCACAATCCCCTTGTTTTCAGTTATATAGTTGTCACAGATTCTAACGGAGAAAACGAGACGTGAGCAATCCCTCTGATATTGAAGACAAGAAACAGCAAGCGGCAGACTGGTTCCGCCAGCTTCGCAATGAGATCTGCGCCGAGTTTGAAACTCTGGAGGATGAGCTCGCCGGGCCCCTCTCGGATCGCCCTGCCGGGCGCTTCGAGCGCACCCCGTGGAAGCGGGCCGAGGACGGATCGGATGATCGCGGCGGCGGCGAGATGTCGATCATGAAAGGCCGCGTCTTTGAAAAGGTCGGCGTCCATATCTCAACGGTCTTTGGCGAATTCTCCGATGACTTCAAGGGCAATGTCGACGGCGCTGAGGACGACCCGCGCTTCTGGGCCGGCGGCATTTCGCTCATCGCCCATATGCAAAACCCGCATGTCCCCGCCGTTCATATGAACACCCGCTTTATCGTTACAACGAAAAACTGGTTCGGCGGCGGCGCTGACCTGACCCCGGTTCTGGCACGCAGACGCACACAGGACGACCCCGATGCAAGGGACTTCCATGCCGCCATGGAAGCCGCCTGCGCCGCCCATGCACCCGGCGAATATCAACGCTTCCGGGAATGGTGCGACGAATATTTCTATCTGCCCCATCGAAATGAAGCGCGCGGCATTGGCGGCATTTTCTATGATCGGCGCAATACCGGCGACTGGGACCGCGACCTGTCCTTCACAAAGGACGTCGGCACCAGCTTCAAAAATATCTACTGCGACCTCGTGCGGCGCAACTTCAATACGCCGTGGACAGAGGATGATCGCGAGGAACAACTCGTGCAGCGCGGGCGCTATGTAGAGTTCAATCTGCTCTATGATCGCGGCACGACCTTTGGCCTGAAAACCGGCGGCAATGTCAACTCGATCCTCTCGTCCATGCCGCCAATAGTGAAGTGGCCGTGAGCTTATAACGGAGGAAACCCGATGGATTACAAGACCCCGAACGAGGCCAAAGACCTCCCCGGCCTGCGCCTTGCGCTGACGACTGGCTTGCCTGCCCCGTGGAGCATGGCCGCCCGCTTCATGTTCGACGTCAAGAAGATCTCTTACATTCCTGTTGAGCAATTGGGCGGACAACCCAACGAAGACCTGATCGCGTGGACCGGCCACCGCAATGCCCCCGTCGCTATGCTCGATGACGAACCGGGCAGAACCAACTGGGCTGACATCATCAATCTGGCCGAACGGCTCGCCCCGGAGCCGCGTCTGGTCCCCGAGGATACCGAAGATCGCATCAGGATGTTTGGTCTGGCCAACGAGATCGCCGGTGCCGGCGGCCTCACCTACTCCGCGCGCCATTCGATGACAGCCAATATGTTGAACTCGGGTGTCGAGGCCCTGCAGCCCATCGCCGAACGATTTGCAAAATCCTATGGCTATACCGAGGAAGCTGCGGCCAACGCCAGATCCCGTATGACCCGGATCCTCACCGCCCTGGCCGATCAACTCGAAGCGCAAAAGGCCAAAGGCAGTCGTTACTTTATCGGAACAAATCTGACCGCCCTTGATCTGCTCTGGGCAAGCTTTTCCAATACGCTTCGCCCGCTGCCCGACGACGTCAACCCCATGCCCGCTCACATGCGCGCCATGTATGAAGGCATGGGCGACAGTGTGAGCGTGCCCGAAATTCTCCTCAAGCAGCGTGACTACATTTACGACAAATATATCGACCTGCCGCTGGATTTTTAAAACCAGGATTGTCACCCCGTGTGCAGCGCGGCATGAAATGACGCACTGCTGGCACGGGGCCTAAATCTATCGAGAGCGGATCATCCAGGTCCCGGACCAGCACAGCACCACTTCGTGCTGCAGCGCATCCGGGATGACAACAAAATTTACAAACTTATTCCGTCGCAACAGACGCTCAACGGCTTTTTAGATACCCGAGCATGGTATCGGCATCTGAAACCTCAAACGGATCGCCGGCGAAATTGTCATCCAAACCGTCCTCGGCGAACATCTGCTTGATCTCGCCATCTTCCACATACATCGAGTAGCGCCACGAGCGCATGCCAAATCCGAGGTTTTGCTTCTCGACCAGCATGCCCATCTTGCGGCTGAACTCGCCATTGCCATCAGGTAGCAGAACGACATTCTTCGCGCCCTGGTGAACGCCCCATTGATGCATGACAAAAGCGTCATTGACCGACAGGCAAACAACTTCATCAACGCCCTGCGCCTTCAGCTCTTCATAAAGCTCTTCATAGCGCGGCAGATGTGTCGTCGAGCAGGTCGGCGTGAACGCACCCGGAAGTGCGAACAGAACAACATTCCTGCCCTTGAATATGTCTTCCGAGGGTCGATCTTTCCACTCGAAGGGGTTTGGCCCTTCCAGCGCATCGTTGCGAACGCGGGTTTTGAAAATCGTGTGCGGGGTCTGGTTCATTGGTGTTTCTCCTTTGCATGAATTCCTGACCCTGAAGATAGGGCTTCCCTTGTTATTTGCAAAACGAGTTATTTTCCTATAATATATCGATTATAACGATTAATGGATTAATCCGATGACCATCCTCAAACGCCTGCCCACGCTCATTCAACTGCGCCACCTTGTGGCGATCGCCGATCACGGCCATTTCAACGCCGCCGCCGAGGCAACCCTGGTCACCCAGTCCACGGTCAGCGCCAGCATCAAGGAACTTGAAGCCCTCCTCGGCGCCGTGCTGCTTGAGCGCACCAAGCGCACCGTCCGCCTCACCGCCCTTGGAGAAGAATTCACCTCCCGAGCGCGCACCATCCTGCGTGACGCAGGCGATTTGGTTGACCTGGCCGAAGCCGCAGGCCAGCCGCTCACCGGGGCGCTGCGCCTCGGTGTCATCCCCACGATCTCACCCTTTTTATTGCCGCGTGTTTTACCAGCAGTGCGCCTGGCGTTTCCCGAACTCAAACTCTATCTGCGCGAAGACAAGTCGGCCAACCTCGTCGAAAGCCTGACCGGCGGCGATCTCGATCTGCTGGTGCTCGCCTTCCCCTTCCCGACGTCTCAGCTCGAAACCCACATCTTTGCCGAAGATCCATTCTGGCTCGCCTTCCCCAGAGGCCACCCGCTTGGCCAAAAGGAGCGCATCTCGGCCCGTGATCTCAAAAAAGCAAACCTCCTCCTCCTTGAAGAGGGCAATTGCCTGCGCGATCATATCCTGGCGGCTGGCGCGTCCGTTTCAGCAGGCGACTACGAGGCAAGCAGCCTCCACACCATAATCCAGATGGCCGACAACGGACTTGGCCTGACGATCCTGCCAAAAATGGCCATCGACGCGGGCCTCGTCAGAGGCACCAGACTTGAAGTTCGCCCTCTTGATGGCAGACACGCCTCGCGAACCATTGGCTTTGCGTGGCGCAAATCCTCGCCGCGCGCCGCAGACTTCACGCTGCTGTCCGATTTCTTCAGAGATGAGCTGGCTACCCCCCTGCCCAAACGACGCCGTAAGTGATATAAGGGCACTCATCAAATCAGGGCCGAATGAAATAAGGTGAAGTGACATGAACATCGCACAACAGGAGTTCGGCGGGCCGAATGAATTCGTCAAGGGAAAGGTCCGCGACTTTATGTGCGAGGCGACGCAGGACTTTATTCGCGCCGCGCCCTTCATGATCCTGGCAACCGCCGACAGCGACGGCAATTGCGACGCCTCGCCCAAGGGCGGCAAGCCCGGCTTCGTCAAGGTGCTCGATGAAAAACGCCTGCTCATTCCTGATATCGCCGGCAACAGACTGTTCCACGGTTTTGAAAACCTCGAGACCAACCCCAAAGCCGGTCTCATCTTCATGATCCCCGGCTGCGACGTCACCTTCCGCGTCAACGGCCGCGCCACCCGCATCACAAAGTCTGACGACGGACTAAAAGGCCCTGATGGAAAAGACTGGGACGTCGAGGCCTTCTTCTCCGACGATTACACAAAAATCCTGCAAGGCACCCTCGTCGAAGTCGACCAAACCTACATCCACTGCCCCCGCTCCTTCCTGTTCTCCGAATTCTGGAACACGGAGACGATCAAGGAAAATCAGGACGCCAATGTCACCGCAGACTGGGGCGTACGCTGGCGCAAGACGTTTGAGTAAACCTCAAAGTCCCAGCACAGCTTTCGCCAGGATGTTCTTCTGCACTTCTGTTGTGCCGCCGGCGATCGAATAGCCGCGGTGATGCAGATAGTTTGACATCGGCGCGGAGGCGTGAGGCGGGCCAGCGGTCTCGACATTTGAGCCCTCGCTCCAGCTCTCGCGATTGTCGGGCAGGCCGTAGTACCCGATAGCCTCGGTCATCGCCTCGTCCATTGCCTGCACCAGGGGACTGCCGAGCGCCTTAAGGGCAGAGGGTTCGGCGCCGATTTGGCCGGTTTCTTCCGCCTTCGCCAGCAGACGAAGCCCCATCATGTCGAGCGCCTGAAGGCGCATGTCGAGCTCCGCAATCCTTTTGGCAAAGCTCGTATCATCCATGAGACGAGCTCCGTCGGCGCGCTCCGTCCTGGCCACGTCCTTCACACAAGCAAGCATCCGCGTGCTCTCTGAAATTCGCGAGACAAAGATACGCTCATCGCCAAGCAAAGCCTTGGCGACCGTCCAGCCGCGATTTTCCTCACCGAGACGATTTTGGGTCGGCACACGCACATTTTCGAAAACCACCTCGTTCCACAGGCGCGCGCCGTTGAGCGCGATGATTGGATTAACGGTGATGCCAGGATCATCCATATCGATCAGCAAAAAAGTAATGCCGCGCTGGGCCTGCACATCCGGGTCGGAGCGCGTCAGACAGAAGATCCAGTGCGCTTCCTCCGCTGCGGTCGTCCAGATCTTGCTGCCATTGACAATATAGTCGTCGCCATCGCGCTCCGCCCGTGTCGAGACATTGGCAAGATCGGATCCCGCGCCGGGCTCTGAATATCCCTGGCACCACTGGATTTCTCCGGAAAGCGTGCGCGGCAAAAACCGCGCCTTTGTTCATCATTGCCAAACTTGATCAGCGCCGGACCGATCATGTTCATGTTAAACGCCGGCAGTGGCGGGCAATGCGCGCGGCGACACTCCATATCAAAGATGTGCCGCCGGGTCAGGCTAAGGCCCATACCGCCATTTTCCGTGGGCCAGGCGGGAGCTGCCTTGCCATGCTCATGCAGGATCGACCACCAGGCACGCATGCCATCACGCGGAACCGGGACGCCAAGCCGCACCAGGTCCTGTGTGTTCCGGGGCAAATAATCCTTCAGAAATGAACGGATTTCATCCCGAAACGCAAGATCATCTGGTGTAAGAGCAAGATCCATCGCCGCCTCCCTGCTTTTTCCAAACTATAGGAGCAGAAGAGGCGGCTTACAATGACTCTGTCGAGGCTTTTGGATCGTGTCACTTGCCCTTTGGGCCAAACGGAATGATCTTTGACACCTTCGTCTTGTAGGCGCGATATTCATCGCCAAAGTATTCGATCAGGTCTTTTTCCTCATAGCGCAGGCCAACATAGATATAGATCGTGAAGACGACCGCCAGGAGCAGGCGTCCCTCCGTCAGTGTTGGTGCAGCCCACAGGGAAATCAGCACGCCGAGCTGAATGGGGTGCCTGACGATCTTGTAGAGCAGCGGTGTTACAAACTTGTGCTCCCCTGCCGTTCCATCGCGGGCCCCGGAAAACGCCTGCTGCAATCCGAAGAGATGGAAGTGGTTGATCATGAAGGACGAAGCCAACACCACGACCCAGCCGAGGAGATAGACAGCCAGCAGGAGCGTTCCCAACGTTGATCCACTGACATCCCAGATGACATTCGGCATCGGTTGCCAATAGTAGACCAGAATCCAGGTCACCAGCGCAGTAGCGACGCAATAGGTCGCCCGCTCAACGGGTTCAGGAACAAACTTCGTCCAGGTCGCCTTGAAACCTGGCCTGGCCATCACAGAATGTTGCAGACTCCAGATCACGATCAAAAGAGTATTGATGAGCCAGGCCGGACCGAGGTCCACCAGCGCCGGAGAATTGATTGTCTTGGGAACATAAAAACCGGCGATAAAGAGTATGAGATAAACAAGAGCACCAACGGCAGCCATGTAGCCAACCAGACCATAGAGCAGGTAGAAGATACGGGCCATTTCAGCCTCCTTGAGAATTGTTTGAATAACACCAACGTGTGCGTTGATTCTGCCGCTACGCTGCACGTATCTCAAGATGTAATTGCAAGGCGATTGCGTAAATCCGCCTTTTGCGGGCCTAACTTGCCAGTTATGAAAAAAATGACGCGTGCGAACTACTCGCTGGCAACCTGTTTCTGTACGACCTTTTCCGGATTATGCATCATCATGGCGAGTACTGCGCAAAGCAGCGCAGCGATCCCGTATACCCAAAAGACCGGCGCAAAGCTGCCGAAGCGGTCGCCGACCGCGCCGGTGACGACCGGCCCGATCATGGCCGAGGTTGCCGCAAGGTTCATCAGGCCAAGCATGGCGGCGCTTTTCTCGTGGCCGAAATATTCAAGCTGCACGAGGGTCGAGGCAAACAGCACCATGCCGTAGGCATAGCCGTGCAGAATGGCAAAGACGATGACCATCCCCTCGCTCTGGACGGTTGCCAGCAGCACCATGGCGAGGGCTTCAGCCAGCAGACCGGATATGAGCAAATAGCGCGTTCTTATTTTCCGCGCGACGATCCCGCCGAGCGCCCGCGACGCTGCATTGGCTGCAGCAAGAATGCTCAGCGTCGCCGCTGCGAAGCTGGCCGTATGGCCCTCGCCGGTGAGATGGATCGGCAGGAAGGAACTTACCGTCAGACCACAGAAATAGATCAGTGTCAGGGCCAGTATAATCACGGCGAACTGCGGTGTCAGCATTGCCTCACGCAGGGTCTTCAGTGTCGAGGGCGATTTTGGGCTGCCCTCGCCAGCGCCTTTGTCGTGATCAAACGCTTGATAGCGATCCGCCCGGTGTGCCACGACACTCGCCGCAAAAATGCCAAGTGCCGCCATGGCCAGAACGCCAAATTTCCAGAAGCTGCGCCAGTCGCCATCATCGCCCAGGAAATACACCGCCAGGAGAGGCCCGGCAACACCGCCCAGACCGCCGATGGTCAGATAGGCACCAATGGCCATGGATCTTTTGTCCTCCTCAGCCCATTCGCTGAGCACCGTCACCCCCGGGACATTGGCAAGCAGCGCAAAGCCCGCGCCCAAAATGACTGTCGCGGCGAGAAACGAGGTCAGCCCCCAGGTCATGGCCAGAAGACCGAAACCCAGCGACATGACGATGGCTCCGAGGGCATAGGTGCCCCGCGGCCCGATCAGCTTGATCGTCAGCGCCGGCAGAATCGACGAGACGCCGGTCGAAAGCGCCAGCAGGGTAAAGCCGAGCCCCGCCTCGGCCCAGGTCCAGCCGAACTCGCCGATCATATGCGGCAACACCACCCCGAGCGAAGCAAAGGTCATGGCCACGACAAAGAAAAAGCTCGCGGCAACCGCTGCAAAGATGAGATAAAATCTCAAAGGTGATGAGACGACTGACATTCAGGCTCCCTAAAACCGCTGCGTCACGGATAATTTGAACTCACGGCCTTTGGCGGGTAGAACGCCTACCTCTTCAAAGACATTCTGGACCGGGACAAAATACTCTTCATCAAGAACATTGGTCACCGTGGCATTGACCGCCAGAGTGCCCCGCTCCCAGAAGAAGGCCAGCCGGCCCATGAAATAGCTCGGCAGGCGGTGCGACCCCGCCGTCTTGCCGCCGGTTTCCGAAACCCAGGTCCCGCCAAACGTATAGCCGAAGGCGCCGTAACCGGTTTCCTGCGACGTATAGGTAAAGAAGCCCGAATAGACCTGTTCCGGCAAGGTGTTGCGTTCATAACCCTTTTGCAGTTCCGTCAGACAGCTTGCATTCAACGCCGATATGATCCCGCCGTAGGCATCAACCTCGGAGAACCCGGCTCGCGCCGGTGTAATAACGACATATTCGCCGTTGTTGCTGCCACAGTCACCCGGCGCACCGATGCGGGTCTGCTGGATGGTGGCGGCGCCGGTAAAGGACCAGTCGTCGGAGAGCAGCGCCTTGACTTCAAGCTCAAAACCCTCGGCCTCTTCGGCGTCCAGATGGCCAAAGGGATCGGCCCGCGTGCGCTCCTGCCGGAACAGCGCGCCGGACCCGATCAATCTACCCGAGAGAGCGTCGAACTTGAGCCCGACTTCCTGCAGCGAGGATTCCGCCAGAAAATTTCCCTGCACGATCCGGGCAACCGCAATGCCGCCCGCATCATTGGTTTCCAGCGTGGAGTTTTCCGCATACATGACATAAGGCGCGATGCCTTTGCCGGTTCGCCACGTCAGTGCCGTCTCAAAGGAAAAGTCATCCGTATCGCCGGAGCCTCGCGCCGCACCAAAGATCGTTGCGCCTGTATCCACTGTCTCGACATCATAAAGATCATAGCGCAGACCAACCAGGAGATCGAATTGATCACGGAACGACCAGTCTGAAATCAGAAAGAGCGCAGTGTCGGTCCAGCTGGATGTAAGATCCGTGTCCCAACCAATTGTTCCGGCTTCCTGTGAGAACGGATCATCAAAAATATCGTTCGCCGTCGACCCGACCGAAAGATCGCGCCGGTCAGTAACAAGATAGCCCGACAGGAACGTCTGGCGCGTCTCGTTGTCATAGTTTCGGTAACTCACCCCCGCGATTGCGTTAACGCTCAGGTCCGAGCCGAAATCCCCCTCCCCCGTCAGGCTGGCCCGAAGCTCATAGACATCGGCGATATATTCGGCCGCATAGCCATAGCTTTGATAGAGCTGCGCATCCATCCCATCATAAAAGCCCTCGAGGCGCAGCGTGCCAAACGAAAGGTCATGTTCAAGATCGGCCCATGCGGTCTGCGTCTCCGCATCGGCAATATCGCGGCTTGAGACAAAGACCGTGCGCCGGTCAAGCTGCGTCGTGCCGACCCCGGTATCGAGCTGAAACGCCGGGTTGAGAGAAACACCAAAGTCGATGAACTGACGAATGTTAGTCGCGCCCCAGGTGGTACCGACAACCGCATCCACTTCGCCCGGCTGCAGCCGCCCGTCACCGTTGGTGTCCACCAGATCGGTATCCTGTCCGGTGATATAGGTGCCTGTGTCAATGAGATCCTGCGTCACGCGGTTCCATCCCAGGGTCTGGAGATAGCCGCTGGAGGAATAACTCATACCGCCGGCTTCAAGGCGCGTATTGTCGCCAAGTTCCTGCTCCCATGTCGCCTGAACCAGCGTGCGTTCCGGCTCAATGCCGCGGTAAAAGCTCCCGGAGTTTTCATATTCCGCGTAGACATAAATCCCCGCGTCGCGGCCACTGAGCTCAAAAGGTGCGCCGAAGTCGCCTGAGACAATGCGCTTGTCGTAGGATCCGTAGGTCGCGGTGAGAGACCCGTTCACGCCCTCCCCTTGCGAGCGCCGCGCGGTTTTCTCCGTATGGGGCACAAAGTTGAGCAGTCCGCCGATCCGACCTGCGCCATAGTTGACAGGCGTTGGCCCGCGCACCACTTCGATCCGCTCCGACGCACCAATCGGCATCGGGAAGGTGCCGGGATTTTCAACCCGCTTGAAACCTTTAAAGAACGTATCGGCCCGCCCGCCACGGATGGTCGGACTGCCCGGCACGCCAAAGAAACTGCCGGTGAACGTCCCCGGCGTTGTGGTGATGAGATCGTTGACCGTCTCGATGGAGTAGCGATCAATGGTCGCATCGGACACAACGCTGACCGAACGCGGCGTCTCCAGATAGGGCTTGGCCAGCCCGAAGACCGTATCGCTCGACTGTTTTTCGATCAGCTTCAGCGGATCACCCGTCACGATAATCTCGTCGATACTTTTGACTGCCTCATCTTGCGCCAGGGCGTCAGTAGCAAAGCCCGCCGAAATCCCAAGCGCAACAAGCGCCGACACTGATAACAATAATCTCTTCAACACAATCCCGATATCCTTCTAGTCCGCCGCCCTTTGTCGGGCAGTTCTCGTTTTCGGGATTGATGTGCAACGCAGTGTTACAAGCACAAAAAAACCCCGATCAAAATCGGGGCTGTCGGTGGGAGAAAAGGCGCATCAACGCAGACGAATTCGGAGTGCCAGGCACGCCAAAATCGCCGCGAACCCTCGCCCTCTTCTTTAAAAGAAGTCGAGATCGCCTGAACCTTCTCCCATCCGGACTGTACCGTCGGCACCGGCGTCTCACCGGTTCAGTCCCTCGAAAAGTAACGAGGGAGTCGCGGGCTCTTCGGAAAATTCTGCAATGCAAAACCCCGAAATACCGCCGGTTGGGACTTTCACCCTACCCCGAAGATTCTATATGTCAGGCTTCAAACGCGAAACCTGAGCCCAAGGTTACGCAAAAACCCTGGCCGCGCAACACAAATTGACAATTTGTCGGATCGATTGAAGCCGATTGTATCAAAGGTGTGACAATGGCACGGTCCAGGCCGGGTTCGAATTTGACCGCGCGAAGCGACACCAACCGGGAGCCATATCGAAATGCCGCAAATAACAATCCAGGCCATCCCCCTGCAAAGTCTCGCGCTCGCCTTCATTCCGGCAGCCGCTGTTCTGGCCCTGTTCTATCGCTGGTCACTGGGCATCAGGGAATCGCTTTACGGCTTGTCCCGCATGCTCCTGCAGCTTTTGATCATCGGTTACTTCCTCGTCTTCCTGTTTGGCGCTGAAAGTGGCTGGATCATTCTGGCTGTGCTTTCGGTGATGGTACTGGCCTCAAGCTGGATTGCGCTGCGAACCACCAAAGGTAAAAGACTGAAGCTCTACGGCATAGCCCTTGTGTCCATTGTCCTTGGCGGCGGCGTCACATTCGTGATCATCACCCAGGGCGTGCTGCGGCTCGACCCCTGGTATACGCCGCGCTATGTCGTACCGCTCGCGGGCATGATCTTCGGCGGCGCGATGAACGCCGTCTCTCTTGCGGCGGAGCGTTTTGAAACTGAAATCAAGCACGGCGCGGAATACGAGGAGGCACGCAACACCGCCCTCAAGACCGCCCTCATCCCGATCACCAATTCTCTCTTCGCCGTCGGGCTGGTATCGCTGCCCGGCATGATGACCGGGCAAATCCTCTCCGGCACATCGCCGCTGACCGCCGTGCGCTATCAAATCATGGTGATGTGCATGCTGTTCGGCTCGTCCGGTTTAACGGCGGGGTGTTATCTCTACCTGCTAAAATCCCGGATGGGCGACATTTCCCGAACCTGATACCTATTGCGCCAACGGGTTCACAATCCGCCGCTTGCGCTTGCCCTCGATATGGCCGCGAAGAAATTCGAAGGCAAAATCAATTTCCTCACCCGGGATTTCCGGATGGAGGCCAGGGTTTGAATGCATCCGTTTGTCGATGGAGGCAAAAGCATCGAAAACTTCGATGCAGCCTTTGCGCGGAAAAAGCTCGTCTTCGAGCTGCATGATAAAGAACAACGGGATGTCGATCTGCCGCGCGTAATCGAGCAGCTTGTCACCATGCGGGAAATCCGGATTGATCCCGATGAGGCCAAGAGTTGCGACGCTCATATCCGGGCGCGACGCGACAAGCGGAATGCCGTAGATCGAGCCCATGGAAAGGCCCATATAGGCGAGCTTCGTGGCACTCACCTCTGCGAGACCTTGCGTCAGATCAATCGCCTCATTCCAGTCGGTCAGCATATCCTCGATGGTCGTCTCGCGGGCGAATTCCTCAGCGAAGGCGCCGCGCGCTCCGTCGCCGACCTTTCTGGCCCCGTGGATCGGCCCATCGATTGACAGCGATGCGATGCCAGCGCTCTGAAAACGTCCTGCAAGGTGAGCAATCGGCTCCTGATAACGATCACCCGACGCGCCGTGCCCAAACAGCATGAGCGTGTCCGAAGTCATGTTTTCCGGTAGCCACACCGAGCCGGTCAGAGCACGAATATCACCGCGCTCAACGACAAACTCGCGGGAGGGATTGCCCTTTGTGTCTTCGGTTTCAATCCAGATAACTCTCATGGCACTTTCTTCCCTTGTCCCTCTCCCTCCGGGAGAGGGTGGCATACGGAGTATGACGGGTGAGGGACTGACCTCTCGACACACTCACCTGTTGGCAACATCGCCCCTCATCCGTCGCTCCGCGACACCTTCTCCCGGAGGGAGAAGGATACCTACTCACATCAAAACACCGTAGCCTGAACAATCGCTTTCAACCGTTCAATCAACGAAAATTCGTCAGTGATAAAATCAGAGGCGACCCACCAGTCCTCAACCTCTCCAAGGATGCGGCCAATCTCGGGCCCTGCGGCAACACCCGCCGCCATAACGCTCTCACCGGTCAGCGGCAGCTCGGGTCGCTCCCATGTCGAGGCCATCGCCATCAGTGCGCGCCAGCCTACACCGTTGTTTTCTTTCGGATCTTCGGCCCAGTAAATCCGCAGACGATCCTGAAACGCCTCGAGCCCGGTCCGATAGAGACACTGGCGCATTTCGCGCACCGACATGTAACTGAAAATCCGGTGGGTCTCGGTCTTCATCGCCCGGAGCCGTGCGGTTTCTGCATTGGAAAGCCTGAGGCGTTTGCCCAGCGCATCGGCCTCATCCGGGCCACCCAGAGCAAGCGCGCCAAGGCGCAAGATCGCATCTGGCTCGAACAGCGAAATCCTGTCGATATATGCAAGTTTCTGAAGCCGCTCCATATTGAGCGGTTCCGGCAGCACCGCAGCCAGAATTCCTGTCGCCGCCATCTGCCGCATAACCGGCAGAGGATCAGGCGCACAAAGCAGCTTCAGGATTTCATCACGCACCCTCTCAATGGAAAGTGACGCAAGGCCGTCCACAGCATCGGCGCAGGCTTTGAGCCCTTCTGCATCAAGATCACCCTCGCCATACCAGGCATGAATGCGAAAGAAACGAAGTATGCGCAAATAGTCTTCTGCAATCCGGGTTGCCGCATCTCCGATAAAACGAACACGCTTCGCCTTCAAATCATCAAACCCGCCGAGCGGGTCAAAAATCTCTCCGGCGCGGTCCGCATAAAGCGCGTTCATCGTGAAGTCTCGCCGCGCCGCATCCTCGGCCCAGTCCGTACTATAGGCAACGGTCGCGTGCCGACCATGGGTCTCAACGTCCTTCCTGAGCGTGGTGATCTCAAAGGGTTTACCGCCGCAGATCGCCGTGATGGTTCCGTGATCGATACCGGTCGGCACCGCCTTCAGCCCCGCCGCCTCCAGCCGCCGCACCACTTCGTCCGGCACCAGCGTCGTCGCCAAATCAATGTCGTTAACCTCCGCACCCAAAAGGGCGTTGCGAATGCAGCCACCAACAAAGCGCAAATGATCGGAGGAGCCGTCCGCATCTGCCAGAGCATCAAACACAGCCTGCGTTTCCTCGGCGCGTATCCAGGTTTGCAGTCCGACAGACTTCACATCACTCATAGATTGATCACTCATCAATATGCGGGGGAACAATCTCCCCGTCCTCAAGGGTGGCGGGCGAATAGTCCCCCCCGGTCACATGGTCTCCCGTCAGGCCGATGACGACGAAACTGATGATTGAGAGCACCAGACCGACAATAAACAGGATCGCAAGTGGCACCTCATTATACGAGCCGCCCGTTTCCATCTTCCGCTTTATGACAAAAGCCACGTAAAGCCGATAAAGCAAAAACGGTGTGAAGATCAAAACAATCTGGAGCCAAAAAAAGCGCATTATCCGTATATCCGTTTGTAAAAGTTCACCAACATGCCCGCCGTCGCGCCCCAGATGTAATACTCGCCATAAGGCATAGCATAATATTCCCGGCGGCGCCCCTTCCATACTGCGCTGTGCCTGAGATGATTTTTCGGATCCATCAAAAAGTCGAGTGGCACTTCAAAAACCGCTGCGACTTCGCCTGCATGCACATCAAGTGTGAACCCCGGCTCAACAAACCCGACAACCGGCTGGATCGAAAACCCGGTCCCCGTCCGATAGCGCTCGAGTTCACCCTTGATCGTGATAAACCGGCGCGAAAGACCGATCTCCTCCTCGGTTTCGCGCAGCGCTGCGGCGGCAGCCGAGCCATCGCTCTCCTCGACGCGGCCACCGGGAAAACTCACCTGGCCCGCATGAGAGTTCAGATGGTCCGCCCGTTTGGTCAGAACGACCGTGAGCCCGTCAGGGCGATTGACGATGGGAACCAGCACCGCCGCATCGCGCAGAACCAGTTCAGGATCCGCGTCAACCCAATCGGCCTGAAAAGCGTGATCGCCCGCGATCAAACCGGCATCTGAAGAGGGTACCTCGATCAGCTTGCGTTCGATCTCTTCCAGTTTCAGGCGGTTCGGCATTCAGGTCCCAACAGGTTGCTATCAAACTTCAAGTTCAGACACCGGTGCAAAAGCAAAAAACTGCCCGCAGCTCCAGACCCCGAACATCGGCACACCATCAACCTCGAAGTCCTCCGCGATATCCACCATCTTGTAGTAGACAGCGCGGTTGATCAGCCCTTCGAGGCGCGCGCGCACCAGAACATAGGGCGAGGGTTCTTTGGTCTGCGCATCAAAAGAGATACGAAGCGGATGCTCCGCATCAACGGTTACCTCATCGCCAACGCCAGTGGTAAACGTTATCTCCTGGGACTTGCCCTCTCCCTCGACATCCATATCGACAATTGAGAACGGCACATCATCAACCGTGATACCGATCTTCTCGACAGGGGTGACCAGATAATATTTGCCATCGTCGTCATACCGCAGGACCGTCGAAAACAGGCGCACCAGCCGCTCGCGCTTGAACGGTGTCCCCAGATAATACCAGGTGCCATCGCGGGCGATACGAATATCCAGCTCGCCGCAGTATTCCGGTTCCCACAGGTGAACCGGCGGCAGCCCCTTTTTCCCGGATTTATCCAGCGGAGCCTTGTCCTGTGCAGCTTTCACCTCGTCGAGGCCGCGCAGGGCGGCACCGAGGTCGCTATTTCTGTTTTTGTCCATTTCAACCTTTCAAATCGGCTGATTTCCTCTAACTTCATGTTAGATTATCAAAGGGATAGTCTATACTTATGCGCCACGCCAGGCTCTATCAACCCTTTGAGAGAATTCCTCAAAATCGCCCCAATGCCCCGGTTTAACTACGAAACAGTTCTCGAAGAGTCAAAGGAGTGTCCATGACTGAAGATGCAGCCGAAAATGCCGGCGACAATAGCGAGGCCATACTGGATGAAATCGAAACCATCGGGCGCCGCCTCACCCTCGCAAAAGCAGCCATATCCGAGCGCATTTTTGGCCAGGACGCGGTTATCGAACAAACCCTGATCACGATCCTGTCCGGTGGCCACGGGCTTCTGGTCGGCGTTCCGGGCCTTGCCAAGACACTCCTCGTCGAGACCATGGGCACGGTCCTCGGGCTCAGCGACAAACGTGTGCAGTTCACCCCCGACCTGATGCCTGCAGATATCATTGGCTCGGAAGTCCTCGAAGAAGGCGCTGACGGACGGCGGTCCTTTCGATTTATTGAGGGACCGATTTTCTCGCAGCTCCTCATGGCCGATGAAATCAACCGCGCCAGCCCGCGCACCCAATCTGCACTGTTGCAGGCCATGCAGGAAAAACATGTAACCGTCGCCGGTGAACGCCATGACTTGCCGGACCCTTTCCACGTCCTTGCAACGCAAAACCCGTTGGAGCACGAAGGCACCTATCCATTGCCAGAAGCGCAGCTCGACCGGTTCCTCATGCAGATCGATGTTGACTACCCGGACGCCGAGGCCGAGCGGCGGATGTTGATTGACACAACCGGACCACAAGAAGGCAAGGCAAAGCCCGTTCTGACCGCGCTCGACGTCAAGGCCGCAGCAAATCTTGTGCGCCGCATGCCCATCGGTGACCAGGTCGTCGACGGCATTCTCGAACTGGTGCGCTCTGCAAGACCGGATGAAGCGGCGGCAGAGACTATCCGCGAAACGATAGCCTGGGGACCCGGACCAAGGGCCAGCCAGGCCCTGATGCTCGCCGTTCGCGCTCGCGCTCTTCTCCAGGGCCGTCTTGCGCCATCACTGGACGATGTTATCGCATTGGCCCAGCCGGTTCTGGGTCACCGTATGGCACTCACATTCACAGCTCGCGCAGAAGGCACCACGCTTGAAGGCATCATCAGCGATCTATGCGCACCGATAGGCTAGAGGAGATTTGAGCCCTATGGCTCGCCTGAATACAACAGACAGACGCGGCGCACCTGCGCATCATACCCTGCGTCACCAGGCCGAAAGGCTGGCAAGCCCCCTGCCTGCTCTTCTGGTCGAGGCGGAGCGTGTCGCCAATACGGTTGCCTTCGGTATTCATGGCCGGCGCCGTGTCGGACAGGGTGAAACCTTCTGGCAATACCGCCACTACGCAGAGGGCGACCCACGCAATGCCATTGATTGGCGTAAATCTGCCAAGGCACCAACCAACGAAACACTCTTTGTACGGGACAACGAATGGGAAGCAGCCCAGTCTGTCTATCTCTTCGCCGACCGCTCGCATTCCATGCAGTATCAATCACAAGGGAGTCATCCTGAAAAAGCTGACGCATCAGCGGTCATGACACTGGCTCTGGCCCTTCTTCTTGTCCGCGCCGGTGAACGCATTGCCAACCTGGCAGGCAACATGCCACCTGCGACCGGCAGAGCAACCTACAACAGATTTGCCATGGAAATCCTTGGTGCCCAAAACTCCGGAACTGGAAACAGCGGCGATGAGAACCCGCAAGGCCTGCCTTTGGGGCGAAAACTGCCCGCTCATGCCCGGGTCGTTCTCGTCAGCGACTTTCTTGAACCCTTCGAGGCGATCCGCGAGAAAATGGATGCGTTCACGGCCCAGGGCGTTACCGGCCACCTGGTTCAGATCGCCGACCCGGCAGAGGAAACCTTTCCTTTTTCCGGTCGCCTCCAGTTTGATGCCCCCGGAGATGCGCGCCACGTCACCTTTGGCCGCGCCGAAACCCTGAAGGACGAATATCGCCGCCTGTATTTCGCCCATCGCCGCAGCCTTGCCGACAGGGCATCCAAAACCGGCTGGACCTTCGTTTCTCACCGCACCGACAAACCGCCGGAAAGTACTCTGCTGTCGCTTTATCTCGACCTTGCAGGCAGTGTTGTCCGGCGCGCTCTGGTATGAGGTAGAGGTATGATTTCAAGCCTCAGCTTTACAAGCCCTCTCCTGCTGGCAGCCCTCGCCGGCTTGCCGGTCTTGTGGTGGCTGCTGCGCATCATGCCGCCCCGGCCCAATCATGTCACCTTCCCGCCCATTGCCTTTCTTCTGAACCTGAGAGACACGGAGGAAACACCGCACCACACGCCGCTCTGGCTTCTTGTCCTGCGTCTTGTCCTCGCTGCCCTCATCATTATCGGGCTGGCGGGTCCGATCCTGAACCCGCCGCCAAAATTGACCGGCGACGGACCACTTGTCCTGGTCATCGATGATGGCTGGGGGTCAGCGGCAACGTGGGCAAGGCGGCTCGATATCCTTGGCCAAACCATCGACCAGGCAAGCCGCGACGGCAGGCCGCTCGCGCTGATAACAACCGCAGTTGGCCCCGGACAACATCTGGGCTCAACACTCTTCAGTGCCCACGATGCCCGCAGCGAACTTGAAAAACTGGCCCCCCGCGCCTGGCCGACGTCAAGGCAGATCACGGCGCAAAAACTTGGCATCGCATGGCCTTCCGCCCTTGCAGCTACAAAACCAGACTTCATCTGGCTGCCTGACGGTCTGGCGGACGATGTGCCCGGTGGCAGCACTGAACTTGCCGACGTTTTGAACCACCATGGCCGCGTGCTTGTTTTGGAAACACGGGCTTTGAGGTCGCCGCTCGCCCTCACCCAGCCCTCACGCAGCGGCAACGCTCTCGAGGTGAAAGTCCTGCGCCCTGACAGTCAGGACGAACGCTCGGGTCAGATCCGCGCGATCGACAACCAGGGCCGCACCCTGGCCACTGGTGACTTCACTTTTGGTGACAGTGCCCAGGAGGCCAGGATCAGCTTCGAGTTACCCCTCGAGTTGCAAAATACCATCGCCCGGGTCGAGATCGGCGGCGAACGCTCGGCCGGTGCGGTTAGTCTGGTGGATGAACGCTGGCAGCGACGCACTGTTGCCATTGCAACGGCGGGTACAGGCGACATCGACAAACCCCTGCTTTCCGACATCTTCTATCTCGACCGCGCGCTTGCGCCTTTTGCCGAGGTCCGCCGCGGCGATATCGAAAGCCTCTTTGTGCGGCCGCCGTCTGTGCTGATCTTGCCGGATTTTGGCCAGATCCCGAAGGCGCAAGGTGACGCCATCGAAAAATGGGTGCGCGCTGGCGGGCTCCTTTTTCGCTTTGCCGGTCCGCGCCTCGCTCTCCACCATGATCCTTTAGTGCCGGTACCGCTGAGGCAGGGCGGGCGGGCGCTGGGCGGCGCCCTGTCCTGGGAAGAGCCGCAGCACCTCGCGCCTTTTGATGACAAGAGCCCCTTCTTCGGACTGACAATCCCGGCAGATGTCACGATTTCAAAACAGGTTCTGGCCGAACCCTCTATCGACCTTGCGAGCCACACCTGGGCACGCCTGTCAGACGGCACGCCGCTTGTCACAGCTGACCGGCGCGGCGAAGGCTGGACCGTTCTCTTTCATGTAACAGCAAATCCGGATTGGTCGACGCTTCCCATGTCCGGCCTCTTTGTGGAAATGCTGGAGCGCACCATTTCATATTCACGCGCCGAAGCGGCGACCTTACCGGATCACGCTGACACAGGTGACACATACCTCTACATCGAAAAAGTCATAAACGGCTTTGGCGAGCTAGAAGCCGCCAAAGGGACTTTCGACCCGATAGCTTTTGAGAGCCTTGCGAACTGGATCCCCGGTGCTGCCACACCGCCGGGCATCTACCAGCGCCCCGCCATGGTTCGCGCTCTCAATTTGACCAACCGGTCCACCCGGCTCGCCCCCCTGCCAGCGCTTCCCTCTCATGTCGAGGTCATGACGCTGGGCAGCGAGCTTGCTGTTGACCTCAGACCACCCGCCATCACTCTGGCGCTGCTCCTTGCATTGCTCGACGGCATCCTCATGCTCCTCATGGGGCGGACCGGCGAACTGTCGCGACTCCTGAGCGGCAAGACTGCCCTCAAGAATAGTATAACAGGGGCGTTTGCGCTTGTTCTGGTTTTCAATCTGACACAACCCTCAGACGCCTCGGATGCTTCCGAGAAAGAAGCGCTGCGCGCCACGCTGAAAACACATCTGGCTTTCGTCATTACCGATGTTCGGGAAACTGACCGTCTGAGCGAACGCGGTCTCATTGGTCTTTCCAACGTCATCGGCGCACGAACAGCCGTTGAACCAGGTGATCCTATTGGTATTAATCTGGAAACGGATGAATTGGCCTTCTTCCCGCTGATCTATTGGCCGATATCTGCTGATCACAAGATGTTCAGCGTTGCAGCAATGGACAGGCTCAACCGCTATATGCGCACCGGCGGTACGGTTATTTTCGACACGCAGGATCAACAGGTCCAATTCACAGGTCTCAGCGGGACCGGCGCGGAAACAGCAAACGCCAGGCGGCTGCGTGAAATTCTGACAAGTCTCGACATCCCGCCGCTCACAACAATACCCGATGATCACGTTTTGACAAAATCCTTCTATCTTCTGCGCGAGTTTCCCGGACGTTGGCAAGGCGGCAAGGTCTGGGTTGAGGCGATTTCAAGTGACGGTGACACGAATGCGGGCGGCAGCCTTAACGACGGCGTCTCATCCGTCATTATCGGAGCCAACGACTGGGCCGCAGCCTGGGCGGTCGATGATTTCGGCAGACCACTCGCCGTAACGGTCCCCGGTGGCATGCGCCAGAGAGAACTGGCTTATCGCTTCGGCGTCAATATCGTCATGTACACGCTGACCGGAAATTACAAAGCCGATCAGGTGCATGTTCCTGCCCTTCTTGAACGACTGGGGCAATAGGGGGACATGACCATGCACATCGACTTTGCCCCCATGATACCGCTGACAGCTCTGGCGATCCTCGGCCTTTGTGCGCTCCTTGTCGCGGCGCTGCATATTTATGAGCGTCGTCGTGGCGCGGTTCTGCGACTCATGGGCCTGGGCTTCCTGGTTGCCATCCTGGCTAACCCTGCCCTGCGAGAGGACATTACCGAGCCTCTCACAGATATTGCCCTTGTCCTCGTAGATCGCTCCGAAAGCCAGACCATAGGCGACAGAACCAGAGCCACAGACCAGGCGCTTGCGGAACTGGAAGCCAAACTCCTTGCCTTTGACAACCTGGAGACCCGCATCATCAAGGTCGGCAGCGACGGACCGGACAACAATGCGGGCACGCGAGCCTTCAAGGCGCTTGGCAATGAACTTGCCTCCATCGATCCGGACCGCCTTGCCGCCGTCTTCGCCATCACAGATGGCCGCATTCACGATGTCCCTGAGCTAACCGACGAAGCAGGCGAAAAAATCGATCTCGCTATTGCAGGACCGTTGCATACGCTTTTGACCGGGCGTCCCGACGAGGTGGATCGCAAGCTCTCTCTGGTCAAAGCGCCGCGCTTTGGCATTGTCGGTCAGCAGATCGAATTCTCGCTTCGTGTCGATGACTATGGGGTTGCCGATCCCGATGACATCACGGCGGTCGACATTGTCCGCGTTACTGCCTCACGCGACGGCGAAAGAGCCCAGGACTTTTATCTGGCGACCGGTGCCGAGCATCAACTGACCATGGATCTTACCCACGGCGGCGAAAGCATCGTCGAATTCCGCGTCGAGCCCCTTGATGGCGAGCTAACGGATCTCAACAACACCGCCGTCATTCTGATCAACGGCATTCGAGATCGTTTGCGGGTTCTGCTCGTCTCCGGAGAGCCTCATGCAGGCGAGCGCACCTGGCGCAATCTGCTGAAAGCGGATCCTGCCGTCGATCTGGTTCATTTCACCATTTTGAGGCCACCGGAGAAACAGGACGGCACGCCAACCAACGAGCTGTCGCTGATTTCCTTCCCGACCCGGCAGCTGTTTGCCCAGAAACTGGATGAGTTTGACCTTGTTATATTTGATCGCTATCGGCGTCGCGGCGTCCTGCCGATTATCTACCTGAGCAACATTGCCCGCTATGTTGCCGAAGGCGGCGCCCTCCTGACCGCCGCAGGACCAAGCTTTGCCTCGCCTTACTCCCTTTTCCGGACGCCGCTTGCCGAGGTCTTGCCCGCGCGCCCTTCGGGCCAGGTCATTGAAGCGGGTTTCAAGCCTTCGATCTCGGTTGATGGTTCGCGTCATCCGGTGACCACCAACCTCCCCGGCGCCAACAATCTCGAACAGGACCTCGAGGCTGAGTGGGGACGCTGGTTCCGCCTCGTCGGGGTCGAAAAATTGAGCGGCGACACGGTGATGGAAGGTCCCGATGGCAAACCTCTCCTCATTCTTGATCACTTTGGTGATGGCCGTGTGGCCCAGCTCATGTCGGACCACGCCTGGCTATGGACCCGCGGCTATGAAGGTGGTGGTCCGCAGGCAGAGCTTCTACGCCGCCTCGCCCATTGGCTGATGAAGGAGCCCGAGCTTGAAGAAGAAGTTCTTCGCGCTATCATCACCGGCGAGGAAATGACAATCACCAGAAGAACGATGGCAAATTCAGTCCCGCTCATTTCCGTCACAACACCCTCTGGCGCCGAAGAGTTCCTGAGCCTCGATAAGGATAATCCAGGGCTCTGGTCCGCGCGCCACCCTGTCGGAGAGCTCGGTCTCTACCGCATCACCGACGGCGACAGGACGGCTCTGGCAATTGCCGGCCCGGTCAATCCGAAAGAATACAAGGACGTACGGGCCACCAAAGAGCTCATGGCGCCCGTTGCCCGCGAAACAGGCGGCAAGACCCACTGGTTGAAGGATGGCGGCGTGCCGGACCTTCGGCTCATCGAGGAAGGGCGCCGCGCTCACGGCCGCGGCTGGCTTGGCCTTGAACGCAACCGCGCAACAATTGTTACAGACACAAGGACCACCAGCCTCCTGCCGCCGCTTCTGGCGCTCATCCTCGCCCTCGGGCTTTTCATACTGGGCTGGCGGCGAGAAGGGACGTAAACGGTCCTCGCAGGTCATCAAGCCCGCCGGGCTGAAATTCAAGCGCCAGCAGCCGGTCAGGGTCAATCGGTCCAGACGGGATAATCCGCCCCCGCCCGAGCGGCTTGAACCCGACCCGCGCATAATAGGGCGCGTCGCCCACCAGCAGGACACTCGCCGCGCCGGTCGCTTTAGCTGCCTTCAGACCGCGCTTCATCAGATCCACACCAACACCCTTGCCGCGATCTTCCTGCTTCACAACAAGCGGCCCCAGAAAGAGAACCTCGCGACCACCCACGCTGACCGGCGAAAAACGGATAGACCCACGCAACTTGCCTTCGGCAATTGCCACAAAGGAGAGTTCGGAGATTGGTGTCACGCCTTCTCGCAAGTGATAGGCGGTACGGGCAAACCGGCCCGGTCCAAAGACTTCGTCAAGTAAGGCATCAATAGCGGCGACATCACAAGACCGCTCGGGGCAGATAGAAAACATCGGGGAAATCCCTTCAGAAGAAATCACGAAAAAACACGACAAATCCGGCCACACGCCCAAATCGTAAAAGGGCGCTGGCATGCTGGAGATCTATCGTCGTCGTTCTTTCGAAAAGCGCGTCATCAAGCTTCTTCTTCCATCATCGGGTGCGCGGATGTAGCACGGTTTTATCGCATGCGTCAATTACACCTTTTCGGCCCATTGACCCCCGTTCCTGTCTCAACTAGCGTGGCCCCAAATAAGCCAACCCAGACACAAGGAAAGAAGAAAAATGGCTGAATTGGAAGGAAAAGTTGTCCTCGTCACCGGCGCGGCGCGCGGTATTGGCAAGGAATGTGCACTTTTGGCAGCAGCTGAAGGCGCCAAGGTTGTGGTCAACGATCTCGGCGGCGGTCTCGGTGGCGGCGACGAGGGCGCAGCTGCCCCCGCTCAGGAGGTTGTCGACGAGATCAAGGCAGCCGGCGGTGAAGCCGTGGCCAACTCCGACAGTGTTTCAGAAGCCTCCGGCGCGAAGAACATGATCGAACAGGCCGTGGATACCTTCGGTGGCCTCCACTCGATTATCTCACCCGCCGGCATTCTGCGCGACAAGATGTTCCACAAGATGTCCGACGATGACTGGGCCGCAGTAATCGATGTCCACCTCAACGGGTCCTATAACGTCACCCGCGCCGCCATTAATCATTTCCGCGATCAGGAAGATGGCTCCTTTGTCCTCTTCACATCCACTTCCGGCCTTATCGGCAACATTGGCCAGGCCAACTACGCCGCAGCCAAAATGGGCATCATGGGTCTGTCACGCATCATTGCCATGGAAGGCATCCGCAAGAACGTGCGCTCCAACATCATCGCACCTTTTGCCTGGACCCGGATGATCGCCTCGATCCCGGTCAAGGACGAAGCCTCCGCCCAGCGCGTTGACCGTATGAAAAACGCCATGCGCGCCGATCAGATTGCACAGCTCGCCGTTGCTCTGGCAGCACCGCGCGCGAAAGACGTGACCGGTCAGGTCTTTGTCAGCCGCGGCAATGAAGTCGTCCTGATGTCCCAGCCGCGCCCGGTTCGCTCCGTCGCCCGCATGGAAGGTTGGTCGCCGGCAACAATTATCGATCAGGCCTTCCCGTCGATGAGCGCCGACATGTACGATGCCGGTGCCTCGGCCTCGGTCTTCCCGTATGAGCCAATTTAGGCGGCTCAATGAGTGCGTTCGATCTCATCATCTTCGACTGCGACGGCGTCCTGATCGAAAGCGAAATTATCGCCGTCCATGTTGAGTCGGCACTCTTCCGCGAGAGGGGTGCCGACATCTCACCGGAAGAGGTTATTCGCAGGTACGTGGGAACCTCGGAAGCGTTTATGTATGGGGATGTCGAAGATCGTTTTGGGATCGCCATTGACCGCACTGAAATCAGATCAGCCTTTGATGCCAAATTTTGGCCTTTGGCTGAATCCGAACTCACGGCAATCGCAGGAGTCTCGGATTTTATCGGGTCATTCGCCCATCGAAAATGTGTGTGCTCAAACAGCTCCTACCATCACATTCATCGATGCCTCGAAATTACGGGACTACGAAATTTCGATTCCGCCCACCTCTTCGCCGCAAAGGATCACGGCGCTGGAAGCCCGCTCCGGACGTTTTCCTGCATGCCGCCAAGGTCTTTGACGTTGACCCGGCTCGCTGCCTCGTCATCGAGGACAGCCCGTCCGGCGTCAAAGGGGGACGAGCCGCCGGCATGGTCGTTGCCGGTTACATCGGCGGAAGCCACTGCACCGACGGGCACGCGGATCGTCTCAGGGACGCAGGCGCCCAAATTGCGACGAAGGTCTGGAGTGATGTCCACGAGCTCATCCAGGGTTGATCATCGACAAGTCGGACATTTCGCCCCCACACAGATTAATTCTGCCACCTCACAATCTGCAGGTGCAACACCACCACCTGAACAATATTCATAGTACGACGCGCTCTCAACTAACCCTACTGATAACCGATTGATATTACACGCCTTTCACACATGGAGACAATTTGCGCACTCCATTTACCAATATTTAGATAATAAGTCTCATTATACGTCTTCGACACACTTGGGGATTTTCCCACAACTGTTGACGGGGTCACATATGTCAAAATATCAGGTTCAGCCGTCCGGCAAGGAAGCGTTTTTCGATGCCAGCGAAATCATCGTTTCAAAAACGGACATGAAGGGGCGTCTCGAGTACACCAACGACGTTTTTCTCAGCATTGCCGGGTATACGGAGGAAGAGTGTCTGGGCGAACCGCACTCGATAATCCGTCATCCAAAAATGCCGCGCGCGGTTTTCAAGCTGTTGTGGGAGACCATTGAGCGCAAGGAAGAAATCTTCGCCTATGTCGTCAATATGACCAGGAACGGTGACCACTACTGGGTGTTTGCCCACGTCACACCGTCTCTCGACGATAGTGGTAATGTGATCGGTTTCCATTCCAATCGCCGGGTTCCCGGGCGCGAGGCCGTTGCCAAAATCGAAAAACTCTACGCTGATCTTGTTGCAACAGAGCAAAAGCACACCAACGCCAAGGAAGGACTGCAAGCCAGCTATGATCAGCTGATGTCATTCGTCAACGACAATGGCGGCAAATACGAAGAGCTGATCTTCAATATCTGATTTCGCAGGAGAGTAAAATGAAGCCCAATTCAATATTTGAAAAAACACGCGCAGTAGTGCTTGCAAATTTTGCACTTATGGCTGTCGCACTTTGCGCGGCCTTGTTCACGGGCATGGCCTGGTACGGAGGCCTGGCATTCATCGCTACCGGCGCCGGATTGTACCTGGTCCGGCAATCTGTGGCTTCGGTGGAAGCCGAAGTAACCAAAATTGCCGACACTGCAAAACAGGTCGCCGATGGCAATCTTGAGGCGCGCGTCCTCGGGATTAAAGACGACGGAATCCTCGGTCAGGCGCAGAATTCCTTCAACCGGGTTCTCGATGTTACCGACGCCTATGTGCGGGAATCTGAAGCAGCCCTCAAGTTTGTTGCTCAGGGGCGCTTCTTCAGGAAGATCCTTGAAGATGGTCTGCCAGGCCGCTTCAAACATGCCGCCCGCGTCATGAACGAGGCGGTGGACTATATGGGAGCACGCGACGCCCAGATCCAGTCCACGACTGCCCAGGTTGAAGAAGTCATCACGATTATGGCCGCAGCAACAACCGAAATGGAAGCCACCGCAGAAACCATGGAAGGTTCCGCATCCTCCATGGCCGGCAAGACCGAAGCAGCAGAGGGCATGTCGCGCACAACGGTCTCGCAAATTGAATCAGTTGCAGCGGCAGCAGAACAAATGTCTTCTTCGATCGAGGAAATCTCACGCGCCACCACACGCTCAAACGATGTTTCAACGTCTGCCGTCAATATTACCAACCAGGCCAAGGATAATTTCTCTGAACTGGCCGGTGTTGCATTGCAAATCGGCGAGGTTATTGACCTCATCTCCGATATCGCGGCACAAACCAATCTCCTCGCCCTCAATGCAACCATCGAAGCGGCGCGGGCCGGTGAAGCAGGCAAGGGATTTGCAGTGGTTGCCAGCGAAGTTAAAAATCTCGCGACCCAGACGGCCCAGGCAACAGAAGATATCACACGCAAGGTATCCGAAATGCAGGACGCCACCAAGTCTGCAGTTGGTAACGCAGAGAAAATCGCTGGAGCCATCGAGGAAGTCCAGGAAATCGCCGGCAGCATTGCAGCTGCCATCGAGGAGCAGACAGCCGCCACGGCCGAAATCGCAGGCAGCGCTCATACCGCCGTCGAACAAACCAATCTGGCGAATGCAGAAATTTCGGATATGTCGTCGATCGCCCAGGAGACAGGAGCAGGAGCCGCGGAAGTTCGCGCCGCCTGCGGTGACATTGCCAGGCAGTCCGAGAAAATGCGCACCTCTGTTGACGACCTCATCAAGGTGATGAACCAAGCTGCATAAACCAAATACGCTCTGGAATTGTGATGGGTGGTCGACTAGTGTCGGCCACCCTTTCTTGTTTGGATGACCCGATGTTACCAACCTCCCTGACCCTGCAAACATCCCGGACCATTGTCATCAAGGCTGATCCGGATCAGCTTTGGGTTCTGCTCAATGACATGATTGCCCACCCGGAGCGCTACGAGCCGGATGTGGTCCTGACGAAGCTCGAACGACAGGAAACTCCCGTTCGTCGGACCGTCTCTCGCGACGGCCAGCGTGTCGAGGAAACCCTTGAGATCCACCGCAATGCGTTGATGATTGAACTAACGGTGCCATCGGGTGATCCGGGGGGGAGCGCAGAACCACATCTCTCGCTCATTCATCAAATCGTGCCTTCCGGAGATCAAACAATCCTCAATCTTGCTGCGACATGGGCACCTGTTCGGGATGAACCCCTTGAAGATACATCGCGGACGGTCGATACTGTAACAGTTGAGGCGATGGAGCGACGTCTTGCCAATCTCGGCAATCGCATTCAGCTGATGGCGGAGGTCCTCGCCAGCAAAAAGTCATAAGGGAGAGAACAATGGGTGGATTTTCAGATTTCGACAAATATGACGCCATGGGTCTTGCAGAACTTGTTCGCAACAAGGATGTGACACCCGAGGAACTTCTGGACGAATCCATCGACCGGGTCGAACGCCTCAACCCGCAGCTCAATGCGGTTACTCACACGCACTATGACGAAGCCAGAAAACAGATCGCAGACGGCCTGCCTGACGGTCCGTTCAAGGGCGTTCCCTATCTCCTGAAAGATCTCCATCTTCTTCTGGCCGGAACCGCCACCACATCAAGTTCAAAGCTTTTCGCTGACAATGTTGCCAACCATGATTCAACGCTGGTCGAACGTTACAAGGCAGCAGGCTTGGTGCTTTATGGCAAGACCAACACACCGGAGTTTGGCCTCACAACCACGACAGAGCCGGCCATGTATGGCCAGTGTCACAATCCCTGGAATCTTGATCATTCCACAGGCGGCTCCAGCGGCGGCGCGGGCGCCATCGTTGCCGCGCGTATCAACCCGATCGCCAATGCTTCTGACGGCGGCGGTTCGATCCGCGTTCCTGCCGCTGCCTGCGGCGTCTTTGGCATGAAACCGACGAGAGCCAGAAACCCGTCCGGCCCGGACCGCGGCGAAGGCTGGAACGGCTGTTCCATCTCCCACGCAGTTTCCTTGACCGTAAGAGACAGTGCCGCCCTTCTCGATGCGACCGAGGGCGCAGCACCCGGCGACATCTACGCAGCCCCCCACAAGGCGAGGCCCTTCCTCGACGAAGTGACAACCGATCCTGGTTGCCTCAGGATCGGGTTTTCAACCCGCACACCTCTTGGATCAGCGCTTGATCCGGAGTGCGCCCGAGCGGTCGAAAAAACTGCAAAGCTGCTGGAAGACATGGGCCACGATGTTGAGGAAACCTGGCCGGACTATGATGCCGGCGCTATAGGGATGGCGCTGGTCACGTTTATCGCCGCCCATTGCACCACAGGACTACTCCTTCGAGCCGAAGCCCTTGGCCGAGAACTCACATCAGATGATGTTGAAACGCAAACCTGGGCGTTTGCCGAAATGGCGAAGACCATCACGGCGACCGACTACGCAAGAGCGCAGATCATGCAACAAACCGAATCCCGCAAGATCGGCGCATTCTTCAGCAAATACGATGCCTTTATTCAGCCGACCCTGGCCATGCCACCCGCCCCGCTTGGCTGGATTGATATGAACACGGATGATATGGACACTTACGTCGAGCGGATCAGCACCTATTGCCCGTTTACATCTGTCTATAACATCACCGGAAATCCATCGATGTCGCTTCCGTTGCACTGGAGCGATAGTGGTCTGCCGGTCGGGACGATGATCACCGGTGCGTTCGGAGATGAAGCCACGCTCTTCCGACTTGCCGGTCAGCTTGAAAAAGCCTCACCCTGGATTGACACGAAGCCGCCTCTTGTCGTCTGATCACCATTCAAAGGCTTTCTCCCGGAGCCCTCGATATTCTTCAAGCCGTGCGAGGGTTCCCGGGCGGATCCCGTCCGGCAATTGGGCGGGATGAAAAAACCTGTATTCAGCGATTTCCTGATTGGCTCGAAAATTCATGTCATAGTTTCGCACGACGAAAAGCGCGATATGGTCTGACTTGTAGCCATAGAAATTTGAGTAGACACCGAAGAGTTCAATCGGCCCGGTGACAGTCACGCCGACCTCCTCGCAAAGCTCTCTGTGGAGCCCCGTGCGAACCGTCTCTCGCCGTTTAACCCCGCCACCCGGAAAATACCAGCCATCTATATAGGTGTGGCGAACAAACAGAATGTGGCCGTCCTCATTTTCCACGATGGCCCGCACACCAACGGTGATCGGATACCACAATTTGCGAACCGCAAGACGCAGTGGATTAAGGACTTGGTAACCGGTCGCAACCAGTCTGCGCTGGAATCTCTGCAACATTGGATGAATTCTCCTTCCTCCCCTCATTTGTACACACTTTTCTAACCAAAATTGGTCAACAATGGGACACCGGAAAACACCGCCTGTTTTGGCTGGTTCAAGTGATGTGATAAGCAATGAGTCTTGGGTCTAAACTTTTTGGTCGTGGAAATTCGGCAGATGCCGGCGCTCACATGGATCTGGATGTGAGCCAATCCAGATCTGTCGGCATGGAGCGAGCTTTGCGCTTTGCAAAACAGCCGCGCCCCAAATATGCCCATTCCAAGAAGGAAGCTGTCCAGGCGGCTCTGGAGTCCCTTGAACGCGCCGTTTTGAGTATTGACGCGGCTCACACAATGCTCCGCGAAACGCGCAGCCTCTTCCTGACCGCTCTTGAAAACCAGGATGGTATAGATGATGCCAAACAAAGTGTGATCACGGCCCAGGTCGCAAACATGCAGGAAAAACTTGTCTCCTACATCAATGCTGCCACTGTTAACGGTCTCAATCTCATCGACGGTCATGGCTCACACGTCGTAATTTCTCTGTCAGAGGCGACCAGCGGCCAGTTGGTTATTCGCCGTGTCAATCTCACCCCTCAGGGCATGGGACTGGCCAATCTCGACGAGGGTTTTGAAACCGTCCAGGCAATCAAGAACGGACTGATCCTTGTCGAACGCGCTATCGATTACGTTTCGACGCAAAACGAGACCTTTTGCGCCAACGCTACGATTTTAGCCGAGCATTACGACCGGCTCTAGTTGCTGCCAATCAGGCACCCCTCCAGTTTCCCTCCTTCGAGCCTCGCCACATCTAGCAGTGGCGTTCGTCGCTGCCGTGTGATTGACTTGCACATAGAACAGCAAATCCTGACAACAAACAGAAAGATAGCCGACATGGCAGAACCTGCAATCGTGAGCCCCAACGCCGATCAAATCAAATTCTGGAACGGTCCTGGTGGTGAGCAATGGGCAAAAAACCAGGAGGCCATGGACGAGAATTTGAAACCCTTTGCCGATGCGGCTGTGCAGCTCGCATCGGCCAAATCCGGCGAGCAGGTGCTGGACATCGGCTGTGGCTGCGGCGACACCACACTAATACTGGCGGATAAGGTTGGCCTTGATGGCCATGCGGTTGGGCTCGATATCTCCGAACCCATGATTGCCAGGGCAAAAGCAAGAGCCGCAGCTGTCGAGACCATGGGCCTGCCCTGCCCTCGCTTCGTGATCGGCGATGCCAGCAGTTACGCGTTCAAATCAGCCCGTTTTGATCTGCTGTTTTCCCGGTTTGGCGTCATGTTCTTTGTCGATCCAACATCGGCTTTTGCCAATATGCGCAGCGCTCTGCGTTCAGGCGGTCGAACAGCCTTTGTCTGCTGGCAGCCTATGGCCATGAATGACTTTTTTCTGGTTCCGACCGCAGCAGCCCTGACGGTCCTGCCAACACCCGAGGCGCCGCCACTCCATGCGCCAGGTCCCTTTGCCTTTGGTGACGCAGACAGGCTGAATACCATTCTCAAGGATGCCGGTTTCGCAGATATTTCCATCGACGGTCTCGAGCTGGACATGGAAATCGGCAAAGGCAGGGGCATTGAGGAAGCTGGTAAGGAGTTGACCCGCTCCGGCCCGCTTGGCCGCATGGTGGCTGATCTGACTGATGAGCTACGCGAAAGGGTCACTGATGCCGTCATTGAGGCCCTTGGCGCCCACTGCAAGGGAGGAAAGGTCCATCTTGGCACCAGAACATGGCTGGTTTCTGCTCGAAACCCTTGAATCAGCTAGGAAATTAAAAAGTGACGCCTGTCTCATTTTTGTTGACTCAGGCTCCCTTTTTTTATTCTCTCTTGTTATCGTTCCAGTGTGATCAACCAGCGGAGACTCCCATGAGTGGCAAGAATGCAGAATTAAACAAATTGACCATCGACCCGGCCTATCAGGCGGTTGATCCATCAGACTTTATGTCTTTGCTGGAAGTCGAGCGCTATGGCAATCGCTCGTCTGCTTTTGACAAGATCATTTCAGCCACCCACGACCACTTCTGGGATCCGCTGGACAGCAAATACATCGATTTCTCACAGCCCTTCGACCTTAAGAACGAATATCTCATGGATCCAGACCAGGAAATGGATCTGAAAACTGCGGTCGGTGACAAGCTGGATGAAGCGCAAAAAATCAAACTGGTCAACATGAACGTCCACTGGTCGCTGTCGTCCATTATGCATGGCGAACAGGGAGCCCTCTCTCTTTCAGCAAGCCTGTGCAACATTCTGTCAGACCCGGGTGCGCAGGAATATGCTGCGAACCAGACCCGTGAGGAAGCCCGTCACGTCACGGCTTTCACCAATTACACCGCCGCCCGCTGGGGCGCGCCCGCCCCTGTTGGTCCGGCGCTCGGTGGTCTTCTCAATGATATGGTCACCTCCAAGCTGGTCTGGAAGAAACTGGTGGGCATGCAGATGATGGTTGAGGGCCTCGCCATGGGCGCCTTTGCGACATTCTTCAAGCATGGCCGCGATCCGGTCATGGTCAAGCTGATGCAGCTCGTCATGACCGATGAAGCCTTCCATCACAAATTCGGTAAAATCTGGGCTGACCGCACGGTTCCGCACCTGCCGGAAGGCGAACGCGCTCAGATCGAGGACTGGGCCTGGGAAGTGTTCCAGGTCCTGCTCTTTAACCTGGCAAGTCCGGAGCAGAAGAAGCATGTCTATGCCGCTGTCGGCCTTGATTGGGAATGGGTCCAGTCGGCCTATATGGAAGCCATGACAGATGAGCACATTCGCGAATCCATGCAGGAATCGACAAACATCGTCCGCGTTCTGATCAAGACCTTGCTGAAGGCCGGTATTATTACAGACCGGACCAGCGCCAACTATGCGGCCTACATCGATATGACAGAGCTGCACAAGGAAGGCGACCGCATGATCGGCGATGACATTGCCGACGACGGAATCCTCTATCTCAAAGAGTTGAACCAGAATGGTAATGCCATCTGGTCACCAAAACCGGTTGCTGCAGAATAGGCGCCAACCAACCGGAACAAAACTGCCCGCCGCTGAATGCTTCAGCGGCGGGCTTTTTGTATTTATCGGAGCTTTCTGGAATGCGCCGGTGCGCGCAAAACGGCATTCATGAAGATCATGTTGAGACCATCCAGATAGGCGCGTGTCGTCGGACTGGAAGTAAAACCAATCACCATGCCTTGCCCCCTCGGCTCAACGACGACAAATGGTTTAAAGGCAATCTGGGTCCGACTTTCCTCCCACAGGTAGCCGCTCACAAGCAGATTATCTGCCGAGGCAAAACGAACTGCGTTGACGCCCTTATCCCGTGTCAGCGGTGTGTAGACGTCTCGGCCGGACAGGAGAACATTCATCGTTCGAAGTCCCGAAGAAATCCAGTGATCTGGATCGGCCTCGGCGCGAACAAGAACGCCAGGTACCGCGTCAGGGCGCATCTCCTCCGGAGTGACAAGTGCCTTATAGGTCGCAAGGTCTTTTATGACCTGCCCTGCAACATGAGATTTATCTTCACCGTCCCCGGCCTCTTTCACACTCTCTTCATCGCGAACCGCAAACTCCCGGCGCACCGAGACGAGATTGACAGCCGGATCGCTCATATATTGCATGGCCGACCCCAGACCAATGAGAACACCGCCTTCTTCCACCCATTCCGCAAGATTTTTGGAACCCGTTTCACCCAATGTTCGATTATATCCGACGAAATCCTGCTCCGGCAAAATCAACACATCATATCTTGAAAGATCTGCAGTTGAGAGTGTCAGAGTACGAATGACTGACACCGGGTAACCAAACTGTCGCTCGATAACAAAGCGTGTATTACCAGCGCTGTTGGGACTGACGCCTGTGTCCCACGCAAGCGCCACTTTCAACTCCGGTACCGGATGAACATTATCACTACCGAAATTGGGACCGCTGTCAATCCAGCTTGACGTCACACCGGTAACGGGAGCGCCACTTGTTCGGGACAGGGCTTCAAGCTCAACTGCAAGATCATCATCGTTCTCCGCAGCCGGGAAGATAAGTGATCCGGCAGGATACTCCGTACCGCCGATCTCGAACGAGCGATCCGCGCTTTTTACAGTCAATCCCGCCCTCAGCGCACCGGTCAAAAGGCGGACAGAAGACGCGTCGCGCCAGCTCGCAATCCAGGCAACGGCAATTTCACTCGCCCCTGTCGTCGAAGCAGCTGTCTGGCGGTCGCCCGACACGACAAGCGAGACATCAGGCATGGCTTTACAGGTCGTCATCTTCACGCCATACATCAGAGGAAGGGACCAGGCGGTTACATCGTAGAGCTCATCCGGGAGCTGCTTGGCGCGTCGACGTTCCTGCTCCGCCATAAAGGTCTTGCTAATTGGAACGTCCACTTCAAGCAAGCTGCGGATCAGTCTCTTGGAAGGCTGCGCCGCATTGATGACAAACGTACCCTGCTCAAAAGCCTTCCCGCAGGACTTGAAGCCGGTGGCAGCGGTGTGAACGTCAATTCCCTGCGCCTCCAGAATATGAGCCAGCTTTTCAGCGCCCGCCGGGTCTTCAATGTGGTCCAGCAAATAGACGCGATTTCGCTCCGCTCGCCCCTCTTCAATCGCGGTTCGCCGATAGTCATGGAAGTCAGACAGAAGCTTCGCTCTATGAGTTGCGACCGTCTCGAGCGTAGCGATGGAACTCGTCACATGGCGGCGGACGGTATCACTGTAAGTCAGCACCCTGCCATCGTCCTTTCGCCACAATAGCCCGCGCGACGATGCCTGCTCATATGTTGTCGCAATAGCGCCGTGAAGCGTCGGCCACATGTCCCCATAGCCTGGATAAAACGCATCGAAAACCTCGCGGGTGAAATAGTCAAATCCGTACTTGTCGAACCACTTGGCATTGTTTCGACCAATGAGTTCCAGGCCATCGCGTTGGGTTTTGGTTATATTCGGGTTGAAGGGCTCCGCCGGAGGAGCAAAGTAATAGCTCGAATCCCCGTTCATTTCATGAGCGTCAATTACCGCTACGGGGTACCAGTCCAGATACGTGCGGATGCGACCCTTCGTTTCCGGCTGGGTCAGAGCGAACCAGTCCCGGTTCATATCAAAAAAATAGTGGTTGGTACGTCCGCCGGGCCATGGCTCTCTGTGCTCTGCCGCTAGCCTGTCCGCATCCGGTTCAAGGCCCTCGGCGATTTCAAAATTGTGCACGAACCTGGCACGTCCATCCGGATTTTGCATCGGATCGATAAGCACCACCGTTTTTTCAAGAATTTCGTCAACCAGCGCGTCTCTGCGGGCGGCTAGAAGATGCCAGGTCAGAAAGAGCGCTGCATCAGTTGAGGATATTTCATTGCCGTGGACACCATAGGTCATCCACGCAACGCCGGGCAGATTTGCAATCAGGGCCGTGGCCGCAACACGGTTCGTCACGCGGGGGTCGGCAAGGCTTTGCATGCCCGCCTGGATGTCATCAAGTCGGGAGATATTCTCCGGCGACGAAACAATAGCATAGACGAGCGGGCGACCCTCCCAGCTTTGCGCATAGGTCACAAGTTTCATGCGTTCCGGGTTAGCCCTTGCAAGGGCTTCCATATAGGAAATTACATCCTCGGGAGATGTGATTCGTTCGCCAAATCTGTGCCCGACGACCTTTTCAAGTGTCGGCACGGCTTCGTCATAGCTCGTGCCTGGCACAAACTCGCGGGCATCCTGTGCCGCCGCCCCTGATATGGCTACGCCAAGAAGAAAAAGCGCTCCTGCGAGCGCCCTTGTTACAGGTCGGATTGACATGTGTTTTATTCCCATCATTTTCTTGTCAGCACTTTCTCTCAGGCAATGCCAATCAGTTTGTGTGTTTGCAGACTGAGCTTCCATAGCGGATGTTCAAGACAATAGGTTGTCGCCGCCCGGGTATTGTTCTCGATATCCGGTCCATCCATAGGCTGCAAAAAAAAGTGTCGGAATTCAAGGGCTTCAAATTCAGACGGATCCTGCCCCTCCTGAGGGAAAACCACTTTGAGCTCATCGCCCCGCCTTTGCACCAGATCCGCATCTGCCTTGGGGCTCACACAGATCCAGTCAATGCCATCATGAGCCTCAAGCGTTCCATTCGTCTCAACCGCGATCTCAAAGCCCTGGTCGTGCAGGGCATCGACCAGATCATCGTCAATTTGCATCATTGGCTCGCCGCCAGTCAGAACCGCATAACGACGTTTCGCATCTGAGTCGGGCCAGAGCGCAACCGCTGCTTCAGCCAGCGCTGCAGCGGATGTGAATTTGCCACCACCAACACCGTTTGTGCCGACAAAATCCGTATCGCAGAATTGACAAACTGCGCTCGCACGATCCTTCTCGCGGCCTGACCAGAGATTACATCCGGCGAAACGAATGAAGATCGCGGCTCGTCCGGCTTGCGCACCTTCGCCCTGCAAGGTGGCAAACATTTCCTTGACTGAATAAGTCATAGAGCGGGCTGCACAGTCTCTCGCATCGCGGCAAATCCTTCATACCCGGCGGCGCGAAGCTCGCAGGCCGGACATGTGCCGCAGCCATAGCCCCAGGCATGGCGATTTTCGCGGTCACCGACATAGCATGTGTGGGTTTCCTCGATGAGGAGATCAACAAGACGGTCACCACCTAGCTCCTGCGCCATCTCCCACGTTGCCTGCTTGTCGATGTGCATCAAAGGCGTCAGCAGTTCGATATCGGTAGCCATGCCCAAATTGACCGCCGTCTCCAGCGCCTTGATCGTATCGAGGCGGCAATCGGGATAACCGGAATAATCGGTCTCACACATCCCGCCGACCACATTGGCAATCCCGCGACGATAGGCAAGCGCCGCGGCAGCCGTCAGGAACATCAGATTACGGCCCGGCACAAAAGTATTCGGCAGGCCATTGTCCTCCATCTTGATGTCCAGATCGTGGGTCATGGCTGTACTGCCAATCTCGGACATAATACCCAGGTCCAGCACATGATCGGCCTTCAGTTTCGGTGACCAGTTGGCAAAACGCACGCCCATTCGCAACAAAAAGGTCTGGCGGCAAATCAGTTCAACACGGTGCCTTTGCCGGTAATCAAACCCAACCGTCTCGACGTGATCAAACCTGTCCAGGGCCCAGGCAAGGCATACCGCGGAATCCTGCCCGCCGGAAAAGAGCACCAGGGCCTTGTCCTTGCTGAATTCGCCATCCATGAGCGTCGTCCCGATCCCTTGATTTGGGGTGTGTGAATGTTGCTTATAGTCCGATGGCATGATCAGGGGAAGCTTTCGCCGCCCCGGATTGCCCTGGTTTTTTTGGTAGATAACAAGATTTTCCGAATCATGCGAGTTTGAATGCGTGGCACTCCTGCGAGAATTCCAGCATTACTGTATCTTCTCGACCCTTTATCCGCAATTTCCCCTGCCATCCGGCCAAATTGACCCTTTGTTAGGTACTTTTGAATCAAAATGATCTTATCGCGACAAGGAATGGGTCAGGTTTCAACAATGGCTGGAGCAGCAAAAGAGTTCGGTTATGAGGAGGCGCCTGAGGAGGCGCCTGAGCAGGAGCCGCCTGTTGCCGCGACCAAAAGCCGCCCGGCCTCACAGACCAGCCTGGCACCTGAAGCCGTTGACGTCGACGACCTCCGCAAGGAACTGGAAGCGGCCTCCAGACACCTGCATCCAGACGCCACGTCATCCGAACATGCAGATGTCTCCCGCATCGGTAAAATATTGTACCTGGGCTTGGGCTGCTTTTGCGTGGCGCTCGGAACCATTGGTGTTTTCGTTCCCGGCCTGCCAACTACCGTCTTCATGATCATTGCCCTTTGGGCCTTTACAAGGTCGTCCGCCCGGATGCGCGATTGGCTCTATAACCACAGGCATTTTGGTCCGGCGCTGCAAAACTGGGTGAAGCATCGCTCAATCCCCACAGCTGCCAGACAGATTGCTCTGGCTTCGCTTTTGTTCAGTGCACTCGTCATCGGATACCTGTTCAGCAGTCTGGCCTGTCTGGCTTTCATTCTGTTTGTCTGCGCACCGGTTGCCAGCTTCCTGTGGACGCTTCCTGCCAACACGGATCTTTGAACTGATAATAATAAACATCTGATCAAGTCCCTTGCCCCGAGCCTGAAACTGCGACATCGGGATGCGACAATTCGCGCTGCGGCGGCCACTGGACATAGCGATCGAAATCCGTTCAAATTGTCCCGGGTCGAAAAAAAGCACCTCCCCTGGGCAATCTCGACCCGCGCGACCAGTCATAAAAACAATTCGTCACAGGCTGGCTGCATTTTATATCGCAAGTGATATTGACCAGAGGCGCCGGAATGTTTCGGTGCCTCTGTTTTTGTCTGCTGCCCCGGGTTTCACACGCCATTGTTACCAGCGCCCCTGCCCCGGCGCTCTGCAATCTTGCCAAGACATCTCGTGCCGGATATCGTGATTACAACGTGCGGGGAATGGTTCTTCTGCGGCCCGGGGGATTTTCAATGTTCGAAGGCGTCTTCGACTTGAGTATTATTGCGTCTAACGAGGAGATCGTGGATTTCCTTGAGCTCTGGGGTATTCTCTTCGCTATTGTTTTTACGCTGCGAATCCTGCAACGGATCCGAAACAGGATCAGGCGCGCTCGCCAAAGACGTTTGATCCGGCGCGCGGCAAAACGTAAATCTACCTGAAAATCTCTATCTTGATCGCCCCGCCTGCCTTGACCGAGCCGCGATACATCCCCGGTGTGTTGAGCTCCAGAGCAATGTTACCGTGCGCATCCACTGCAATGAGACCGCCATCCCCGCCGGCCTTGCCGAAGCGCTCGTGAATGACCTCCCTCGCGGCAGCTTGCAAATCCAGTCCCTTGAATTCCATCAGGGCACAAACATCACGAGCAACCGTATAGCGCATCATATACTCGCCATGGCCAGTAGTTGAAATCGCTGCCGTAGCATTCTGTGCATAGGTCCCGGCACCGATTACCGGTGTATCGCCAATACGGCGCCAGCGTTTGTTGGTCATGCCCCCGGTTGAGGTCGCAGCGGCCAGATTGCCGTGACTGTCAAGCGCCACAGCGCCGACAGTACCAAATTTATTATCAGAATGATCAAGCGAGGTTTCCGCGCCCATTGCAATCGCCTTTTGCAATTGATCCCAGCGCTTTTGCGTATGAAAATAAGAAGGATCAACCAGCGCAATACCCTGTTCCTCGGCGAATTCCTCGGCACCCTCGCCCATCAACAGGACATGGCCTGTATGGGTCATAACCCGCTTTGCCGCCTCTATGGGATTGCGAATACGTGTCACGCCCGCGACGGCGCCCGCATCCATGGTCTTGCCATCCATCACAGCGGCGTCCATTTCATTGCGGCCCTCGTGCGTGAAGACAGCGCCCTTCCCGGCATTGAACAGCTCGGAATCTTCCATGACCCGGACCGCTGCAATTGTGGCATCAATGGAAGTCCCGCCAGCTTTAAGAACGGCCTCGCCGGCTTCGACGGCGTCCAGAAGTTTGGCGCGGTACTCCGCTTCCATGTCCTCTGACAGGCGTTCACGCAAGATCACTCCGGCCCCGCCGTGAATAGCAAGCGCATAGGTCTGTTCACTCATGAAAATTCCCTCTACTGCCAGGCGATCACATCATCCCTCGGCATTCATTTCCTCGACACGTTCCAAATCGGCTTTCAGATAAATCGCCGCTCGGAAAAAATGAAACCCCGCCCACAGGCTTACAAAGCCAACCGTGAAAAGCGCCCAGCGGACCGAATGATCGCCATAGATCGGGCGATAGAAATCACTGAGTACCCCCGTCATGGTCGGTCCGATCGACATGCCGAATAAATTCAGGATAAAAAGCATGATAGCCGCCCCCATCGCCCTCATGCGCACGGCCACCAACGACTGAACCAGGGCAAAAGTCGGACCGAGGTATACGGTCCCTGCAATAGAGGTGAACAAAATACCGCCGAGCGCAATCGAGGTATTGTCCGTCATATAGACCAGAATGCCGATCGGAAAAATTCCCAGAATTGTTGCGCCCACGACTCTGGACTTCCACTTCACATCCTTCCTGCCAAGATAATCGGCGAAGTAACCACCGCCGAAGGTTCCGATCAGCCCGCCGATCCCGATCAACAGGGCGAGCGAGTCTCCAATCTGCTTGGTCGACATGCCGTGACTGAGACCAAGAAAAGAGGGCAACCAGTTGACCCCGGCATAACCCACCAGTGCAGCGAGCGTTGTTCCTGCAATGAGATGGCGAAGCGACTTCTGGCTCCACATGAAAGCCCAGACATCGAGGAATGCGGGTGTATCTCCTGTATCATCTTGCTGGACATGTTCAGACATGCCGCGCGGCGGTTCCCTCAGTGTAAAGAAGGCAAGGACCGCAAGCAGCAAACCGGGCGCGCCAAGCGACATGAAGGCCATGCGCCAGCCCCATGCCTCATATATTCGGCCAGCAAGAGGAAAGCCAAAAAGCAAACCCAACGGCACACCCAACGCAAAAATAGCAAGCGCTGTCGACCTTTTGTTCATCTCAAACAAATCAGCAATGATCGAATGTGAAGGCGGGCTGCCGCCAGCCTCGCCGACACCCACAAACATTCGCGCGACCGCAAGCTGCCAGTAATTTGCCGCCAGTCCGCACACAACGGTCATGCCCGACCAGATCGTCAGCGCCAGCGTTATGATAGTCTTGCGACTGCCCCGATCAGCCCAATAGGCAATCGGCATGCCCATCGTTGCGTAGAAGACGGCAAACATCAGTCCCGTCAGCAACCCCATCATCGTATCCGAGGCACCCAGATCCGCCTTGATCGGCTGTAGCAGGATCCCGAGGATCATGCGGTCCATATAATTGGCTGTATAGATGGCCAACAAAAGCCCGAGCACATAATAACGATACCCTGTGGAAAAATCGTTATTGTCGGCGGCGGTCGGTTTTTCGGATAGTACAGCGTCAGAACTGGTCACGCGTTAGTCCCCTCCCCAGGGTCATTTGGCTAGTCAAGGCGGCGCAGGTTAGTTGCTTTTGAACCGCCGGTAAAGCCATCAAGGCGTTGCCTGCAAGGCTGGCCTTTTGCCGGATCTGGCTGTAGAGTGCGCGCGGGGGGCTTCAACAGCAGGAGGATTTCTTGTGAAATCAACACTTATGTCCTTTGGGGCCACTTTCACTCTCGCTCTGGGTCTCCTTGGTCCGGCAACCCTCTCACTGGCCGGCCCTTCACTGGCAAGCGATAATACAGCCGCCCTTCGCGACGCGCTGGATGGTGCCTCGCGGCCCGACGCCGACAAGGCCAGAGACGCAGGGCGTAAACCTGCAGACGTGATGCATTTTCTCGGTATTGGCCCGGGCATGACGGTGATGGATGTCATGGCGTCCGGTGGGTACTACACGGAAGTCCTGTCCCTGACGGTTGGAAAGACCGGAACAGTCTACGCACAAAACCCTCCCGGTTTTCTCCAATGGAACGACGGTTACTACGAAAAAGCACTTTCAGAACGCCTCGCGGGAAACCGTCTGCCCAATGTAAAGCGCATTAACACCGATGTCCCGGACTCTGGCATCGTTGAAAGCTCCGTCGACGCCGCGATTACCGCCCTCAACTTCCACGATCTCTACAACGACAAGGCAGAGGATGGCATCAAGGCGCTGAAGGATGTTTTTGCGATCCTCGAGCCGGGCGGCACGCTCGGTCTCATTGATCACCACGGCGACGCGGGTGCCGACAATGCCGCCCTCCACCGTATCCACATAGATCTTGTGATTGCAGCGGCAAAGCAGGCCGGTTTTGAAATCGCCGGGCAATCCGATCTCCTGTCCAATCCGGACGATGATCATACCAAAACTCCCTTTGACCCGAGCATAAGAGGCAAGACCGATCGCTTTCTGCTCCGTCTCAGGAAACCCGAGTGAACGAGAATTTGACAAAATCTCTTGTGATAATAATGGTGTCGCTCCTTGTCGGGTGTGCTCAAATAACCGGGTCGGGCTCTACGTCCGACCCTGACCCAAACACTATGACTGACACTGACACTGGCACAGGCCGAACCGATGAGGAGCAAGCCGCCTGGGAGCAATGTCTTCGCGACAATATGGCGGCTGCCATCGCCTGGGAAGTCATTGAGCAACAATGTGCTGCTTCTGTTTCTCCGCAAAGCGATCCGCTGGATATGCGTTGAACCTCGCCGCCGCAGAGGTCGCAGCCTCAGGACACGACCTGAAGACAAGACGCGCCGACAACGAAGATTTCAATCACGCGCGAACGCTGCTGGTTTGCATCGGGACCGGATGAGTTAAACTGGAGCTGAGCAAGGCCTATGGCAGACGGATCGAGGAAAGTGCCGAAATCAGACGACCCGGTTTTGCCAAAACGCGGGCTGTCTGTCGGGGGCATGCGTCTGCGTGACATGCGCAGCAACGAAGACGAGTTGGCGGCGTCCGGCGAGTATTTGCACGATGCTCTGACGCAACATAAGGAAGAAGGGCTGGTGCTTGCGGTGCGCGCGCGCTGGATTGCCCTTGCCGTCATTGCCTGTCTCCTGCCAATAATCAATTTCGACATATCCGTGTTCTACTACGAGGCCCTGATTGCCGGCTTCGCCCTGATCGGCTGGGCACAGCTGCGCGTTGGCCGGGTCGGTCGCTCAAGGCCGGAGGTCCTGCTGATATTTGCCGACCTCACCCTGATGACCTTCACGTTCACAGTCCCCAATCCCTTCATGGGAGACAGCTGGCCGACCGCCATGCAGTATCACATCGGCAATTTTTCCTATTTCTATGTCCTGCTCGCCGCGGCGACCATGGCTTACTCCTGGCGTACACTGGTCACCTACGGAATCTGGGTCGCCGGCCTGTGGATGACAGCCGCTGTCCTCATCCTGTTTCTCGGGTACCACGCGCCAGGCATGACAGAACGTGTCTTTGAGGCCGTAGGACGCGACCAACGCATCCTCGAGTTTATCGACCCGAACCGCGTGGACATCGGAGACCGTCTGCAGGAAATCGTCGTTTTCATTATTGTTTGCTCGATCCTGGCCCTCAATGGCTGGCGAACCAATCGCCTGCTGGTAAGGCAGGCCGAAGTCGCTCGCGAACGCGCCAATCTGGCGAGGCACTTCCCGCCCAACATCGTCGATGAAATGGCCGCGCAAGACAAACCGCTCGCCGCCGTCCGCTCACAAACTGTCGCCGTGATGTTCGCCGATATCGTTGGCTTCACAGGACTTGCAGAACGTCAGTCCCCTGAGGCCATTATGGCTCTGCTGCGAGACTTTCACGCCCACATGGAAGGCGCGGTCTTTGATCATCAGGGCACCCTGCACAAGTTTCTTGGTGACGGTATCATGGCGACCTTCGGCACGCCGGAGCCCAGCCCCGATGACGCGCGCAATGCCCTCGCCTGTGCCCATGATATGCTCGCCCGCATGGCGCTCTGGAATGAGACGCGCTGCGCCGAAGGCAAGGAGCCCGTCACCCTCTCCATTGGTCTCCACTATGGCAACGTTATCCTCGGCGATATCGGCTCCGAACGCCTGCTTGAATTTGCCGTTATCGGGGACGCGGTCAATGTCGCCAGTCGGCTCGAAGAGCTCACCCGGGAGCTGGGCACCGCCCTCGTCGTCAGTGAGGCCCTGATCAAGGCCATCGAGACCTCCGGCGACGCCGACCGCGAGGCGCTGCTTGGCCCCCTCGCAGCCCGGGATCCCATGCCCCTGCGCGGCCGCGACGACCCCATTGCTGTGTGGGTAAAACAGCCCTGAGTAGCGTCAAGTCAGCGATAGGGCAGCGTCAATTTGCTCCAGTGCAAAACTCGGCCGAATTTGTAACAATGCGTCTAATTCAAGGTTTCCCCGCAAATTCCAGGACCTGATGGAGGACAATCATGCCCAACCGGCAGCACTACAAAAAACGCTTGCTTGATCGTCTGCAAGAGCTCGATTCGCGCCTGCACGGCATCGAGGGAGAGCTCATCGAGCCGAGCCCCGCCGACGACGAGGAGCGGGCAACCGAGCGCGAGGGCGATGAAGTCCTCGAGCAGCTGGGCAATGCCGGCCTGGCAGAAATCGCTGCCATCAAACACGCCCTGACCCGTATCGAGGACAAATCCTACGGCATCTGCGTGGTGTGCGGCGAGGACATTTCCGACAAACGCCTCGAACTCATCCCCCACACCCCCAGATGCCGCAACTGCGCCTGACAGGCACAGGGCGCCACGCGGGCGCGCAATCCGAGTCAGCAAGTCTTTGAAACGATTGGTAGCGAACGGCGGACTATGATAACGAAGTCAATGGCAAAATGCTGCGGTTCCTTTTGGCAAACTTTCCGTCAGTATGCCGATATATCCCCTGAGATTGTCAGCTTTTGGAAAACTGTGCGCCGAGGGTCTACTCTCTGGTCTCGTTAGAAATGCGCGCACCACAGTCACAGACTTCGGTTTCCTCCCCATCCACTGTTGCAGGCGTAAATTTCCACTTCGACACAGCTCTCGTTACCGCTCTATCGAAAAATTTCGGCGGATCACTGCGCACTACCTCAATGTCGGAGGCGCCCCCCTCGACTGTAACGCAAAACCGTGCATCGACAGTGTAGACTAATGTCGGTGTGTGACCTTCTGAAAAGCGTGGCAGTATTCGGACGGTCAGCTTTGGCGGCACGTATTCGCCCATCGGCACTTTCATGCAGCTTACTTCCGAATAAGCCGAAAGCACGGGAAAATCATCGTAATCATTGGTTCCCAGTGTTTCACTTCGGCTTGCTCCTTCGGTTCGCGTCTCAGTATCCGGTCGGGGGCTTTCCAATTCAGGTTTAACGCCCGGTACTTCCTGTGCATCCAGAGGGTCCCTCGGTCCGGTTTCAATCGACCCAAAATAGCGTGCAAAGAGCAACGTCCCGCCGAAAACCAGCGCCGCCGCTAGGATTGCCGAAAAAATTAGCCGCATGTTTGTTTAGCCCCCGCCTTGAGCACTAAAACAGCACTCGCCCCGGCACAGCGTAACACAGCCAATACAACCGGGGAAGCCTGAACCCTTGACACCCGGCTCTGCCGCCATGCTACGCACCCCGCGTGGAAACATCACCCCCGAACCTTCACGACCTGTACGCCTGCGGCACCGTCGAGGGCATCGCCTTCTGGTGCTCAAACCACGCCTGTCAGCACCACGACAGCGCCCCTGTGGGCGTCCTGGAAATTGATTACGGGGTCACGGACGACGCTGCCGGACATGGAGCGCCTCAGCTATTGCCTCAGGCGCTATGGCCGGGTGCAGGTCCGGCCCGCGTGGAAATCGTCGACTGTGTCTTGCAATTTGACTGCTTGCATGTTTCAAGGCACACTACCGAACGAGGGCATTCGGGGGAATGGGACGTGGGGATCTATAATCATCTTTGCCAAGGCGTTGTTGAGCTTTCCTGGGAGGATGGCGTCGGCGAACTTTGCACGCTGTCCTGGTCTGGTCTTTATGTGCTTCTTTCCGTTGCCGCTCTCTTAACCGCTGGCATCTTCCTTCTTTTCACTCTTGTCAATCTCCTGACTAAGATACGCCGGGGGCAGCCAGTATGGAAAACAATCACTTTCTCTCTGGACGAAGAAAAATTCGATGACGATTACCTGCATCTCCGCACTTCTGATATGACTGCCGCCGGAGCAAAAAAGGGCGACTACATCCGAATTACTTTGAAGCCGAAGTGGTACCAGATCTCGCCGACGACGTTCGGGGCCGCCGCGCACAATCACCATCGAAATGTCGGGAAGGATCAGATTTATCTGCCTTCTTCGTTATTTGACACATTGGGAGGCGATGAGGGATCGACCGAAGCGACCCGAAGAGCACGCCTTTACAAAATTTCTAAGTACCCGCTTGCCGGGCTATGGAATCACCCGGATTTCGGTATCAGAATTTCCTTTCGATTGACGACCATGGCGACCATCTTCTCGCTCATCACCGGCATTCTGGTCGCAGATTTCTTTGCAAGCAGGGTTGAAGCGTCAGACATGTCTATCCGACCGGTTCGCCTTGGACCCGATCACTTCCAGAACGGAGAGGTTTTTCACGGCCGGGCCACAGAGATTACCGATGGGGATACACTTGTTATCAATGTCTCGAAAGACAAGGTGCCTTTCCTGCTTGTCACCCGGTTATGGGGGATTGATGCCCTGGAGCTAAAGCAGAACTGCCTTGTTGAGGGCGTGCCAGTGCCCTGCGGGGAAACGGCACGGGCGGAACTCGCCCGACTAGTCATGGGCAAGGACCTTACCTGCATGAAGGTAAAGCCATTCTTTGAAAAAGTGATGGCTCGATGTTCGACGAGCCCGTTTGACCTTCAATCAGAAATGGTCGCGCGAGGATTTGCGTTTGACTGTCCGAAATTCAGCGGGGGGAAGTTCGTGCGGGAAGAGACTGAGGCGAGCGACGGCAAACAAGGCGCCTGGGCAGGTTCATTCAGGATGCCATGGGAAGATCGCGGCAGTCCCGATGCATGCGGCAGGTGAGCTTTTCTCGGCACCCTTCAGGGCATCGCCTTCTGGCGCTGCAATTACGCCTGCCAGCACCGCGGGCAGCGCGCCTGTGGGCGTTTTGGTATGTTAAGAGATGTCGTCGAGAAAGATTGGTAGCGAAGGGCGGACTCGAACCGCCGACCTACGGATTATGATTCCGGTGCTCTAACCAGCTGAGCTACTTCGCCCCAGGGGGCCGCCTTGCCCGGGAAGGGCAAGTACCATGCGAGACCCGGCTTATATACGATAGCGCCGCGCCCTTGCAAGCCCCATGACGGGCATTTCGACCGGGCTTTTTAGTCGGGCGGGCCCGGCCTCAGATTTCCCGCTCAAAGCGCAGAAACTCTGACTGTTTCCAGCCCATTTTGCGGTAATGCGCCTGGGCCCGGGTGTTGGTCTCATGGGTAATCAGGGAAATCTGGCCGATGCCGCGCTCTTCGGCCAGCGCGAAAAGCCGCACCATCAGCCTTGCGGCAAGGCCGGAACTGCGCTCATCCGGCACGACGAAGAAATCGTTGAGCACCCATACGGGCTTCATGCGGACCGAAGAGAAGGTCGGATAGACCAGGCCAAAGCCCCCGGCTTTCGCTGCAGCCTGGCCTGGGGCCTGATCCGTATCATCGACCGCAACAACGCCGAAACAGTCACCCGCCGCAAGGCGCGCCTCAAGATAATGCAGCGCGCCGGCTTCATCGCTGGCCTGTTCATAGAACTGCCGATAAGCATCGAAGACGGGCACCAGAAGCTCGGCATCAGATTTTTCAATCAGGCGAATGTCCACGGGGGTTCTCCTGGTCGACCTTTTCAATCCAGCCACCGCCCAGAACGCGCATCTCGCCGCCGTCGGGCGCATAAAAGACGCAAGCCTGACCCGGCGAGACCCCTTCATCGCCATCATCAAGCACGACCAGGGCGCCGCCTGACTGCGGATAAAGTTTCGCGGCCATCGGCGGGCGCGTGGAGCGCACCTTGGCGCCAATGGTCAGGCCCTCCGGTCCGATCGCTTCAAAGCTCATATCACCAAGCCAGTTGACCTCGCGCAAATGAATGCGCTTTGACAACAATGCCTCTCGCGGACCAACAATGACCTCGCGCGTCTCCGCATTGATCCTGACGACATAAATCGGATCGCCGGTGGCCACGCCCAGACCTTTGCGCTGGCCAATGGTAAAATTCAAAATACCGGTGTGCTGTCCGAGCACGCGGCCGTCCATATGAACGATTGCGCCGGGCTCACCCGCCTCGGGGCGCAGCTTCATGATAACGTCCGTATACCGGCCTTCCGGCACGAAGCAAATATCCTGACTGTCAGGCTTGGAGGCCACCGCAAGGCCGAACTCTTCGGCCAGCTGGCGCGTTTCATCCTTGCCGAGGCCGCCGAGCGGAAAGCGCAGATAGTCGAGCTGTTCCCGCGTCGTGGTGAAGAGAAAGTAACTTTGGTCGCGCACCGGATCGACGCCGCGGTGGAGCTGCGAGCCATCCGGCCCCATAACGTGCTGCACATAATGGCCGGTCGCCATACAGTCGGCACCCAGGTCCTTCGCCATCTCAAGCATGTCCTTGAACTTGACCCGCTCATTGCAGCGGATGCACGGGATCGGCGTCTCGCCAGCCAGGTAGGCATCGGCGAATTCACTAATCACGGCATCGGAGAAAATATCCTCATAGTCGAGGACATAATGCGGGATATCGAGCGCAGCCGCGACGCGGCGGGCATCATGAATATCCTGGCCCGCACAGCACGCGCCTTTTTTCTGGATTGCCGCGCCGTGATCATAAAGCTGCAGCGTGATGCCGATAACCTCATAGCCTTCCCGCGCCAGCAGACCGGCAACCACAGAGGAATCCACCCCGCCCGACATGGCGACGACAACACGCGTCTCCTCAGGCGCCTTGGCGAACCCGAGGGAATTCAGTTTTGTCGCTGTTTTGTCGGCCTGTTTCACCGAGGCACCTGGGTCATTGCTGGATACGGGTTTTTCACTGCCCGCATATAGAGCAAGAAACCTCAGCCAGACAAGCAAAACCGGGCACCTGCGACGCAGATCGCCGGTTTAGTGCCCGTTTCCAAACGAAGTCGGACGGGGATATCAGATATAGTCGAGCAGAGAAATGCGGTTGAGTTGGCCAATAACCTTGGCGGTCGCCTCTGACTGGAGCTGGTTCATGGACAGCTTGGACACCGCTTCAGCAAGATCCGCATCCTCAATGTTGCCGATAAAGGTCTTCACAAAGGTTTCCGATTTCTCATGCCGAGCCACAGCTTGTTCCACCTGGCGGGCGGCCCGGCCATTTGAGGCCGTGAACCCGGTGATAATATTGTCGGCGTCGATCAAATCCTGAACTGTTGAACTCAAATAGTCACTTTGTGTCTCCGTGAGAGATCCCAGAAAAGGACCGCCGGTTCCATCATGATAAGCCTTGATGTCCTTGATCTTCTGGAAAAGATCTGTCGCAATATCACTGGCAAGAATGCCGAACTCAACCCTCTCATTGTCGTCGATATTCACCGCCTGTTTCAACGTGTTATTGTCAAAGGCAAGATCGACGGTGGCTAGCGCTGCCAGCTCATCGAGTGTACTGATATTAACCGGCGGGATATCGGACCTTGTGCCGGAATAGATATACTTGCCGTCAACAGATGAATTCAGCAATGATGTAAGACGTTGGAAAATACCATCAAGTTCCTCATGAAAATTGAGCGATGATCCTGTCGCAACGGTCTGCGTAACAAGCTGTCGGACATCATCGCCCAGCGCTTCCATTTCAATCAACTGAATGTCCTGCAAACCAATGCGGTTCATAATTTCATTGGATGTACGGGTGTACTGTTGCAAGTTCGCTTCGACGCGCTTGGCAGACAGGAGCACGCCGGTATCACCAGGAATGTCAGCAAAGCTGTTGATCTTCTTGCCAGAAGCAATCATCTCTTCAGTCTTGGCCTGACTTTCAGCCGAGCGCATAAGATATGAAACCATGGTATTGTGCTGACTGTAGTCCGTAATCCGGGTCATGCGTTATCCTTCTCGTCCTCAGGCAATTGACAAAAGTGCGTCGTATAATTCTTTAGCTGTCGTGACCATCCTGGCCGCAGCGTTGTAGGATTGTTGAAAGACCATCATATTGGACAGTTCTTCATCAAGGCTAACGCCGCGCTCATTGGCAAGACGTCCCTCCACCTCTTGAAAAAGCGCCTTGTTGTTGGATGCAAAAACTGAAGCCAGCGCTGCGCGTTGACCGGTATCAGCCAAAAAGGTGGAGATATATTCTCCAAGCGTAGCGTTCATGGCGACGATACTCCCGGCAGCAGGTATCGCAAAGGTCTGCCCCTGGATGTCATTGAAGGCGATCGCGCCGCGCGCGTCACCGGGCGTTATAACAACATCGCCCACAACCGAGGCCATCGAAAGGTCGAGTTTTGCGAGACCCAGATAGCGATTATCTGAATTAATTCGGGGAGCCAGAAAGGTCCCGGTTGCCTGCTCCATTTGGTACCGCTCGCCAAGACCAAAAAATTCCGACATGGACAGGCCCGTTGTGCCTCGCACCGTCCCATCACCATTTGATACAAGGACAGAGCCGGCATAGCTGCCGGTTGGCGTGAAACTCATTTGACCATCCGTGCTGAGCCCAAAAGTACCATAGGCCCCAAGCCCAGTGGTCACGTCATTAAGCTGCGTCAGCAGGTCAGCGACGGTAGCCCCGGCTGGCGTGATGGAAACTTCCTTCAAAATTTGCCCCGAAGGGGATTTGAGCTGGATAACAGCCGGGCCGCCAGTAAACCCGTGAGCAGAAGCCGTTGTCAAACCGGTTTCATAATGCGCCGGCGAATCCGCACCCATCAGGTTGTTAAGACCGAAGAAGTGAGAAAATCCTCGCCCGCCCCGTGAGCTGGGATCAACAGCATCCTGAAGGAAGCCGATGCCATTGGTCCCCGCCGTTGCAGAAACCGACATAACACCCGCAGCAAAACTCACAGCCCCGTCTGCCCCCAAAGCCGTATTCAAATCACCTGTTATAGCGCCGATCGTTGTACCGCTAAACGCAGCAGGAGCTGCACCATTGATCGAATAGGTACCGGCGTTAAAGTCAATATCGATGCGTTTGACCAGAACACCTGCATCGCTGACAACAGCCAGACTGGTTTTCCCGGTGAACTCGTGATTATCGGTCGTCAGAAGACCCGTATTGATGCCCGTCAGGGCGTTCGGCGGAGGCAACGAAACATTATCGTTGTGAACAGTATTGAGTGCATCCACCACAGTCGACGATAGAGCACCAAGGGATTTGGCAATTTCAACCATGTCAAAGTCGCGCAACTGAACGAGAGCCGAAAGCGCACCACCCCGAAGATGGTGATTGAACTCAAGCCCGTTCGGATCCACCGCACCGTCCGCTGCATCCACCCGGTGGAGCGTAATGCGCGGAAAGACCGTCTGCGGCGTTGCAAGGCCAGCTGACTCGTATTTGAGTTCATACCGAATGGCACCGACAAGCGAGATGCCGCTGGTCGTACTCACATTCACACGCCCGCTCGCCTCTTTGGAAATCGTGATATCCAACAGGCCACCGAGTTCTTTCAGCGCACTGTCACGGCGATCGAACAGAGCAGAAGGGTCCGAACCCTTGAGAACCGAAGTTGAAATTTTGGAATTGAGATCAAATATTTCTGTAGTCAAACTGTTGACGCTTGCTACCTTTTCCCGGAATTGTTGATCCGCGTCAGTACGCAGCTGCTGAATATCCGAAGCAAGCCCATTAATAGTCTCTGCCAACTGTTGCAGATCAGACAACAGATCCGCACGGCGAGGCAGACTGGTCGGGTCGACGGATGCTTCATTAAATTGAGCTATCAGGCTCGTCAGCCGTCCCGCGAGAGATCGTTCATCATCCGGACTCCCGATCATGGATTGCAGTCGATCATGATAGGATTGTTTGGTTTCGTAAAAATTCGTACCCGCCGATGCCGTCAAAACTTCCTTTGACAGAAACTCATTCACAATACGGCGCACTTCGGCCACCTCCACACCGGCAAGCAGATCCCCGGCAGCTTTCGCGCCAAGATGCACTTCCCGTCGGGCGTAGTCCGGTGTGTTGAGGTTGGCGATGTTGTTCGCTGTAACGCTGAGCGCAGATTGATTGGTCTGGAGGGCGCTGACTGCATTGTTGAGCATAAGACTGATGGACATCGTGGCTATTCCTGTTCAACGAAAATTCTGGCTTCGGGAGAGAGGGGCCGGCGCGATTTCTGCCCGGCAAAAGCTGCCGACGCACGGCACAAGACGCCGGGCTGGCTTTTACAGCGCGCACCAGGGGCGTACTGTAAAACACTGCCCAACCTACTGACTTTATAGAGTTTTCTCTGTTTCAACGGACCAATCACTGTTTCTGTTTTTCCGAGCTACCCTTATGGTGGCCCTTCATTGCGCAGGAAGCATTGCAACGCCAATGCCAGTTCGAAATCCAACCGGGATGATGCAGCCTGGTTAACCGATCATGAACGATTTTACCCTTCAAATAGTTAATTACTCAGTATACGTTTTAATAGAGACGCGAACCTTCGAAGCGGAAAAAAACGCCGGATCTGCATAGAACAATTTTCCCCATCGGCAGTATTTTCGATCTCACTATCCAAACTAAATACAGGTAGACCCGAAAAATCGGTAGTTCTCCGGGGCTTTGGAAACTGGCCCGATCATTGCTTTTCATACCGCGAATGGAACCTGTGCGTCGGTCCTCACCAAGAGCAGACCAACAAGAGTAGAAACGAGTACTAATGACTTTTTCAATTGATCAGTTCGCATCATTGCCACCAGCGGCCAATCCATCGTCTCGTCCACAAGTCGACAACACATCCAGACGGGACGAAGCCTCCGGAAGGGACGACTACCAGGATCGTGATATTGCGAGCAGGCGCACATATGAGGATCGTACCACTACCTCTATAGACAACGATCATTCGAATTTCCAAAGACATCTCGACGATGAGGTCGATAATCGCCCGACGCAGGATGATCGCGCAGCACATCACGCAGAGTCCCTTAACGACTCGGACACTGCATCAAAGAGACCACAAGACACTCACGGCAACACGGTCTCACAAGTAGCCATGACGGCCAAAGGGCCCAATGAGACAGAGCCTACAGATGTGACAACAAGGGCACACGCCGACACAATGGGACACGCCAACAAGGGCATGATCGTCAAGGCCGCTGCTGGCAACAAGTCAGAACCTGTCGTTGAGGCCGTTGAAGCGATATCCGGTCAGGTCAAACCAGCGGACATGGAAACTATTGCTTCGCCGTCGTCTCCCGATTCGATCTCGGCTCAAGGTAATCCGAATGACGACCAACCCGCCGTGTCCGGTCAGAGCGAAGCCGCCGCAACCCTTGCGCCGGTCGGGGCACCAGTCGGGCCAACGTCCACACCATCACAGCCTTCCACCTCTGAGACAACAGCGCAAGACGATGAAGGTCCTGTGGATGGCGCATCAGGTGCTTCATCGGAAACACCAACACCACACTTCAACGAAAATGCTCAGAAAGTCGAAGCCTCCGAACGCCCTGGCTGGGGCGCCGAACATGCGCCACGCAGTGACCGTGGCACTCTGGCCCGCGAACTCAAGTCAGAAAATGCCAACATGGCATCCTCAACCGAGTCCGATGCGGGGGCAAAGGTAGCGTCCGACACGACATCTCCAACCGACATCAAAGGCGATGCTGCTGAAACGCCGACATCCGCAGCCACGCCTGATTCAGCAGCAGCATCTGATGATGAGACAAACGTCGTCGAGGCTATTGCGCCCGCTCATATTATTGATGCCGCAGAAGCAAAACCAAATTTGGAAGCCCCGACCATCGTTGCGGCAACAGCGTTTGGCGACGGTTCCCCTGTCAAAAGTGAAACCCGGGATACTACCCAAGATACTAAAGATAGTTCAGCAGCTTCTGACAAATCGGCGACCGCAGCCATCGCACCGGGTAGCTCGGATAAATCCGCAGCTTCTCAACAGGCCGAAAACAAAAGCGCAAACCCTGCAGCTCCTGCCGATCCACAGGCCGGAACGACCGCCAATGCAAATGCAGTCCCCAATGCATCACCCACCGCAGTTGCACAGGCACTCGCGTCAGGCCAGGGCAAAATGCCAATGACTGGCGCACCTGCAGCCGAGGCAGTTGGGCTGGCACAGGCAGGCACCGACAAACGCGGCACGAGGACTGGTTCAAAAGACGCCGAAACCCCTGGAAATGCCGGTGGCACAGCCAAAGCCGGCAAAGCAAAGGCAGAGGGAAATCCGCAATCACCTTTCGATCCGGGACAGCACAAATCAAACGCCAATTCGGCACATCAGTCGGCGCAGCCTCAGGGATCCACCACGGCAGCCAATGCCCAGGCAGCATCACAGTCAACTCAGGGCACAGTGTTCCCGGCACCAGCGATGCCCGATCCTGCTGCCCCTATGAACAACGTCGACATGAGCCTGTCACGCGGCAACGCAACAATGGAAGTTGATCCGGTGACAGGGGCACTGCATCTTTCCGGAACAGGCAGCGCGCGGATATCCGCGCCGAACCTGTCAGAAGTCACCATGCAGTTTAGCCGTGCTCGCATGGTTCAAACACCGGCCAAGGACATTGCCGTCCAGATCGCCAAGCATCTTTCAGGCGGCGTCAACCGGTTTGAGATCCGCATCACGCCGCCGGAACTTGGCCGGATTGAAGTGAAACTCGAAATCGCTGAAAGCGGCAGGATCTCGGCCCATTTGGTCGCCGACAAACCAGAAACACTCGATCTCTTACAGAAAGATCGTGCGACGCTGGAAAAAGCTCTGGCTGAAGCCGGTCTTGATGCTGACGAGAGCTCTCTGGAGTTCTCAATGCGAGAAGGCAAAGGCGACAAGAACCCGGACTTCAAGTCCTTGGGAATGGAGGTAGCCGACAAAGCCTCTGACGGACAAAGCGCTATCCATATTGAGAACTTGGCCGAACTGGAAGTTTCCGCATACGGGTTCGACATTGTACGAATGAAACGTCTCGATATTTCAATCTAGAGAATACCAATTCACGTCGCAGAAGACGATCAGGAGAAAATGATGGAAATCAATGCAGCAGCAACCGGACAAGCACAGTCGACGAAAGCAGCCAATGGTCTGGCGGATAATTTCGAAACCTTTTTGCTGCTTTTGACGGCACAGCTGAAAAACCAGGATCCGCTGGAACCACTCGATTCAAGTGAATTTACATCACAACTGGTCCAATTCACCAGTGTCGAGCAGTCCATTGCAACCAACAAACACCTGGAAAGCCTGGTCTCCCTGTCCTCCGCAAGTTCTGCAAATGCAGCGGTCAGCTATCTTGGCAAGGAAGTGACAGCCGACAGCTTTACCAGTCATCTTTCAAATGGCTCCACTGGCTGGTCCTTTACCTTGCCGGAAGACAGTACTGAAACGATACTTACTATAACGGACAAAAACGGCGACGTTGTTCTCAGCAAAACTCAGCCACTCACAAAGGGTACACACACTTACATGTGGGATGGCAAGGACACCAATGGTGCCGCGCAACCTGACGGAGACTACAATCTCGTCATCCGGACCAGAAATGCAGCTGGAGGACTGGACGCCAGGAATGCTGAGGTTACAGGAACGGTCCGGGCCGTCACATTTGAAAACGGGCAGCCCGTTCTGGAAGTAAGCGGGACGAAAGTCCGACTTCAGGATATCCTGTCAATCGTCGACCTGAGTGGACCGGGCGTGTAGCGCATCCATCACAGTCATAATCTGAATAACCTGTATTTAATTTCGCGTATCAGAAAGTACGCTTCCAACAAAAAGGCCAAGATGCAAAAGACATCGATGCCAAATGGAGTAATAAAATGAGTCTTTACGGTGCACTTTTCACCGGGGTTTCCGGTCTCGCAGCACAAAGTCAGGCACTGGGTATTGCCTCGAACAACATCGCCAACGTCAACACCAATGGCTACAAAGCAAGTCTGACCCAGTTCTCCACTCTCCTGCCATCCAAGACGGAAGCAGGCAGTGTGGCATCGGGCGGTGTCAAGGCAACAGCGCAAGCCTTGATCCAGCGTCAGGGTTTGATCACGACAACCCAGTCAGACACAGACCTTGCCCTTAACGGTGCAGGCTTCTTTGCTGTGACTGACAACCTCAATCTGGCCCCCAGCCGGACAGAGCTGATGTACACCCGGTCCGGATCCTTCACCCAGGATGCTGACGGCTACCTCAGAAACGCTGGCGGCTACTACCTGCAAGGCTGGCGACTGGACTCAGTCGGTGACCTTCCCGGCAACCGCAATGATATTGAACCCATCAACCTCAATCAGTTGACCGGTACAGCGTCTGAAACCACAGAGATAAATCTGCGAGCCAACCTTCAGGCAAGCCAAACGGATCACGTCGGCGCCTATGTCCCCGGTGTCGCGGCAACAAACATGACCAGTGGTGCAATTACGCCGCATTTTGAAAGAACTTTGGAAATTTTCGACACCCAGGGCGGCGCGCAGCCTGTCCGTCTGTCATTCCTGAAGACCGCTGCCAACACCTGGCAATATGAAATCAGCTACGAAGGTCCTGCCGCAAATGTAACAACTGCAGCTGGCCTGCCCTTCGCCAATGGAACGCTCACCTTTGACATCGACGGCACCATTCTGACGCCGGCTGTTGGCACCCCTGCCGAAGCACTCGCATCTATTAACATTCCCTGGTCGGCGGCCTCGGGCCTGGCCGCACAGCCGATTGACCTCAGTTTCGGCATGGTCGGCGAAGCGTCCGGACTGACCCAGTTCAAAGGCGCGTCGACCCTGCTTTCAAGTGGTGCCAACGGCGCTCTGTTCGGTGGACTGGAGAGTGTCAAGGTCGATGAGAACGGCATCCTGCAAGCGATCTTTGACAATGGCGTGCAGCGCGATGTGTTCCAGTTACCTGTGGCTTTTTTCCAGAACCCGAATGGTCTGTCAGCAGTCAACGGTAATGCGTTCATCTCCACTGACCTGTCAGGTGATGTGACCCTGCTGGAAGCCTCGATCGGCGGCGCAGGAACATTCTCTGCCTCGGCACTGGAAGCCTCGACGGTGAACCTCGCCAAGGAATTCACCGACCTGATTACTGTCCAGAGAGCCTATTCAGCATCAACCAAGATTATCACCACAGCAGACCAGATGCTGGACGAAATGATCCGTATCAAACGTTAAGATAAATTAGGACTTTGAGGGCGGGATTCGATCAGAAGTCGAATCCCGCCCTTTTTTGATATGTTTTGGCACACTATACCCTTGATTTTAGCCAATTTTTTACCCTGTCACTTAGCCAATTTTTAAAGCCCCTCCTCTAAGCTGAGCCACAGTAACGAGTAGGGAGTTTTATGAGTATGGTTGATCAACAACCGGTTCGGATCAATTATGTTATCGGACCCGATGGTAGCCCGCTTACAATAGCGGACCTGCCTCCACAGAACACCAAGCGATGGGTCATTCGTCGCAAGGCCGAAGTTGTCGCTGCCGTAAGAGGCGGTTTGATTACGCTTGAAGACGCGTGCGATCGCTACAAGCTGTCCATTGAGGAATTCCTTACCTGGCAGCGCGCAATTGATCGCCACGGCTTGCCGGGCCTCAGGGCCACGCGTATACAAAAGTATCGGCAATAGCCATTTGGCATTTTCGTCCCCGGATCAGGGGAAGGACGATGCTAATGATTCACAAGCGCCCGAGGTCACGCATGCTTAACCCCTGATACGTCCCCTCACCCTCACCTGGTTCACACTCTGTTTACTAACTAACACCCAAATCACGGCCATCCGAAGATTAACTCAAGGTTTCTCGGTTCTGTTAAATACTTATTTACACGGAACCCGGTAAATTTTGCCTGGCTTGATCGGAGCAGTCGTCAGAACGCGTCCCGCACCGATCAGCTCGTCAATCGTGTCTGTGAGATAAAGGGTTAGTTGTGAACGGCTTTCAAGGTTTCATCAAAACACTGGGAATGGGTCGCCTGATCGGTATCGCCGTTGGCGGCTTCGTCAGTTTTGCGCTGGTCTACTTTCTCATGGCGCAGATGGGCGGCACCCCGATGAGCCCCCTTCTGCACGGCCTGAGTGAAGACGACTCTCTGAAGATCCAAATATCGCTGGATCAACAGGGCGTTGAATACAAAACGCTCAGTGGCGGCGCGACCATTATGGTCGAGGAAAGTCAGGCGAACAGGCTTCGTGTCCAGTTCGCCGGCGAAGGCATCGGCACCGGTTCCATTGTTGGATATGAAATCTTCGACAAGAGCGAAACTCTCGGGTCGACCAGCTTTGTTCAGAACATCAATCGTGTCCGTGCCCTTGAAGGTGAGCTGACGCGCACAATTTCATCAATCAACTCAATTGACAGTGCCCGCGTCCATCTGTCCATCGCAAAACGCGAACTCTTCCAGCGCAACAAGGAAACAGCCAAAGCCACGGTCGTGATCCGCAGCCGGGGTGGTGCGCTGGATCTCAACACAGTACGCGCTATCCAGCACATTGTAGCCAATTCCGTCGCGGGGCTTTCGCCGTCCAATGTCACCATCGCTGATGAAACCGGCGGCCTGCTTGCCAGCGGCAACAGCGATACAGGCCATGGTTCCGGCAGCGCTTCGTCTATTGAGGAAAAAGTCCTTTCCACAGAGGAACGCACGCGCCAAAAGGTTTACGAAATCCTGTCTGGCGTTATCCCCATGGGCAAGGCGCGAGTTCAGGTTCAGGCCGTTGTCGAACGCAACTCGATCATAGAACAGTCCGAGATCTTTGATCCGGACAATCAGGTGATCAAGGTTTCAACCAACAGTGAAGAAACAAAAGAAAATATCAACAGCCAAGGCACAGATCAGCCCATCTCAGTCGCCAACAGTTTGCCCGGCGCAGAGCTGGCCGATGAGCCCGCAGCAAATGGGCCTCAAAAAACCGACAAATCCAAAGTCGTAAGAGAAGAAATTTCCTATCTCAATTCAGTAACCAGCCGAACAACGACAATTCAACCCGGTGAGATCAAGAGACTGTCAATTGCGGTGATTGTTGATGGCAATTACACCCAAAATGCCGATGGCACTCAGGTATACTCACGCCGGTCCGACGAGGAGCTTCAGCAATTGACGCGGCTCATCGAAGGTGCTGTTGGATACAATGAAGAACGCGGCGACACCATCGTGGTTCAAAGCATGGAGTTCACCCCTGTCGAGATCCTCGACAGTGTTGCCGATGACGGCGGCATAATGGGGTTCTCAAGCGCTCAGATGGTTGAAGTTCTCAAAACTCTGATCATTGGTGTGATTGTTCTCCTGCTGACCATTCTGGTCATTCGCCCCTTGATGAAAGCCGTTTTGACACCCACAGGCGGTGGACAGTTGGCACTCGCCGGCGGTGGTGGTGCCATTGGCCAACAGCAGGTTGCCGGTCATTTGATTGCACCTGGTGACGCTGGTGCCGTCGTCGGCGACGCCGCCGCCCCGGAAATATTGACCCCGAGAAACAGAGGCATCCAGGGCCATATCGATGTCGCCCAGATTGAAGGTGAAGTTCAAGCCTCATCACTCAAAAAGGTTGGCGAACTTGTAGAAAATCATCCTGACGAGACCGTTGCCATTATTCGCAACTGGCTCCACAACGAAGAGTGAGGTAACGACGCGTGACTGCTACAGCAGCGACAACAGATGACCTTCGATCCGTCTCGGGTCCGGAAAAAGCCGCCATTCTTCTTCTGGCTTTGGGAGAAGAGCATGGACCGGCTGTCTGGGAGAAACTCGATGATGAAGAAATCAAGGAAGTTTCTCAGGTCATGTCAAGTCTGGGATCCGTCAATCCAAATCTGACCGAGAAACTGCTGATTGACTTCGTCTCGAATATGTCCGGCACCGGATCACTCATGGGCTCTTTCGATGCAACCGAACGCCTGTTGGTCAAATTCCTTGACGGTGACCGCGTCGGGACGGTCATGGAAGAAATTCGCGGACCGGCCGGGCGCACGATGTGGGACAAATTGGCCAACGTGAACGAAACCGTTTTGGCCAATTATTTGAAGAACGAATATCCACAGACAGTGGCCGTGATCATGTCAAAGATCCGTCCGGAACATGCCGCGCGCGTTCTTTCATCCCTTCCCGAAGACTTTTCTCTGGAAGTGGTCGCCCGTATGCTGCGCATGGAAACGGTCAACCGGGATATTCTCGACAAGATCGAGCAAACCCTGCGGACAGAATTCATGTCCAATCTTGCCCGAACAACACGGCGCGACTCTCACGAATTAATGGCAGAAATTTTCAATAACTTCGATCGCAATACCGAAGGGCGGTTCCTGTCCACACTCGAGGAGCGCAACCGTGACTCTGCCGAACGCATCCGGGCCCTGATGTTCACCTTCGAAGATCTCAATCAACTCGATCCGGCCAGCGTCCAGACCCTTTTACGCAAGTTTGACAAGGACAAGCTCGGCCTCGCCCTGAAGGGCGCCTCCGACACATTGCGCGACAAGTTCTTTTCCAACATGTCCGAGCGCGCGGGAAAATTGCTCAGGGAAGATATGGAATCCATGGGGCCTGTGCGTCTCAAGGATGTAGATGAAGCTCAAATGCTGATGGTCAACACTGCCAAGGAACTGGCTGCCGCAGGAGAAATCATGCTGGCAGATAGCAATGGCGAAGACGAGTTGATCTACTAGGACCAAATGGATGAAGCAGAGATAAACAGGAAACGACCGGGAATGACGAACGCTACCAAATTCACCTTCGACACGATTTTCGACAAATCGGGCGAAATTCTGGATGAACCGCCAAAACCTCAAAAGAGGTCCTATCTGGCGAAGGACGTCGAGGAAATCCGTACGGAGGCCTATGCAGAAGGTACGCGCAGCGCTCAGGCTATGGCCGACCAGGCCATCGCCTCTTCGCTCAAGCAATTGTCAGCCGTTGTCGAAAGCCTTTTTAATGTCATGGACAACGAGGTCGAAAACGTTCGCCGCGAGGCGGCACAATTGGCTTTTTTGGTAGGATCAAAAATTGCAGGAAAGCTGCTCGAGGACACCCCCACCAAGGGCATTGATGACCTCATCGACGAGTGCCTTGGAAATCTGAGATCCGAACCACACGTGCATATTCTTGTGCATCCCCAAAATGCTGAAGATATCGGGACACGCATCCAGGATACAATCAACGGCCGGGCCTTTGGTGGTCAACTTCACATCAGCCCGTCCGATGGTCTGAGCGAGACAGACGTACGCATCGAATGGGCAAACGGCGGCATTGAAAGGTCTCATCAGCAGATCGTCGAGGCAATTGCCGCAATCATTGATCAAAAATGGAATACAGCAGTCCTCGCCGACCTTGATGACAACGTCGGCGACCCGGCACCGGAAACCACTGAATCCACCGAAACTCTGGCCAACGCCACACAGAATTCATAATCGGGAGTAACACGAATGTCGGACGAAACTCAGGAAGAAAGCATGGAACTTGAAGAGCTTTCTGCAGATGTGGATTCAGGTCCCCCTGCGCCCATCGAGGCGGACGACGAAGGCACCGATAGGAACGCAACTGATCTACAGGCGGTCTTCGAAGTCCCGGTTGCGGTATCCGCAATTCTCGGAAAAACGAAAATGGAGGTCTCCGATCTCCTGAAACTTCAGAAGGGTTCCGTTGTGGAGCTCGATCGCAAGGTTGGCGAGGCGGTCGATATCTATATCAACAATCGCCTGATCGCCCGCGGCGAAGTTGTGGTCGTTGAAGAGCGGCTGGGTATCACCATGACAGAAATCATCAAGGATGATTGATAACAGGAATAGTACTGTGACAAAGAGCACGCCGCAAATAACCAACACAGGCCCGGCCCGCAATCCAATGACGCTCATTGGCCTGGGGCTTGCCTTTGCCTTGATCGCTACGGCCATTGCCCTCGGCGGCAACAGTCTGGCATTTTTCAATCTGCGAGCGGCTCTTATCGTTTTGGGCGGCACCACCGCCGTCACCTTCGTATCTTTTACCTGGGAAGAAACACGCGACGCTGGCAGAGCGATGGGCTCCGCCCTCGCTGGCGGTCGCCCGTGTCTTTCGACCACCGCAATGCAGCTCCTTCAATTCGCCGACAAAGCGCGTCGCTCAAGTACCGAAGCCGTCATCCGCTCGGGCATGTTGGTGAAATCACACCCTCAATTTGCCCACGCAATCCAGCTCCTCGGCGACGGCATTGCCGAACCCATGGTCGAGCGAATGCTTGAGGAAGAAGTGCACTCCTCTCTCCAGCGTCATCATATGAGCGCTCGTTTTTTTTCCCGAGCCGCAGAAGTCGCCCCGGCGATGGGATTGATTGGAACACTCGTTGGCCTCGTGCAAATGCTGGGCTCACTGGAAAACCCGTCTGCCATCGGGCCAGCGATGGGCGTTGCCCTGCTGACAACTCTTTACGGAGCTATTCTTGCGAATATGGTCTTTTCCCCTGTTGCAGCAAAGATCGAAAGAGATGCGCAAACCGAAGCGGCGAAGATCTCGCTGTATCGTGCGGGAGTATTTTCTGTCAATGCCAGAGAAAGCCCTCGCAAACTCGAACTACTGTTGAACTCAATGCTGCCGCCTGCAGAACGCGTGCGATATTTTAAGTAAGGAAACAAGTACATGCGCCTCCTCATAATTGGTACACTAAATGGACAAATCGGTGCTGCGACGCGCATCGCCGTCGCCAATGGTGCCAAAGTCTCTCACGTTGAGGACATCGCTGTTGGATTGGATCATCTGAGGTCTGGACGTGGTGCCGACCTGATTATGATTGATGTCGGTCTCGAGATTTCGAGCCTCATGGTCCAACTGCAATCCGAAAGGATTTTTGTGCCGGTCGTCGCATGCGGCATTGGAACAGACGCCGGCGCCGCCGTTTCCGCTATACAGGCGGGCGCCAAGGAGTACATTCCACTCCCGCCTGATGCCGAGCTGATCGCTGCTGTTTTGCAAGCCGTTGCTGACGAATCCAGCCAGGTCATCTTCCGTGACCCCGCCATGAAGTCGGTGATTGAGCTTGCTGATCAAGTGGCGAAGTCTGATGCATCAATCCTCATCACCGGGGAAAGCGGCGTCGGCAAGGAAGTTATTGCCAATTACCTGCATCGCCACTCCGCCCGCCATGACAAGCCCTTCATTTCCGTAAACTGCGCCGCAATCCCGGAAAATCTTCTGGAGTCTGAACTCTTCGGTCACGAAAAAGGTGCCTTTACCGGCGCCATCGCGCGGCGACTGGGGAAATTCGAAGAGGCCAACGGTGGAACGCTGCTGCTCGACGAGGTCAGCGAAATGGACGTGCGCCTTCAGGCCAAACTGCTGCGCGCCATTCAGGAACGTGTGTTCGACCGGGTGGGCGGTAACAAACCGGTCAAGGTCGATATCCGTATTATCGCAACCTCCAACCGTGACCTGCACAAGGCTGTCGATGAGGGTGTTTTCCGCGAAGACCTTCTCTACCGTCTCAATGTGGTGAACCTGAAAGTGCCGCCGCTCCGCGACCGCAAGGAAGATATCATCGCGCTTACGGAACACTTCATCGAGAAGTATTCCCAGGCCAATGGTATTGAACCCAAACCGATTTCGCCGAGCGCTGTCGCCGCCCTTGGCCGTCATCCCTGGCGAGGCAACGTCCGAGAGCTGGAAAATACCATGCACCGGGCCATCCTGCTTTCGACCGGCGGCGAAATTACAGAGGAGGCCATACGTCTTCCCGATGGTTCGCGAGTCGATGAAATTTCCATCTCTCCCGCAGATAGCGCTATTTCGCAAGTCGCCTTCGCGGCCGAAAACGCCGCACGCACCTTCGTGGGTCAGACAGTCGCAGAGGTCGAGCGCGATCTGATCCTGGATACACTCAGCCATTGCCTGGGCAACCGGACACATGCAGCCAGAATTCTCGGAATTTCAATTCGCACACTGAGAAACAAGCTCAATCAATACGGTGATGACGGGGTCGAAGTCCCTGTCCCCGGCGCCGTACGGTCGGCTTAATCACTTTGCTCTCCAACCACTTGAACTCGAACCCGACAGGATGACATGAGCGAAGTATCTTCAAATCAGAGCTCCGGCGGCGCTGGTGCCTCGGCACCGTCGCAGGGAAACATCGTGCAACGTCTTCTGCGCGGCGATCTGGTCTTTGCATTTTTTATTGTCACCATTCTGGCAGTTCTGCTGGCACCGATGCCCAAGCAACTGCTCGATTTTGCACTCGCAATATCCATCACCATTGCAATCATGGTCCTGATGACCTCCCTCTTCATCGAAAGACCGCTCGAATTCAGCGCTTTTCCCACCGTCCTCCTCATCACAACAATGGTTCGTCTTTCGCTCAACCTGGCCTCGACGCGCCTTATCCTGTCAGAAGGCCACAATGGAACGGACGCCGCCGGGCAAGTCATTCAGGCCTTTGGCAAATTCGTCATGCAAGGAAATGTGGTGATCGGGATTATTGTCTTTTCAATCCTGGTCCTTGTGAACTTTATCGTTATCACCAAGGGTTCCGGCCGAATTGCCGAAGTTGCCGCTCGCTTCACCCTTGATGCGATGCCTGGCAAGCAAATGGCAATTGACGCAGACCTCTCCGCTGGTTTGATCGACGAGACAACGGCGCGAACCAAACGAGCCGATCTTGAAAGCGAATCCAATTTTTTCGGTGCCATGGACGGTGCCTCAAAATTCGTTCGCGGTGATGCCATTGCCGGTCTGCTGATCACGGTAATCAATGCCGTTGGCGGCATTATTATCGGCGTTGCGCAAAATGGAATGTCTTTTGGCGACGCAGCGAACACCTATACCTTGCTAACTGTCGGTGACGGTCTCGTCTCACAAATTCCCGCGCTCATCGTTTCAACGGCTGCCGGTCTGCTGGTTTCCAAAGCCGGTGTCGATGGCTCAGCCGACAAGGCGCTTCTCAAGCAGTTCACCAACTATCCGCAAACTCTGGGCATGGCCTCCTTCGTCATGGGCTTCATGGCCATCTTGCCCGGCATCCCTGTCCTCCCCTTCTTTGCAGTGTCAGCGGGCACCGGAACGTGGGCATGGTATCTTGCGCGCAACAAGACCGACGCAGCCGAGGCCGCCGTTGTCGCCGAGGAAACCGCGCGAGAAAGTGAGGCCGCCCAGCCTGTCGACGAAACTGCTGGCCAACTTCTGGCACTTGACAGTCTTCGCCTTGAACTGGGCTATGGCCTGTTGTCCCTCATCAACGACACCCAGGGTCATCGACTGACCGATCAGATCAAGGCGCTGCGCAAACAAATCGCCCAGGATATGGGATTTGTCATGCCGTCCATCCGCATTCTCGACAACATGCAACTCCCTGCGAACGGTTATTCCATCCGGCTCAAAGAGGTCGAAGTCGGCAGCGGCGAGCTTCGGGTTGGCCAGCTTCTCGCCATGGACCCGCAAGGCGGTCATGTAGAACTCGCCGGTGACCAAACCCTCGAACCAACCTTCGGACTGCCGGCAACCTGGATCGATGAAAGTCTCCGGGACGAGGCTTCCTTCCGCAGCTATACAGTGGTCGATCCGGCAACCGTCCTGACCACACATCTTACCGAGATCCTGAAGGACAATATGTCGGAGCTTCTGTCTTACTCCGAGACCCGAAAACTGCTCGATCAACTGCCCGAGGACCACAAGAAACTGGTCGAGGATTTCGTGCCGACACAGATTTCGGTCAGTGGCATTCAGCGTGTTCTGCAGACACTCCTTACCGAACGCATTTCCATTCGCGATCTGCCAACGGTGCTCGAGGGCATTGCCGAAGCGACATCCTATACCAAGAACGCAGTGCTCATCGCCGAGCACGTCCGCTCGCGTCTGTCACGTCAGATTTCCAACGCTAATTCAAGCCCCTCTGGCTACCTGCCGATTGTCGCTCTGTCGCCCAAATGGGAGCAACTATTCGCTGAAAGCATCATCGGTCAGGGCGATGAAAGACAGCTTTCAATGGCGCCCAGCCAGTTGCAGGAATTCATTGCCGCCGTGCGAGATCAATTCGAAGCAGTTATAGCCCAGGGCGAAAGTCCTATTCTCTTGACGAGCCCTGCAATCAGACCCTACGTTCGCTCGATCATCGAAAGGTTCCGATCACAGACGGTCGTCATGTCGCAAAACGAAATTCATCCGCAAGCGCGGCTCAAGACCATGGCACAGATTTAAAGAGTTGATGTATGCGGATTAGAACATTTATAGCAGAGACAATGGGAGCGGCCATCGCCGACATTCGCAAAACCATGGGTCCGGATGCGATCATCATTTCCACCTGGGAGAGTCCTCGCGGTCGCGGCGTCGAAGTCCGTGCCGCCATTGAAGACGCAAACATCCGCCCTGAACTGCCCGGCGGACCTGCCAGCAGCAGCCTGCCGATTGATGATGATCTGGAGCGCCGTCTCAGGCGAGAGCTACTCGGTGAGATGAAGTCCCAAATATCAGCCCTGTCGGTTGACGTGGTCGACAACCCCTTACCGAAAAATCTTCCAGGAAATCGTACTCCGGCAGGCCCGCAACCAGATCGCCTCGACTACGAAGTGCGCCCGGACGGGTGGGTCAAGACCGGCATTGGGGGACTTCTCAAGACGCCTCTTGGCAAAGTCCTGCCCCGATCAGGAGACCCGTTAGCACCAAATTCATCCGGCATCGACAAATCGAACGAGGCCGAACACGGCCTGCTTGACGAAAAAACATGGGCAGATAGTGAGCTTGATGGACCCCTGTCATTCCACAATGTTCCTGACCCGCTGAAGTCCAACCTCATTTGCGCTGCCGCCGCAATGGATGCAGAAGACGCAACCCTGGCCCTTGGCGCCGCTCTCGACGCCCGCCTCGTCATCGACCCGGTTTCCTCTGCCCCCGCCCGCCCAATTGCTCTCGTGGGCGCCCCTGGGTCCGGGAAAACCGTTACGGCGGCGAAGCTTGCCGCTCAGTCTGTTCTGGCGGGTAAAAAGGTTTGCCTTGTTACGACCGACAGCCTGCGCGCCGGGGCCGTTGCTCAATTGCAGGCGTTTGCCGAAATCCTGAAAGTCCGGCTGCATACAGCTGACAGTGTCGAGGCTTTGCAAACCATTTTGGATGACCACCCGGACCACACCGTCTTTGTCGATACACCGGCCACCAATCCCTATTCGCGCGGCGAACTCGGTGATCTCAATGACTTTGTCAAGACCTGCAATCTCGAGCCAATACTTGTGGCCCCAGCCAGCGGCGACGCGGATGATTTTGTAGACCTTGCAAAAATCTATGCATCGCTCGGTGTTCGCAGGATGATCGTCACACGTATCGACACCACCCGGCGCTTGGGCGGCATTTTGGCGGCCATGGACGCGGCTGACCTCGCCCTTGCCCAGGTCAGCATCACGCCCTACGTGGCCCAGGGCCTCAGCACAATTAATCCTTTGTCTCTGGCGCGCCTTCTCATTGAAGTGCCCTCAGCAAAGGCAAATCTGACACCGGATCTCAAGTCTCGACGAAGCAAAAAGCCCAGGAAGGCAACGCGATGAATATCACCTCGAAAAGACTGAAGATCGTCAAAAACCAGAGGCCAATCATCCCAAATATGATCAGTGTTGCCTCAGGCAAGGGCGGCGTTGGCAAGACCTGGTTCTCGGCCACGCTGGCCCATGCCATGGCCTTCAAGGGCAAACGGGTTTTGCTGTTTGATGGTGATCTGGGTCTGGCCAATATTGATGTGCAACTGGGTCTCACACCGAAAGTCGATCTGGCTAATGTTATTTCAGGCCAGGTTCCTT
>JAUWTJ010000038.1 GCA_030614785.1 Alphaproteobacteria bacterium | reverse complement strand
GGCTCAAAATATTTCATTTGTATATCTTTATAATATTTGTGTAAGGCCCCCCCCCCCCTCACATCGTCTTGTAATACGCCCTCAGAATATGGGCCGCGACGCCGCGCGCCGGTTGCCAGGCTTGCGCCATGTCCTGCATCTCCAGTGTTGTCGGGCGGTCTTTGAGGTCGAGGAGGTGGCCCGCTGCGGCGTGGAGGGCGATGTCGCCGGTCGGCCAGATGTCGGCGGCGCCGTAGCAGAAGAGGAGACAGGTTCGCGCCGTCCACGGACCAATGCCTTTTGTGGCACACAGATGCGCTTCGGCAGCAACAAGGTCGCTCGCGGCGAGGGCGGCGAGGGCCTCCAGATCCAGCGTCCCGTTCATGAGCGCTTCGGCCAGAGCCGTGGCATAAATCTTCTTTGGTTTTGACAGCCCCAGGGTATCAAGCGTGTCACTCGGTAAGGCCAGCCAGACCTCCGGTGTGAGAGGCTGAACCCCGGCTTCAATGCGCTGCCAGATGGCGGCGGCAGAGGCGATGGAGACCTGTTGCCCGACAATCAGATTGAGCAGGGCGGCAAAACCCGGAGGGCGGCTGCGGTCCGGCAGCGCGGTTGGGAGCGGGCCGATGGTCTTCTCCACCCGCACCAAAGCCCGCGCCATGTCGGCGTCGCGCGCCGCCAGACCCCGCGCCGCGTCCACAAGCTCGTCATGTGTCGAGATTTTTTGCATCATGGTTCCGGTCTGCATGGTTCTGGTCTGGAAAGGTACGGCTATTCACTATTGTCTGGATATGGCTGGATTTATTTTCTCTGGCATGTTCACCTCGCACTGTTAGTATGCCTGAAATTTGAATGCAAATCAGGGGATAAAGATGCCTTTCAAGGCCGCCGTTATTCAAAGACCACCCGTCTTGCTTGATCTTCAAAAATCTATCGAAAGCGCTATCGTTTCGATAGAGGAAGCTGCGGCTGAAGGTGCCTCGCTTGTTGTTTTTCCTGAGACCTTCCTGCCCGGCTATCCTTCATGGATCTGGCAGCTGCGCCCCGGGACTGACAGCGCTGTGACCGCTGAAATTCACCAGCGCCTGTTGCAGAACTCGGTCGATATCCGGCGCGGCGACCTGGACCCCCTGCTGGAGGCAGCGGCACAGCATCAGGTTACCATGGTGATGGGGATGAATGAAATCGACAGCACCTACAGTGGCTCGACGCTCTTCAACACCGTTGTGACAATCGGATCAGATGGCAAGCTGCTCAATCGTCACAGAAAACTCATGCCCACCAATCCTGAAAGAATGGTGTGGGGGCAGGGCGACGCCTCCGGACTGCGTGTCGTCGATACGCCGGTTGGCCGCATAGGCTCACTGATTTGTTGGGAAAACTATATGCCCTTGGCGCGCTACGCGCTCTATTCGCAAGACATCGATATCTACGTCGCACCGACATGGGATTCCGGGGAAAACTGGCTTGCCACCATGCGGCACATTGCCAAGGAAGGCGGATGCTGGGTCATCGCGACAGCAACAGCCATGAAAGGCAGTGATGTTCCGCTCGATTTCCCGCAGCGCGACGAACTCTATGAAGACGATAAGTGGGTCAATGATGGAGATGCAGTTGTTATCAAGCCCGGCGGGATGATCGCCGCTGGACCGCATACACAGGACACGAGTATTCTGTATGCAGACATTGATGTCGATGCGGCTCATCGTGCGCGGCGAACGCTGGATGTCAGCGGCCATTACTCCAGGCCGGATATCTTTTCTCTGACAGTTGACAGAAGCACCCTGGCCCCTGCCAAATTTGAAGATTGATCGCTTCCCCGGCGAGCCGGGTTTGAACCATGTGGAGAGAGTAGGCCAAAGTGTCATCCAGTGCACGGCCCCAAAACGGCTCATCAATACGCACCCGCTTTGCACCGAGCCCCTCCGGCCTTCTCCATTCGGGGCACGGATATTCTGCGCTCACCGCCTATGATTTTGCCAGGGCGCGCGGCGGGGCCTTCGTTCTGCGCATCGAGGATATTGATCTGTCGCGCTGTCGGCCCGAGTTTGATACAGCGATCCTGGAAGACCTTGGCTGGCTTGGCCTGGAGTGGGAGGAGCCAGTGCGCCGTCAGGCGGAGCACTTTGATGAATACAAGGCAGTAATCAAACGCCTCACAGACGAGGGCCTCACCTATCCCTGCTTCTGCACCCGCAAGGACATCGCCGCCGAAATCGAAGCGGCTGTGAGCGCCCCCCATGGGCCGGACGGACCGCATTATCCTGGTACTTGCCGCGCCCTCGGTGACGATGAGCGCCAGGCCCGAACGCGGGCCGGAGAGCCCTTCGCCCTGCGCCTCGACACTGAAAAGGCTGTTGAGCATTTGCAGGCCAGCGGCGCACTGCCGCTTCACTTTTAGGAACTGATCGCGCTCGCCTCGGAAGAGGAAAGGGTCCTTGAAGTCGATGCCCGCCTTTTCGGCGACATCGTTCTTGCCCGCAAGGACATCCCGACGTCCTATCATGTCTCCGTGGTTCTTGATGACCATTTGCAGGCCATCTCTCATGTCATACGCGGCGAGGACCTGCGCGAGGCGACCCATATCCAGCGGGTCCTTCAGGCGCTGCTCGGCTTCGATCCCCCGAAATATTTTCATCACCCCCTCGTGCGTGACGAGGCGGGCAGGCGGCTGGCCAAACGCGACAAGGACCAGACCCTGCGCGCCCTCAGGGAAAAAGGTTTGTCGCCCGAAGGTGTCCGGGCCCAAATTGACCGCATGCCCTGGACTGATTTCCGGATTGGCTGAATCATCAGCAACAATCACCACCCTCATCCTGAGGAGCATCGTCAGATGCGTCTCGAAGGAGGCCAGTCGAGCACTGAAGGCATACATCCGGGCCCTTCTCCTTCGAGACGATTGCTTCGCAATCCCTCAGGATGAGGAATGTAGATGATTACGTTCTTCAATTCTCAAAACAGTCCGACACCTCATGACCCGCAGCAAAAAAAACGGCCCGCTTTGATGGGGATCAAAGCGAGCCGAGTCTTGGGGAGTCTCCTGACGAGGGAGGGTCTTATTCGCCTTTGGGGGAATTACCAGTCATTGACGGCCTTGAATTTCTTGAAACCGGCGCGTTTCGCCCAGGTCTTCCACTCCTTGCGGATCCGGGCGGTCTCGGTCACGCTGTCAATCCCGCGGCCGACACCGAGCATTTGCAGTTCATAGCATCCGGAAAAGATTTTTTTCGGGCGCGGCAGCTTGGCATCGCGATATTTGAGCCTGACATATTCAGAGTCTTCAACCCCGTCGGTGACCAGGATGATCTGGGTCGGCAGGGTACTGCAATCAAGCTCAATCGCCATCTCCTCCAGAAACGCGAGGATGTTGGTGTAGGGCTGCGTCTCCATCTTTCCCTGTTGGACCAAAGAGGGAATATTGCTGATGAAGGTTTCCATGTCACGCGCCAGAACTTCCGGACGCTGTTTGGTCGATATCACGGCATCAAAGGCAAACGGATTGCTGGAGGAATCGTAGGCGCCAAAAGTCCGTATGCGCACTTCAGAGCGGAAGGCGAGGGTTTCAAATTCATCGCGGACACGGGCGCCAACCTTGCGAGCGTAGGACGGGTCGATGACCAGCGGGTTGGACGAAGAAAAATCAAGTCCGACAATCACCCGGCGCGGCGCGCCAACATCAAGCGGTGGGACCACAGTTTTCTTGCTCGATTTCTTCTTGCTGGTACTTGCAGCGGCTGCCGGCGTTGGGGTCGATGTCGCAACACTGGCCGAGGGGCCGCCAACCAGCGTGGTGAATTTCTTGTCGCCGTCAAAGACGAAGAAGGCAATCACAGCGCCAAGCAGGGCTGTCGCAAGTAACTTGTTCATTCCGATCTCCCCCTCGAGAACACGTGCCCGGTTGATTTAGCTGTTGATCTGCCAGCTTATTTGCCTAACTTATCTGCAAGGCAACAGATTCCGCATAACGCAGTCGCTGGGTCTCATATTTGCGATTGGAGTAGTCACGCGCAAGGATGAAATTGCGGATATTGTGTTCGCCCCACAAAAGGAAGAGCGCCCCGATACTGGCCACCACCAGGAAAATGGCGGTGAGCGCGACCAGCCAGCCAACTGCATCGACCCAGGCCAGCGTATCGGCATCGAAGAAATCGCTGAGGCCCTGACCAATCGGTCCGCCCGCCGCCTCTTCCGCATCGGCGTTCGAGCCGGTCATGATGCCGCTATCTGCAAGCGCTCCCAGCAGGCCGCTTTCCTCTGTGGTCTCGCCATTGACCGTCGCCTGATTTTCAACCGGCAAGGTCTTGTGGGCATAGAGAAAGCCGATGGCCAGCATCATCAGCACCGTCATGATAAAGATCACACCGGTAAACCCGGCAATCATCCAGTTTGGCAAATGGCGCAGTACCAGATGGAGCCCGATCGTGGCAAACAGAACCTGCAGGGCCTTGAGGCTGACGCTGTCCTGTAGCTCGGCCGGCACCATCATATATTCGTTCATCATGGCCTGATGCCAGAATTCCTTCAGGATGGAATAATCAACCGTCAGCGCCGCTGCGACGATGCCCAGACTGGCAAGGGCGGCAGCCAGATAGAGCCACAAAAAGTGGCTGTAGCGTCTGGCCTGCTCCAGATTGAAGCTGATCTCCTGATCCTGCTCGTGCATCAGCCGGTTCGGTTCGAGCGCATTGCTGCGATCATGGCGGCCGTTGCCGCCTCTGAACACACCCAGACCCTTTGACAGTCTCTTGCCGACCCGGTCTCTGCCGCGCTTGTAGTCCCGCACGGAAATCCTCGGTCCCCAGCTTGGCCTGGTCAGCTCCTGGCTGAGCACGATCCTCTTTGCGTCAATGAAATGTTGTATCGCTTCCCGGGTCGTGTCGATGTCGTGCACGGTGTCATCGGTTTCACCCAGCACGCCGCGCAGCTTTGCCATCGCGGTCATTGCGAGGACTTCATCCATCAGATCTTTCTGGGGGTCGCCCCTGACCATGCGTCTGCCGAGGCTGCCGAAGAAGTCCGAGATTTTCTGGCCGGTTCTTTCCAGCCAACCTTGCTCACGAACTTGATGGTCGTATCGACCACCCCCGTCGCGGTCACTGTCGTCCCGGTCATTGCCATCCCGTCCACTACCGTCGTTGAACGCCAAAGTTCTGATGTTGGAGAACTCGCCCATTTAGCCACCTCGTCAATGCGCCGGATCAACGGATACTCCCGGACCCTCACCAGCTGTTTCGCCCCGCCGCAGGAAGAAGTCACTCGTCCTCCGGCTCATTCATAGACACGAACACGCTACGCAACACTCACAAGGTCTGGTTTCGGCCATGAAGACAGGCCTTTGGTTCCCCCCGGATCCCTTCCGGATACGCTGCTCGTTTTACCAACTTCCCCGACGAAATGGTCAGTTAAGGTTAATAGAACACTAGAAGGCAAATTCGACTGAACATTGGTGGGAATATGGCGGGGGGTCTGAAAGCTCAACAATGATGCAACTCGAGCCATGAGGCAATTCAAAACGTGCTGGATGCCAGTAACATAAACGAGATTGCCCACATTGCCGTCGTGTCAGAACTTTGATCCTCTGCCGCTTCGCCTCTCAAATGAGGCACAAATGGGGCCCGATTAGGGCGCAGGACTGGTCTGCCAATCAAACGTGCCAGTCAAACCTTCCAGGGACGGCGCCTCAATATCGCCTGCGGTCCGGCCGATAGATATAGAAATACCCCTCGATCACATCGCGCTGGGCCTTATAGCGGTCAACCTGATCATGATGGCCCTCATAAACCTGGACAAAGTGGCGGCAGTCCTTCTGAACGCTGTCCCTGTAGAGCTCCTTGAAATGGCGGGCAAAGGACCGTTCAGACAGGATCTCGTTCATCGGAACCCCGGAAACCGGCAGCAGCAGATAATCGGCCTCGCGGTGCGGCAGGGCGGTTCTGGAAGCCCTCAGCCCTTCATCGGATATCGTGATGTCATAGAGGAATTCGGGCCGGGTACCGCTCTCATCAAGCCAGCAAGGCGGCGCATCAAGGCCTCCGGGCAGGGCTTCAAGCCGCTCAATCTCCCGAGACTGGCTATTGATGCGTTCCGTCTGAGCGTCCAGCTGAACCTTCTGGCGATCCGCCTCGGCATCTGCCGCTTGCAAGGCCACCTCGGTCTCCCTTTGACTGGCTGACTGGCCCTGCGGTATTTTACCCTTTATGACGTCTACGATTCCGCAGGCGCGGCAGCCGATGTTGGCCAGTTCAGTATCTTCGGAGTTCTTCAACAAGCACAGTCCTGCCGCACCGGCGAGGAACAACAAGGAGAGGCCGATTATAATCAGAACTGCAGTCTTGATGCACCGCCTGACCCAGTTGTTATTGGTTTCGTATTCATCATTTTCCGGATAGATCTTGGTTATTATTGCGGTAGCGACGTCGGATTCGTGGCGAAACAGGCAATGTCCTTCTGCGAACTTTTTCCTGCTCACCGGGTCCCTGGTTCCTGGCACCAAGCCAACGACTTGTCAGCGCGACGGGTGCCTCTTTGGCCATCGGCGAAATTTGTTATTATCCAAAACACCAGGAAAAGCGAACCAGCGGTTGGGCTCTACCCTGGTCAGGGCTTCCTTCAGGTTTTTCGGCGGCGGCAAGATATTGGCATCTAGGGTCGGCTGTCCGGCGATTTGGCCAGAGGCATTCAACCTTGTGTCTGCGCCAGCAGTGTTTCTTGTCAGGACGACATAGCTCTCCAACAGGATCTCCTGCCAGCAATCCAGTGGAGAGACCATTGTCTTGCCATCTATGTCCAGGGGAGCGCCTGTCCATTGCATTGCCTCATTCCAGGCTTTTGGAGGTGTTTGTGAGGCTTTGTAGAAGATCAGAAGGTCGTAATGGACCCTTGCGTCCTTATCCATTTTTCGGCCCGGCTGATCCCACACTTCGGAATGATATCTGCGATCCCCGACCCAGCTCAGAGAGATATGGTCATCGGCGAGCGAAATTTTGGGTTGCCGTTCGCCAGGGGAGCGAACGCGGGTCGTAACTGTTCGACGGTCTTTTCTACCCGTATGGAGGTGTGCAACGCGGTCTCTTTGCCCAATTACCTTCGGCCGGCCGGCACGCTCGCGCTCCGTCAAAGCCCCGTGAAGGTGACTGGCGAGTTCGTGTAACCGTGATTGTGCCGTCCCCGACATTACCCATCCCCCTGGCAGGAACATACAGGGTTTGGCACAACCTGTTAACCATTATTGTCACGGCGCGGGGTGGCGGGCAGCTTTCTGCGTGCTCCGGAGGGCCGGGCCCCCGGGGTCGTCGCGGTCACTACCGCCATGACCTTATTCAATCCTTGGTAGAGGCAGGGAGAATCTGAATGGTTAACCGGGTATTAACTCAATTCGTTTTTCTTAAGGTGGCTCGGTCCGAATACATCAAAGGGCGATTTCACCGATCACGCAAGAGACTGGCAGCAGGATGGAAGATATCCTGCGGAAACAGGGCTGGACGTTGATTAATCAGGAAAAATGGTTTGAGCCACTCGTGGACTGGCGATTGTGGGCTCCCCCGGCCGCCGCAGCTGTCTTCCTGATTGTTGTTGCCCGATACAGCTTTCTGGCTTTCCACACCTTCGCCGAACTTTTCGCGATCGTGATTTCGTTTCTCATTTTTGCCTTTGCCTGGTCGACACGCAAATTCACCAGAAATAATTTCCTGCTCTTCCTGGCCTGTGGTTATTTCTGGATTGGCGCGCTCGATCTGATCCATACTCTTGTCTACAAGGGGATGGATGTCTTTATCGAAGGCAGCGGGAACCTGTCGGTTCAGTTCTGGATCAGCGCTCGCTATTTCGAGGCCCTGGTCCTGCTCATCGCTCCTTTTGCGACAACACAAAAGCAAAACGAATATTTTCTCCTCACGATCTTCGGGGTTATTGCTGCGGGGCTGGCAATTTTGATCTTTACGGGGAATTTTCCAACTGGCTTCATCGAGGGCGAGGGTCTTACCAACTTCAAGATCTATAGCGAATACGCGATTAATCTGGTGTTACTCCTGGCGCTCGTCACGCTGCTGCGGTACGGCCGGGATATATCGACAGGCGAAAAGGCCTTGATTGCCACTTCCATCTTCATGACAATGTGTGCGGAACTTGCTTTTACATTCTACGTTGATGTCTACGGTTTTTCAAACCTGACCGGGCATATTTTCAAGCTGTTTTCCTTCTGGCTGATTTTCCAGGCGGTGGTCATTTCTCATTTGAAGGAGCCCTATGCAGCGTTGCAAAAGAGCGAGGAGCGATCCCGCAGTCTCTTCGATGTGGCGGAGGCTGCCAGCCGTGCCAAGTCTGAATTTCTCCGAAGCATGAGCCACGAGCTGCGAACGCCCCTCAATGCCGTCCTTGGATTCGCCCAGATCTTGCGGGCAGACCCCCAAAATCGACTTTCGCCTCATCAGATTGAGCACATCGATCACATTCTTGGCGGCGGCAATCATCTGCTCGAGCTCGTCAATCAGGTGCTTGATCTGGCCAGGATTGAAGCCGATCAGCTTGATCTTTCTCTTGAAGATGTCAATGCCAGCGAAGTGGTTGCAGAGTGCGTGGCCATGGCGTTTCCGCTGGGGGCACCGAAGGGCGTACAGATTATCGACGAATTCACTGGCGGACCATCGACCCATCTTCGCGCCGACAAGCTGCGTCTCAAACAGGTTCTCATCAATCTTCTTTCCAATGCGGTTAAATACAACCGGCAAGGCGGAACGGTCACTGTTGAAGGCCGCGAAACCGGAAAAGGCTTTCTGCGCCTGTCTGTGACAGATACCGGTATCGGCATCGCCGAAAAGGATCACGCAAGAGTGTTCCGGATGTTCGATCGTCTCGGGCTGGCCTCTACTCTGGCACATGAGGGCGCTGGTATTGGCCTGACAGTGACAAAGTTCCTTGTCGAGCACATGGCTGGCCGGATCGGATTTGTCAGCCAGGAGGGCGTCGGCAGCACGTTCTGGATCGAGTTGCCGCTGGCGCCGCCGAGCGAAGAAGTGCTCGCCTGAGGCAATACGACATCTATTGCCTTCGCGCGTTGGCTGCCGGCCTGTCCTGTTACCCCTTGTCCACCAGATCGACAATCTCGCCCATGATTTGCGTCAGCTGATAGTCCTTCGGTGTTGTGAAATTACGATTCACATGTATGATTGTATTGACATATATTGCACATCCAGTATAAAAGAACAAATAGAGAACATATAGGCGATGTCCACTCAGAGAATTCGCGACCCGTTGCATGACTTGATAGAGTTTTCCACCGATGAGCTGGAACGCAATTTGTGGAAAGTGCTGCAAACCCGCCCGTTTCAGAGGTTGAGAAGAGTGAAACAATTGGGATTTTCAGACTTTGTATATCCTGGTGCGAGCCACACTCGATTTGCGCATAGCGTTGGCGTGTTTCACACTGGCCGTCAATTGATGAAAATTGTTGAGGATCATACTGGCACCAGGGTGGAGTCAAAGGAGCACAGGGCCTTAGCTGCGGCTCTGGTCCATGATTTGGGGCATGGGCCGTTTAGCCACTCTTTTGAAAGTGTTGGGAAGCGATTGGAACTGAAGCTCGCAGATCACGAAGTCATGAGCGATTTGTTGATACAAAATGGCGAAGTTGCCGACATCCTGAATGAGATGGGGAGTGGTTTTGCTCGTGATGTTGCAGACATTGTCGCCGGGAGGGGCAAGAAATCTGTGCATTGCGCAGTAGTTTCGAGCCAGTTTGATGCTGACCGATTGGATTATATGAGGCGTGATAGGTTGATGACAGGTACGCAGCATTCTGCCATTGATTTTACTTGGCTGTTGGCAAATTTGACAATCGCCGAAGTGCCCGTTGGTGTCGATGATTCACAGGTGGGGTCTATTGAGACCTTTGTAATAGAACCTAAGGCCATTCATGCGGCGGAGGCCTATGTAATGGGTTTGTTTCAATTGTACCCTACGATCTATTTCCACAAGGCAACTAGAGGTGCTGAATGCTTGTTTACTGAGTTATTGGTCAAGGTTGTTGAGCTTGTTCGGGATGGAAAATGGAAGGAGACCGGATTGCCATTGGCCCATCCTCTGATCCGATTTGCAAAGGACCCTGAAGACCTCGAGGTGGCTCTTGATCTTGATGATGCTGTTGTAACCGGTGCTCTAACACAATTGGCTGGTGCTTCAGATCCCTTGGTATCTGAATTTTCCAGAAGACTCCATGATCGTAAGTTATTTAAGTGCCATGATATCCGGCGCGAGGTTGCAAGCAAAATTGATCCCAAGAGCAGTAACTCTGACGATTACATTGATAAGATCGATAAGCTGTGCGCGGCATTACGCGAGAAACTCGATGATTGGAAGTCAGGTAATGAAGACGCAATTCCTCGGATCTTGATCGACGAAACAGCTCGCTCTCCCTACAAACCTATTGACGAATCAAAGGGATTTCTGGATCAAATAAATGTACGGGTTGATGGTGGAAGTGGATTGGTTGACCTTAGGGATCGATCTCATGTCGTTGCAGGGTTAAAGTCGTTCAAGGTTTTCAGGGCGTATGTTTCTGAAAACGATTCGGAGGCGAGAGACGCCGTCGAAGGAATTGTAAAAGGGGAGCTAGCATCATGTTGAGGACTAATGCCGCAAAAGTTGCTTCCATTATCTCCGCAGCAGGCGGTCAAGTCGTAGGGCGTACGCGATTACAGAAGATCGTCTATCTGTTGCAATCCGCGGGATATATAGAGGATTTCACTTTTGCCTATAAGCATTACGGCCCATTTAGCGAGGAACTTGCAACTGCAACAAAGTATGCAGGTCTGCTGGGTTTGCTGAGTGAAAGCAAAAGTCGAACCACATGGGGTGGGACGTATTCAATTTATTCAACGAACAATTTTGTGTCCAAAGAGGTCGATGAAAACCAACACAAGCTCCTAAGATTGGCTGCCGATGTTGACGCTGTTGAGCTAGAGCTATTGGCAACAGCTGTGTTTCTTGGCCGCGAGGGATATCCGGACCCTTGGGGTGAGACTGAACGGCGAAAACCAGAAAAGTCAGATAATGGACGCTTGGTCAGAGCTCGCAGTTTATTTGAGGTGTTTAGGGAAATTGACGCGCCTAAACCTTGGCCAGTTTTGCAGTAAATACCCTATTTTCTACCCCTTATCCACCAGATCGACAATCTCGCCCATGATTTGCGTCAGCTGATAGTCCTTCGGTGTGAACACCGCCGTGACGCCCATTTGCTTGAGCACCAGGCGGTCCTCATCGGGGATGATGCCGCCAACCACAACAGGCAGATGGTCGAGCCCTTCGGTGCGCAGGCGCCCCATCAGGTCGCGCATCAGGGGGACGTGACTGCCGGACAGGATCGAGATACCGATGGCGTTGACGCCTTCTTTTTTGGCCGAGGCGACAAGTTCTTCCGGCGTCAGGCGGATGCCGTCATAGACCACGGCCATGCCGACGTCTCCGGCCCGCACGGCGATTTGCTCGGCGCCATTTGAATGACCGTCGAGACCCGGTTTGCCGACGAGCAGCTTGAGACGCTGGCCGAGTTTTTTGGAGACCTTGTCGACCTTCGCGCGCACTTCGGCGAGCTCTTCGGCCTTCATGTCTTCGTCAATAATGACGCCGGTCGGCGCGCGGTATTCGCCGTAGATTTCTCTCAGCGCCGTGCCCCATTCGCCGGTGGTCACACCGGCTCGGGCGGCCTCGATCGAAGCCTCCATGACATTGCGGCCTTCTTTTGCTGCCGCCTGAAGTTCGACCAGCGCTGCTGTGACAGCCTTTGCATCTCGCTTCTGGCGCCATTCATTAAGCCGTGCGATCTGCTCAAACTCAACACTTTCTGGCACGGTAAAAATACCGCCGTCTGACGAATTGGCCAGCGGCGACGCAGCGGTTTCCTGAAACGCATTAACACCCACAACAGTTTGCTCGCCGGACTCGATTTTTTTCAGCCGCGCCGTATTGGAGCGCACCAGCGCTGCTTTCAGATAGCTCGTGTCGAGCGCTTCAACGGCGCCGCCCATGGCTTCGATCTTTGCAAGCTCGGCCTTTGCTTCTTCCTTCAGGCTTTCAACCTTTGCATTCATGACATGGGAGCCGTTGAAGATATCGTCATATTCAAGCAGGTCGGTTTCCATCGCCATGATCTGCTGTGTGCGCAGCGACCACTGCTGGTCCCAGGGCCGTGGCAGACCAAGCGCCTCGTTCCATGTCGGCAGCTGCACGGCCCGGGCCCGCGCGTCCTTGGACAGCACAACGGCCAGCATTTCAAGCAGGATGCGGGTCGCATTGTTCTCCGGCTGCTGCTCGGTGAGCCCGAGCGAATTGACCTGAACACCGTAGCGGAAGCGCCGCATCTTGGGGTCTTCCACGCCATATCTTTGCTGGCAAATTTCATCCCACAGATCGACAAAGGCGCGCATCTTGGCGATCTCGGTGATGAACCTGAGGCCTGCGTTGACAAAGAAAGAGATGCGGCCAACCACGCCTGCGAAATCTTCTTGCGGCACCTGGCCCGAGGCCTTCACGGTATCAAGCACCGCAATCGCTGTTGCCAGCGCAAAGGAAAGTTCCTGCACCGGTGTCGCGCCGGCTTCCTGCAAATGATAGGAGCAAATATTGACCGGGTTCCATTTCGGCAGTTCGCGGTAGGTAAAGGCAATGACATCGGTGGTCAGTTTCAGTGATGGCGCAGGCGGGAAGACATAGGTGCCGCGCGACAGGTATTCTTTCACAATATCATTTTGTGTCGTGCCCTGGAGCTTTGAGCGATCCGCACCCTGATCTTCTGCCGCGGCAATATAGAGCGCCAACAACCATGGGGCCGTGGCATTGATGGTCATCGATGTGTTCATCTGTTCGATGGGGATGTTCTCGAACAGCGCCTTCATGTCGCCGACATGAGAAATCGGCACACCGACCTTGCCAACCTCGCCGCGCGCCAGCACGTGGTCTGAGTCATATCCCGTCTGCGTCGGCAGATCGAAAGCGATGGAAAGCCCGGTCTGTCCCTTGGCCAGATTGGTCCGGTAGAGCTCGTTGGACGCCTTTGCGGTGGAATGCCCCGAATAGGTCCTGAAAATCCACGGCCGATCTTTCGTCCGGTCCTTGTTGTTCTCACTCATGCTCAAACGCTCTTTCCTGTTTTTCTTTTTATCGTTTCAGACCCGAAACAATCGGGTACAATGCGCGGAATCATCAGGATTTACCTTTTATTGCGCCAGAAACCCTGGCGGCGAAACTATATTACTTTATGCTGCATTGCAAAAAAACCTTGCATAACACGCCGTCATCGCCAAAAATCCTGAAAAATTGTGGACCACACATTTGGGGGCGGATTTCCCGTCTCCGGCGGTGATACCACAGACGATAATAACGAGGAAGAAGCATGACCACCACGGATACCGTCGCGGACGCCAAAAGCCCGGCGCCAGCAAATCTCAAGGACCTCTACGAGGTTGGTGAAATCCCGCCGCTCGGCCATGTGCCAAAGAACATGTACGCCTGGGCGATCCGCCGCGAACGCCATGGTGAGCCTGAGGATGCGATGCAGGTCGAGGTCGTGCCGACGCCGACAATCGACAGCCACGAGGTGCTGGTTCTGGTGATGGCCGCCGGGGTCAATTACAACGGCGTCTGGGCCGCTCTCGGCACGCCGGTTTCGCCGTTCGATATCCACAAGCAGGATTACCACGTTGCCGGCTCCGACGCCTCAGGGGTTGTCTACGCTGTGGGCTCGAAAGTCACCCGCTGGAAGGTCGGTGACGAGGTCGTTGTGCACTGCAATCAGGATGACGGTGACGACGAGGAATGTAACGGCGGCGATCCGATGTTCTCGCCCTCCCAGCGGATCTGGGGTTATGAGACGCCGGATGGCTCCTTTGCCCAGTTTACCCGCGTTCAGGCGCAGCAGCTGATGCCGCGCCCGCAGCATCTCACCTGGGAAGAATCAGGCTGCTACGTGCTGACGCTGGCGACCGCCTACCGGATGCTGTTCGGCCATCGCCCGCATATCCTGCGCCCTGGCCACAATGTTCTGGTCTGGGGTGCCTCTGGCGGCCTTGGTTCTTTCGCGACTCAGCTTTGTGCGGTTTCCGGCGCCAACGCCATCGGTGTGGTGTCCAATGACGACAAACGCGATTTTGTCCTCTCCATGGGCGCCAAGGCTGTTCTTAATCGCAAGGATTACAATTGTTGGGGTCAACTGCCTGAAGTCAATGGCGAGGGCTTCGCTGAATATATGGGCGAGGTTCGCAAGTTCGGCAAAGCCATCTGGAACATCACCGGTAAAGGCAATAACGTTGATTGTGTTTTTGAACACCCCGGCGAGCAAACCTTCCCGGTCTCGGTCAATGTCGTGAAGAACGGCGGCATGGTCGTCATTTGCGCCGGGACCACGGGCTACAACCTCACCATGGATGCGCGCTTCCTGTGGATGCGCCAGAAGCGTGTGCAAGGGTCCCACTTTGCCAATCTGAAACAGGCGGCACAGGCCAACAAGCTGGTCATCGAGCGCCGCATTGATCCGTGTATGTCGGAAGTCTTTGCATGGGATGATATAGCCAAGGCCCACACCAAGATGCATCACAACAAGCATCTGCCGGGCAATATGGCTGTGCTGGTCTCCGCCAAGGTGCCGGGCCTCCGCACCATCGAAGACGCAATCGAAGTCGGTAACAGCTAGTATTGCAATGTTAGTCCCTCTCCCTCCGGGAGAGGGTGCCCGAAGGGCGGGTGAGGGATCGCCCTCTCAACACATTCAATGTGCGGCAACATCGCCCCTCATCCGTCGCAATGCGACACCTTCTCCCGGAGGGAGAAGGGCAATACCGGAGACAAATTCATGACCGCTCCTCTGCTCGATAATTTGTTCGCCCTGTGCGACAGCGCCCTCGGCACGCTCGACACCCTGCTTGAAAAAGCCAAGGCCCATGTCACCGCACTGGTCTCCGTAGACGGAAAGATTGCCGTTCCGCTGGTCGAGCAGAACCAGAATATCACCCACGGCTTTGCCTGGATCGCAACCTATGTCGAAGCCTTGCGCGAAATGCTCGGTTGGGCAAAGGCGCTCGAGGCAGAAGGGCGCTACGGCGAACTAGAGGCGCTGATCCTGCAGGCGGCCTACGCCGAATATATCGCGCAGATCGGCGGCGGCATTCCCATGAGCCAGGGCGAGATTATCCGCCTCATGGATATGGGGCTGACCGGCGAGGAACTGGCCCTGATGGGCACCCCGGCGATCCAGACCCTGGTCACGCAAGGCTTCACCCAGCAGGTGCGCTCAAAAATCGCCCTCCATATCGAGGAGCAGGCGGGATCTTCCACCTTCGGCAACACCGGCCTTGATGAGACCCTCGACATGGTCCGCGACCAGTTCCGTCGTTTCGCTGACGAAAAGATCGTTGAACCGGCTCACCAGTGGCACCTCAACGACGATTTTATCCCGATGGATGTGGTCGGGCAGATGAGCGATCTCGGCGTCTTCGGCCTCACCATCCCCGAAGAATACGGCGGCCTCGGCATGGGCAAGACCGCCATGTGCGTCGTCTCCGAGGAACTGTCGCGTGGCTATATCGGCGTTGGCTCCCTCGGCACCCGCTCCGAAATTGCCGCCGAGCTTATTCTTGGCGGCGGTACGCAGGAGCAAAAGAACCACTGGCTGCCAAAGCTGGCCTCCGGCGAGGTTCTGCCAACAGCCGTCTTCACTGAACCCAACACCGGCTCGGACCTGGGCTCGCTCAGGACCCGCGCCAAAAAAGACGGCGACGTCTACAAGGTGACCGGCAACAAGACCTGGATCACCCACGCCGCCCGCACCGACGTCATGACCCTCCTTGCACGGACGTCTGATGAGCCCGGCTACAAGGGCCTTTCCATGCTGCTCGCCGAAAAGACCCGCAGCGAGGATGACGATAACCCGTTCCCCTCGGACGGCATGACCGGCGGCGAGATCGAAGTGCTTGGCTATCGCGGTATGAAGGAATATGAGCTCGGCTTTGACGAGTTTGAAGTGAAGGCCGAAAACCTGCTCGGCGGCGAAGAGGGCCAGGGCTTCAAGCAATTGATGCGAACCTTTGAATCAGCCCGCATCCAGACGGCGGCCCGCGCCATCGGCGTTGCCCAGTCGGCCCTCGAGCTTGGCTTGAAATATGCCCAGGATCGCCAGCAATTTGGCAAACCGATCTTCCACTTCCCGCGCGTGCGCAACAAGCTGGTGATGATGGTCGTCGAGATCATGGTCGCCCGCCAGCTCACCTATTTCTCCGCCCGCTCCAAGGACGAGGGCAAACGCTGCGACCTCGAGGCCGGCATGGCCAAGCTTCTGGGCGCCCGCGTCGCCTGGGCCGCCGCCGACAACGCCCTCCAGATCCACGGCGGCAACGGTTTTGCGCTCGAATATCCGGTCTCCCGCGTCCTCTGCGACGCCCGCATCCTCAACATCTTCGAAGGCGCCGCCGAAATTCAGGCCCAGGTCATCGCAAGGCGATTGCTTGAGGGCGAGCGGAACTAGTGCTTGAATGGGCGCGTCTTTAATCGGGAGCGCCTTTCATGACCGCCATCAACATTGCCGAAAAACTCGCCAGCTTCTCCGAGCATTGGTCGCCCAAAATCGTGGCCAGCCTGAACGACTATCACGTCAAACTGGCAAAGGTGGAGGGCCGGTTCCCATGGCATGCTCACGAGGAGACCGACGAGCTGTTCCTCGTTGTGACGGGCAAACTCTCCATCGACATACGCGCCGGGGGCGGCGAGGAGACCATTGAGCTTGGCGAAGGCGAGCTCTATGTTGTCCCCAAAGGCGTGGAGCACGCACCGCACGCAGCGGCGGAGTGTCAGATCCTGGTGCTCGAGCCTGCTGGCACCGTGAATACGGGCGATGCTGAAGGGGTTGATATGGCACCCACCACGGGCGAATGGATCTGACCTGTGCCGTTGATGCTATACAGCGCGAGCGGAACCTGAGCCAGACATCGGCAAAGTGAGTGTAAAGCAACTCCCTTGGCCCACAGCAGATTTGGCCTGGAGTGTTCCACCCATCAGATCGGAGAGCTGTTGGCAAATGGCAAGACCAAGACCGGCACCACCAAATTCCTTTGTTGATGAAAGATCGGCCTGGTGAAAGCGCTCGAACATCATTGGCAGGGCGTCCGCCGGAATGCCCGGGCCAGTATCGTGAATTTCAAATTGCAGCTCTACTGGCACTTGTTGCGCGCTTATTTGCGAAACCTTGATTTCAACCGCGCCTTGATCAGTAAACTTGATGCCGTTGTGAATGAGGTTGGTCAGGACTTGACGAAGACGTCCCGGATCTCCCGAAATTTGTGCTGGCAGGTCGGGTCCAAACGTCGCGCTGAGAGTGATGTTTTTTCTGTCTGCTTCTGGTCGGAGGACAGGAATGAGGTCTGCGACAATTGATTTCGGACAAAACGAAACGTGCTCCAGATTGACCCTGCCACTTTCCAGTCTGCTGTAATCCAGGATGTCATTGAGAATTTTCAGCAGATCATCAGCTGATTGATAGGCGACTCCGGTATATTTTTTTGCTTTCTCCGGCAATTCCATGTCTTGAAGGATCTCCAGCATCCCGAGGACACCGTTCATCGGCGTTCTGATTTCATGGCTCATATTGGCAAGAAATTCGGACTTCAGGCGATCCGCATCAATCGCCTTGACGGCCAGTTGGATTGCCTCTTCTGCATGTCTGCGAACAGTCAGATGGGAACGCAGCACCAGAAGGCTGAGAAAACTCAGCAATACCGCGCTCCCCAGGATAAACCAGCCGGTGTTTCGCAAACCCGCATAAGCCTCTTCACTGTCGAGTTCTGTGGCTATTCCGATTTGAAGTTCCTCATTCCATACCCAGGCCCCGATGACATCGACCCCGCGGTAGTTCTTGTAGCTGTCCAGCCGGGACCCTGGCTTGCGTTCCTTTATGGCAAGCCTTGCCATATGAGTCAGGGGTCGCGGCTCTTCAGACAGTGCTTCAATATCCGTGTTCAGAAGGTTGCCCCCGGGGTCAGTGATTCGGATATTCATCACCGGCGTTTCCCCTGCCTTGATGAGGCCAGCCATCTCCAGCTGTTCATTGAAGCGACTTTCGCTGGCGAGACGTCCAGTCGCGTCGATAGCGTAGGTTTCGCCGCTTTCGCCAATTCGCCCCATTCTCAATATGGATGTAAACGTATGGAGCGGATTAAGCCTCAGCATCAGGAGGGCGTGGACCTGCTCATGTTCATCGATGAGTGGAGAGACGACAAGCATTGTAATGCGATGTTGTTGAAGTCGTCCTGATAAATCCGGCAGAGGCACATCGGATATCAGCGGAGGGCTGATAATTGTTTCACCGGACCACGCCCGATCCAGAAATCTGTCGCGGTCACTCAAGATGTTTTCTATTCCAATATTCTCGCTTCTGCTCGAGGCAATGTTGATGTTATCCCTGTTGACAATGAAGTATCCTTCGAAGGCTGCAGCTTCGGTCACAGGTTCAAAGAAGCTTTTCAATTTCTGTTGGGCAGGCGCAAAGATCAGCGCCTCGGCCTGTGTGCCAATTGAGAGCAGGTCGGTAGAAAGAGAGTTAACAGCAGGGTTTTGCGCCCAGGCTTGAACAGTGATTTTTTGCGCCCCGGACCAGTGAGCAATGGCTTCAGATGTAGTGTCGAGGACCGTCTGCAAGGACTTGTCGAGAGCGTCATGTGCATGATGCTTCAGATAGATAAAGGTGAGGAAGGAGCTTGCAACAATGGCTAACACCGCAAAGCCACATACGACCTGAGGGTGCCAGAGGGTCAAGAGCCGTCTTGGGGGCATTGGGCTGCAGTCTCCTGATTCTGGTTGACCAATCGGTCGTTTCGACGAGAGGTATTATGTCTCCATGACGGGCGGTTTGTATGGTATCACGATTTATATTAAGAAAGCTTATCAAGCAGATTGACCGTGGAGGGCACCGTCGCAGGAGATTGACTGCGTGCTGCGGGGCGGTCAGACTTGCCGGGATGATCCCAATTCTACCTCATAAACGCACCCTGTTATAAACGCACCCTGTTATAAACGCACCTTGTTAGTGTACGCTCGACTAACGTGCCAGGCATTGCCTATAAGGACAGCCGGAACCGTGAGCGGCGATAACATTGGCCAGAGGGGACAGCCAAGAATGGATCTGACGTGATTTATGCCATCGGCGATATTCACGGCGAATTGCCGCTGCTCAAGGAGCTTCTCGACGAGATCCGCTGGGACGCGCACAGGCAATCGAGCGGGGACCACAAGCTCATCTTCATCGGCGACTATGTGGATCGCGGTCTGCATTCACGCGGCGTGATTGATCTGGTCATGCAGGGCATCGACGGTTTTGAGACCATCTGCCTGCGCGGCAATCACGAACAGATGTTTCTTGATTTCCTTGAAGAGCCAACCCTCGAGCGTGCGGAAAGCTGGCGGCGTGATTTTGTTGGCGGCAAGGAGACACTGGAATCCTACGGCGTTGTGCTTGAAGAGCTTGTTGCGATCCTGGCCAGCGGCGGCAACGTGAAAGAAGCTCTGGCGGCGATCCCGGGGGATCATATCGACTGGATCAACACCCTGCCACATTGGCATTTTGAAGAGGGCTATATGTTCGTCCATGCCGGTGTCAGGCCCGGTATCCATCTGGAAGCCCAAATGGAGCGCGATGCCTTGTGGATCCGCAGCGATTTCACGGAAAGCGAGCTCGATCACGGTCGGGTCATTGTCCATGGTCACACAACGAACCGCGATCCGGAATCCAGACCCAACCGGATCAACGTTGACACCGGCGCCTGTCTGTTTGGCACCATGACCGCTGTCGCTCTCGACCAGGTTGCGCCGCGGTTCATTCAGGTCAAGGGCGAGCGCACAGCACCGTTCCCGTCAAAGGAATTGATGGCGCAAAGGGAGCGTGAGAGACGAGAGGCGCAATAGCCCACTCTTGTCATCCGAGGATGACAGGGAAATGTGTTGAAAGTTCCTCACCCCTCAACCAGATACTTCTCTGCGCCCGCCCGCATCTCCTCCGTCAGCGGAATACCGATCCGTTCTACCAGGTCGAAATAGACCGATGTCGTCTCAAGCGTCGCCGAGAGATTTCCCGTGCGGGTATTGTAGAGCTCGTAGTAATAGGTGACCGACTTCGTGCCGATCTTTTTCATGGCGCCCTTGACCTCGGTCAGGTCTCCAGCCTTCAGCTCATCCTTGTACTCGATGACCTGGCGCACATCGACCCAGCCGTTCTGGCGGTCGCCGCCTTCACCACCAGACCACCCAAAAGTCTCGTGGATCATGTGATAGCTCGCATCATCGAACATGGCGAGATAATTGCGCGTCGTCATGTGACCCATGATGTCGCAGAGCCAGGGGTGCACGACCCCTTTGTAAATTAGAAGCATGGGCGTCAATCCTTGAAGGTGGCAGGGCGTTTTTCCATCTGGCTCATGACGGCCTCGATCTGGTTGGGCGAGCCGATGAGCTTGGCTTGTTCAACGCTCTCGTTCATGAAGCGCGCCGCGACGTCGATATTTGGTAGCGCATTATACATCCGCTTCATGGCGCGGATCGCATCGGGGTTCTTTGAGGCGATCTCGCGAGCGGTTTCCATCGCCGCGGCTTTCGGATCATCGCAGATCCGCGTGATGAGGCCCAGATCGCGGCCCTCTTCGGACAGGAAAATGCGGCCCGTATAACTCAGCTCCCGGATCACATCATCGCCCACCAGATGGCGCATCAGTTCAGTCCCGGCCATGTCGGGTACCAGCCCCCATTTGATTTCCATGACGCAAAGTTTTGTCTCCGGCGCCGCATAGCGCATGTCGGCGCCGAGCATCACCTGAAAGCCGCCGCCGAACGCCACCCCGTGCACCGCGGCAATGACCGGCACCGGCACCTCGTGCCAGACCCAGGCGGCATATTGTGGATCGTTGACAATGCCGCGTGTGCGTTTGGCAAGACCGGCATCGACTGTTGGATCGCCTTTGCTCCCGCCAGACTCATCTTTTGGCTTCGCATTCCCCATGGCAGCAAAATTGCCCATGTCGAGCCCGGCGCAAAACGCGCGGCCTTCGCCGGACAGCACAACAGCACGCAAACCTTTTTCGGTCTTGAGCCGTTCTCCGGTCTCCACCAGCGCCTTGAACATTTGCCCGTCGAGGGCATTCATCTTGTCGCCTCGGGTTAGGGTCACATCCGCAACACCGTCTTCAATCTCAACTCTGATCCGCTCGCTCATGGTTTGCTCCACTGTTTTTGTAATTGTTATTCGGCGTCTAGATAGACCGGTCCTTGCCTTCCCAGTAAGGATCGCGCAGCAACCGTTTGAGCAGCTTGCCTGCCGGTGTGCGCGGCATGTCTTCGGAATAATCAAAGCTTCGCGGCACCTTGTATTTTGCCAGATGTTCCTGGGCATAGGTAACGAGGCTCGTCGTCATATCATCGCTGGCACCAGCCGGATCGATAAGCTCGACAACCGCCTTGATCTCCTCACCAAATTCGTCGTTCGGCACGCCAAAGACAGCGACATCTTTTACCGCAGTATGAGCCACCAGTACGCTCTCGATCTCGGCTGGATAAATGTTGACCCCGCCCGATATGATCATGTCGATCTTGCGGTCAGTCAGATAAAGATAGCCCTCTTCATCAACATAACCGATGTCACCCAGCGTCAGGTTCGCCTTGCCGCGGTGACGTTTGGCGGTTTCTTCCGGTTTGTTGTGATATTCAAAATCAGTCCCGGCGAGGTTTTCCTGGTAGATCGTGCCGGAAGTGCCAACCGGGCACTCGTTGCCGTCGTCGTCAATGATGGTGACCTTGTAGCCCTCGGCAGGTTTGCCGACGCTCGACGGGCGCTCAAGCCACTCTTCTGACGTGATCGTGCTCAGGATGCCGCCCTCGGTACCGCCATAATATTCGGTGATCTTCGGTCCCCACCATTCGATCATCTGCTTCTTGATCATCGGCGAGCATGGCGCCGCCCCGTGCCAGATGATGGCGATACTGGAGCCGTCGAAGCTGTCGCCAATGTCGCCGCCGTCCCTCGCCTTGAGCAAGCGGACAAATTGCGTCGGCACCATGTGAGAATTGGTGATCTTGTATTTATCGATCAGCTCAAGGGTTTCTGCCGGGTCAAACTTGTGCCGCATGATGATCGAGCTGCCCGCCATAAACGGCATCCAGGAAAACGCCCATTGCGCCGAGTGATAGGCTGGTCCGCATAGGAGCGACCGCCCGCCCTCCGGCGCGCCAAGAGTGGCGCCGATCAGTTGGGCCACCTCATGCATGCCCTCCATCGGACCGCCGACGACGCTCAAGGCCGAGCTGCGAACGCCTTTCGGGCGACCTGTTGTGCCGGAAGTATAAAACATGATCCCGCCGGAAACCTGATCTGCCGGTTCCTCGGCAGACGATGCGGCCAGCAAAGCATCATAGTCTTCAAAGCCTTCCGGCGGGGTCCCGTCAATGAGGATCTTGATTTTGAGTTTGGCAAGGTTGCCGCAAGTGACGGCAACATCGGTAAACCGTGCATCGGCAATCAGGGCCTCGGCATCAGAATCCTCGACCATGTAGCGCACTTCGTCACCGACAAAGTGCCAGTTGACCGGAACCACGATATAGCCGGCGTGGTTGACCGCGCCCAGGGTCTCATAGTATTCGCGGCGATTGCCCGACAGGAGGGCCACAGGCGCGCCCGGTTTGAGACCTGCCTTGCGCAAGGCGTCGATGAGCTGATTGACACGCGCATTATAATCCGCCCACGTCCGATCGCCAAAGTCATCGGTGAGAGCGATCTCATCGCCTTTTTGTGTCGCATAGGGTTTGAAAATCTCGGCCATATGGGTTTTCTCCGTTGGTCCTGCTTCTTGTAAGAGCCCGCAAAAGAGCTTCGAGGGTTCTTTGCGGGATCTGGCAGATGTTTATTTTGACCATCTATCCACAGTTCTGCCGGGCTTTCAACTCCTTGCGGGCAGGCGCGCCAGCGGCTTTCCCCTTGGGCCGGACGCCGATATCGGCTATAGAGAGGAAAATCCAACCTGAGAGGCAATCGATCAATGGTCGAATTTCTGACAATGTTTGCGCTGCCCGCCGTGCTTCTGGCGGTTCTGGCCTCGCTCGGGCTCGGGCTCCTTGCCATGAACCGCAACGGCGACGCGGCCAGGGAGCAATCCGGCAGGTTGATGCGCTGGCGCGTCGGCCTGCATCTGGCGGCTTTCGCGCTCATCATCCTGATCATGGTCCTGCGCTAGAAAGTCCCCGATGGTCAAACTCAACAAGATCTACACCCGCTCCGGTGACAAGGGCACGACCGTGCTGGCCTCCGGGGAACGGGTCGCCAAGCACGCCCTTCGCATTGCCGCCTATGGCACAGTGGACGAGACCAACGCGATGATCGGTCTGGCCCGGCTTTATACCGATGGCCCGCTCGACGACATGCTGTCGCGCATCCAGAACGATTGCTTCGACCTCGGCGCAGATCTCGCGACGCCCGATACTGATCAGGATCTGGGCTATGAGCCCTTGCGCATCATTGAGGCCCAGGTGGGTCGGCTCGAGGCCGAGATCGATCAAATGAACGCCGCCATCGCCCCGCTCACATCCTTTATCCTGCCTGCAGGGTCCGCCGCCGCCGCCCATCTTCATGTCGCACGCACTATCGCCCGGCGTGCCGAGCGGATCACCAGCGAACTCATGGAGACCGAGACCGTCTCGGACGCGGCCTTCAAATACCTCAACCGCCTGTCAGATTTCCTCTTCGTCGCCGCCCGCCACGCTAATAATGACGGCGCTGACGACGTATTGTGGGTTCCCGGCGAAACCCGCTAAGAGCACGCCTGCGAAGCTGGCGTTTCCGGGCATTCCTTTTTTCTTGATTTATTCGTTCGAACGAATTATATGATCCCTTCATCTGGAATGAGGGATCAATAATGGCGCGCGTCACAGCCGAAAAAGCACTGGAAACAAGAACCGGCCTTCTGGAGGCTGCAAAACAGGTTCTGCTCGATAGCGGTTATGCGGGGCTCACGACCCGCGCTGTCTCAGGCGTCGTCGGTGCTCCCATGAGCCAGATCCAGTATCACTTCGGCTCCAAGGAAGGCATGATCCTGGCCCTCTATGAATACATGGACGGCCAGTTGCTTGAACGGCAGAACGCCATGTTCAGCGATGCGAGCCTGAAGATCTCGCAGCAATGGGATCTTGCCTGTGATTATCTCGATGATGATCTGGCATCCGGCTATGTGCGCGTGCTCCATGAACTGACTGCGGCAGGCTGGTCCAGCCCTGACATCGGCCGGGTCGTAAGCGATGGTCTGGCGGGATGGCAAGGCCTTTTGACCCAGGTCGCGCGCAGGGCACAACAGACATTTGGCACAATCGGCCCCTTTGAACCTGAGGACATCGCCGCGCTTGTCGGCAGTGCCTTCATCGGGGCGGAAGCGTTTTTGCTACTGGGGCTTGAAGATCGGAAGGTCCCGCTCCGACGTGCCTTGCGCCGGTTCGGTGACGTCATCCGCCTTGCCGAAGGCCAGACCAGACCAGACCAGGCCGAAGGGAAATGAAATGCGTGCAAAGCAACCCACGACACAGGGCACACTTGATCGCGATGGCGTTCAACTTCACTACGAGGTCTATGGCAAGGGTGATCATACGATCCTTTTTCTGGTCCCGTGCTGGCCTGTAATTCACTCGCGGGGCTACAAAGCGCAGATCCCTTTTTTTAGCAATCACTTTCGCTGTATCACCTATGACCCCCGGGGCAATGGCCAGTCGGATCGTCCGACAGATCCTGAAGCTTATCGCTTTGTAGATTCTGTGAAAGATGCAATTGCAGTTCTGGATGAGACCAAAACAGAAAAGGCTATTCTGGTTGGGCTATCAGCTTCGGGTCCTGTTTGCGCCGCGCTGGCGGCCTACTATTCTGACCGGGTGACTGCCATGATTACGGTGGGTGCGGCTTCACCTTTTGCTGCATCACACGAGCATAGGTCAGTAACCGATTATTTCCGAAAATTTGACAAGCCCCAGGGATGGGAGAAACAAAACCTGCACTATTGGCGTGAGAATTATCCCGATTATGCAGACTTCTTTATAAATCAAATCTTTCCGGAACCCCATTCGACCAAGCAGATTGAAGATGGGATCAAGTGGATGATGCAAACCAGCGGCGAAGTTCTCATTGCTGCGAGAGCTGCTCCCGAAGATGCTGACCCTGTTTTGGATGAATCAATTTACAGGTCCATTAAATGTCCGGTATTGGCAATCCACGGCGATGATGACGCAATAATTCCTGATGAGGACTCAAAAATTGTGGCGAGCCTAACTCAGGGGGAATTAGTAATTATTCCCGGTGCCGGACATAATCCGTTGGCGCGTATCCCAGCAAAAATAAATGTATTGATGCGTGATTTCCTGACACGCAAGCTGGGGGTTCCCGGATCTGACAACAAAGAAGTTCCGCAGACGGCACCACGCAAAATTCGTCGTCCAAAGGCACTCTATCTTTCTTCTCCTATCGGGCTCGGCCATGCTCGCCGCGACCTTGCAATCACACGGGAGTTGCGCAAGCTGCACCCGGATCTTCAGGTCGACTGGCTGTCCCAGGATCCGGTGACCCGGTTTTTGAAGGCAAATGACGAGCGTATCCATCCGGCCAGTGTAAGGCTTGCCAACGAATCCGCGCATATCGAGAGCGAGGCTGGCGAACATGATTTGCACGCCTTTCAGGCGATCCGACATATGGATGAAATCCTGATTGCCAATTTCATGATCTTTCAGGAAGCCGTTGAACAGGAGGCTTACGACCTTGTGATCGCCGACGAAGCCTGGGACGTGGATCACTATTGGCATGAACACCCTGAGCTCAAGAAAGCCCAGGTGGCCTGGCTAACCGATTTTGTTGGCTATGTCCCGATGCCTGAAGGTGGGACTCATGAAGCCTTTCTGACGACGGACTATAATGCCGAGATGATCGAGCATGTTGAAAATCATCCAGGCGTGCGCGACCGATCCATTTTCGTCGGCAACCCGGCAGACATTGTGCCGCATGGCTTCGGCAAGGATCTGCCGGCGATGCGTGACTGGGTGCCACAGCATTTTGATTTCTGCGGCTATGTCCTGGGGGAACATCCCTCTGGTTTTGGTGTCAAAGGTGAATTGCGGGCGCGGCTTGGGTATGCCGAGGATGAAAAAGTCTGCATCGTTACCGTTGGTGGCTCGGGCGTTGGTGGAACTTTGATCCGGCGTATCCTGGCGGCTTATCCTATTGCCAAACGTCATATCCCCGAACTGCGGATGATCCTTGTGACCGGGCCGCGTCTTGACCCGGCGCAGTTTGATCTGCCGGACGGGGTGGAGGCACGCGCCTTTGTGCCGGACCTCGATCGCCATCTGGCGGCCTGCGATCTGGCCCTTGTGCAGGGTGGGCTCACGACCACCATGGAGCTTGCCGCTGCAGGCACACCGTTTCTCTATTTTCCGCTCAAAAACCACTTTGAGCAAAACTTTCATGTTGCCCACCGCCTTGACCAATATCGCGCGGGCCGAAAAATGATTTTTGATGAGAGCAGCCCGGATCATATCGCCCTCGCTATGGCGCAAGAGTTGGAAAAACCTGTTGCCAGCTGCCCGGTTGAAGCCGATGGCGCCTTTCGGGCTGCAAAGATGCTTTCGGAATTATTGTAGGACTGTCAAAAATATCAACTTTTTCAGAGGAGAAGATGCACGTGAGTGAACAATCATTTGACGAGGCGAAGTTTGCCGAATTGCAGGGCAAGGTTCTGGGAGACATTGGCGGTGCTGTAGGTGTCTTGATGGCCTATATCGGCGATCAGGCCGGGGTTTATAAAGCTCTTGAAAAAGCCGGGCCGTGTACCCACAAAACCTTGTCGGAGAAGTCCGGCATTGATCCGCGTTACCTGCGCGAATGGCTGTCGTCGAATGCGGCGTCCGGATATGTTGGCTATGACGCCGCAGATGACACGTTCAGTTTATCCCCGGAACAGGCGGCTCTGTTCGCGCATGAAGGCGAGCCGACCTGTATGCAAGGTTTCTTTGAGACTATCGTGGCGCAATACGCAGGTTACGAAACCGCTGTTGATGTATTCAAAACCGGTAAAGGGCGTCCCTGGTCGGATCATCTGCCCTGTTGTTTCTGCGGCACCGACAGGTTCTTCAGACCCGGCTATGCGGCCAATCTGGTTGAAAACTGGATACCGGCCCTTGACGGTGTTGAGGCGAAACTCAAGTCCGGCGCGAAGGTTGCCGATGTTGGCTGCGGTCATGGCTCCTCGACAATTTTGATGGCTCAGGCTTATCCAAAGTCCACAATTCACGGTATTGACTTTCATGGCCCTTCTATTGATGAAGCAAGATCCAAGGCGAAAAGAGCCGGTGTCAGGAATGTGGAATTCCATGTATCGAGCGCCAAGGAATTCTCCGGAAGTGACTTTGATTTCGCTTGCATATTCGATGCCCTGCACGACATGGGGGACCCGGTTGGTGCTGCTGCCCACATCAAGGAAGTTCTGAAACCCGATGGCACCTTCATGGTGGTCGAACCAGCCGCCGCCGACAGCCTTGGAGAGAACCTCAACGTGCTCGCGGCAATTTTCTATGGCTTTTCGACAACAATCTGTGTTCCGACGTCCAGGTCCCAGGAAGTTGGGCTCGCCCTCGGCGCTCAGGCGGGCGAGAAGCAGCTGACAGAGGTTCTCAATCAAGCCGGATTCTCCGCTGTACGCCGGGCAACCGAAACACCGACCAATATGGTGCTCGAAGCGCGGGCCTGATACAACCCGTTTTCATGCTCCCTTGCTCCACCCCCTTTCCATAAGGTATACTGGCTGCGCAGCCGGGGTGTAGGCAGGATGAACAGTGGGGATTTCATGGGTAATTTCGCAGTAAAATCAATATGTTGTGTTGTCGGCACCTGGTTTTTGGTGGCACCCGCTGCGATGGCGCAAGCCCCGAAGCTTTACGGCGATATCTCAACCCGCGAGATGGCGGCCCTGCTGGGCGCGGCCGATCTGGATACGACGCTCACATCTGGCGTTCAGGGCGAGCCGATGATCCTGGTGCGCCAGGGCAAGATCCGCTTTATCGTCCGGGGCGTTGAATGTGCGGGCAAGGCGGCGCCCTCGACGGACGTGCGCTGCACCAAAATGCAGTTTCGCGCCAGTTTTGACCTCAAGGCCTATCCCAGCGCCACCTGGATGAACGAGTTCAACAAATCCTGGGTTTTCGGCAAGGCCTACGTGACCCCTGATGGCAAGGCTCACGTCGAATACCCGATGAACCTCACCGACGGGATCACCGAAGGCAATCTGGTCAATAACTTCGTCATGTGGACGACGGTTCTGGAGACCTTCATCGATCATCTAGCCGATGGCGAAACCGCGCCGCTCCTGTAGATCACGCCCGGTTTCCCTGAGTTTTCCCGGAGTTTTCTGGGGGTTTTCAGGGACTTTTCAGCGGGTTTCGCCCGGCTGACGTTCAAATTCTGAAAACCTGAACCCGACTGCGGCATTCAGCCCGTTTTTTGCACGTTCTTCGCGTTGACTCTTGGGCGTCCCGAGACTATTTTTCGCACCGCAACATAAACAAGAAGTTTTGGGAGCAGCCAAACAATGAAAGTTCTCGTGCCCGTCAAGCGGGTCGTCGATTATAATGTCAAAATCCGCGTCAAGCCAGACGGCAGCGGGGTCGACCTCGCCAATGTCAAAATGTCCATGAACCCCTTTGATGAAATATCCATCGAGGAGGCCATTCGTCTGAAAGAAGCCGGGACCGCAACGGAGATCATTGCGATTTCTGTCGGACCCCAGCAGGCTCAGGAAACTATCCGCACTGCTCTTGCCATGGGCGCAGATCGCGGCATTCTGGTCAAAACAGATGATACAGTTGAGCCGATCGCGGTTGCGAAGATCCTGAAGGCCATTGTCGCCGAGGAAAACCCGGATCTGGTCATTGTCGGCAAGCAGGCGATTGACGATGATTCAAATCAGACCGGTCAGATGCTCGCACAACTGCTCGGCTGGGCGCAGGGCACCTTTGCTTCAAAGATTGAACCGGCAGGCGATACCATCGCGGTGACCCGCGAAGTTGATGGTGGTCTCCAGACCATCAATCTCAAAATGCCGGCTGTCATTACGTCTGACCTGCGGCTCAACGAGCCGCGTTATGCGTCGCTGCCCAACATCATGAAGGCGAAGAAAAAGCCGATCGATGCAAAGACACCGGAAGATTACGGTGTCGATATCACCCCGCGTCTCGAAGTTCTCGAAACCACCGAGCCGCCAACCCGTCAGGCTGGCGTCATTGTGGAATCCGTCGCTGAACTTGTCGACAAATTGAAAAACGAAGCGGGGTCCTTCTAATGGCTACTCTTGTAATTGCAGAACATGATAATTCTGATCTGAAAGAATCCACCCACAAGACCGTAACGGCTGCGCAGGAATTTGGCGGCGACGTTATTGTCCTTGTCGCGGGCTCCGGCTGCGGCGGCGTTGGTGAAGCGGCCGCAAAAATCGCAGGTGTTGCCAAAGTGCTGGTGGCCGATGATGCGCTTTATGCGCAGCAAATAGCCGAAAACATGTCCGCGCTCATTGTTGGCCTTGCAGGCGACTATGACGCAATCCTGTCGCCGGCCTCCACGTCAGGCAAGAACTTCATGCCGCGCGTTGCGGCTGCGCTCGACGTTGCCCAGATCTCGGAAATTACAGCGATTGAATCTTCTGATACCTTCGTGCGCCCGATCTATGCCGGTAACGCCATGCAAAAGGTCAAATCAGGCGACGCCAAAAAAGTCATCACGGTTCGCACGACAGCGTTCAAATCGGCCGAGGAAACAGGCTCTGCGGCTGTTGAAGCCATCGGCGCAGGCGACAACCCGGGCTTGACAGAATTTGTTTCTGAAGACCTGTCCGTGTCGGAACGCCCCGAGCTTACCGCCGCGAAGATCATCATCTCCGGTGGCCGCGGTATGGGCTCGGGCGAAAACTTCGCCATCATCGAAAAGGTTGCCGACAAGCTCGGCGCTGCCGTCGGCGCCTCGCGCGCGGCCGTTGATGCGGGCTTTGTGCCGAATGATTACCAGGTCGGCCAAACCGGCAAGGTCGTCGCTCCGGATCTCTACATTGCCGTCGGAATTTCCGGCGCGATCCAGCATCTGGCCGGCATGAAGGATTCCAAAGTCATTGTTGCTATCAACAAGGACGAGGAAGCACCGATCTTCCAGGTTGCCGACTACGGCCTCGTGGCAGATCTCTTCAAGGCGGTTCCGGAACTGGAAGAAGAACTTGGGAAGTTGGGTCTTTAGAGGGCATTCACAAAAGTGGGAACCGGTTTTGTGAGAGAAATGCACGGCGGTAAAGATCAGCTTTTTTGTATTTGCGTATGACAGAGCCTGAGCAGGCTTGCGGAATTTGAGGGTGAACGATGACAATTGAACGGATCGGCATTGTTGGCGCGGGCCAGATGGGCAACGGTATTGCCCATGTTTGCGCACTTGCCGGGTTTGACGTGCGCTTGTTTGACGCTGACCCCAAGAAAACCGCCGCAGCGCTTGGCATCATCGAGGCAAATCTCGGCCGTCAGGTCGCTCGCGGAACGATCTCTCCCGGCGACGAAATAGCGGCCCTGGCCCATATCAAGCCGACCGATACCCTGGCTGACCTTGCCGATATCGACCTTGCGATAGAAGCGGCTATCGAAAACGAAGCGGTCAAGCGCGATATTTTTTCATCGCTGTGTGAAATCGTCAAACCCGAAGCGATCCTGGCATCCAATACGTCATCGATTTCCATCACCCGCCTTGCCGCATCAACGGACCGCCCGGAACAATTCATGGGTCTTCACTTCATGAAACCGGCGCCAATGATGGAGCTGGTCGAGCTCATTCGCGGTATTGCGACAGGCGAAGAGACTTACAAGGAGGTCCTGACTTTTGTCCAGCGCCTCGGAAAACAGCCAACCAACGCGGAAGACTTCCCGGCCTTTATCGTCAACCGCATTCTGATGCCGATGCTCAATGAAGCGGTCTATACGCTTTATGAAGGCGTCGGGACGGTTGAGAATATCGACAAATCCATGAAGCTCGGCGCGCACCATCCTATGGGGCCGCTGGAACTGGCTGACTTTATCGGCCTGGATACCTGTCTGTCTATTATGCAGGTGCTCTATGAGGGGCTGGCCGATACCAAATATCGTCCGTGTCCACTGCTTGTAAAATACGTCGAGGCCGGATGGCTCGGCCGCAAGACCAGCCGCGGGTTTTACGACTACCGCAGCGGAACGCCCATCCCGACGCGGTAGGTTACCTGGTATTTCTTTCTTTTCTTTTGTCATACCCGGGCTTGACCCGGGTCTCCAGTGCGTGGCTTTCTGGATTACCGGGTCAAGGCTTGCCCTGCCCGGCAGGGTGTGCTTTGCACACCCGAGAGGGGTAATGACAGAATAAAAGTGGACGTTCCCAATGACCAAATCCCCAATCGACCAAACCGAAGTCAATCGCTTGTGGTGGAATGAGCGCGTCGCGTCCCACGTCGCCTCGCCGTTCTATCACGCCAAAGATGTCATGGCCGGAAACCCCCGGCCGCTCACTCTGGAACGCGCCGAGCTTGGTGATCTGACGGGAAAATCGCTCCTCCACATGCAATGCCACTTCGGTCTTGATACGCTGTCCCTTGCGATGTACGGCGCAAAGGTGACCGGCCTTGATTTCTCGTCCGAAGCAATTGTCGCCGCGCGGGAGATTGCCGCCAAAACAGGCATCAAAGCCCGCTTCATCGAGGCCAACATCCTGGAGGCCGACAAGGCGCTGGATGAACAGTTCGATATTGTCTTCACATCATGGGGTGTGCTTGGCTGGCTGCCCGATCATGAAAGATGGGCGGAGGTCGCTGCCAATTTTGTCAAACCGGGCGGCACCTTCTACATCGCAGAAATTCATCCCCTGATCTGGCTGTTTGACGATCAGGACGAGACGCGTATTCCGCGCGACAAGCCGGTTTATTATGGCCTGTACGATTATTTTCACAAGCAGGATCCAATTGTCGAAGACGGCGGCGGCTCCTATGCGACGGGTGAAACGAGCTATAACAACAATCGCACCCATTCATGGATCTTCGAGCTTGGACGGATCGTGACCCTGCTGATCGAAAAAGGTCTCGTCATCGAGTTCGTTCACGAACACGATTTTACCTGCAATGACCAGTGGCCCGCCATGGTCGAGCGCCCCGACGGCATGTGGACCCTGCCCGAAGGCTGGCCGCGCATGCCGCTCAGCTTTTCAATCAAGGCAACAAAACCGCTCTAGATTCTCTCGGAAATCCGGATCGCCAGCCGGGTGCCGGCCTTGATGGCGCCGGAAAGTGCCCGGTAACCCGGCGTTTCCTCGGCACCGTGGTCCAGCGCCGTGTCGCGGTGGGCAAGCTCGTCTTCGCGAAACTGCGTGATCGCTGCGTGCAGCTCTTCTTCATCCGCATCAAGAGTATCAAGCTGATCCTGATAGTGTTCCTCGATGACTTCCTCAACGGCGGCGGTGCAGGCCATCGCTGCCTTTTCGCCCATCAGTGCCGTGGTCGCACCAAGCGCATAGCCAGCGACATGCCACACCGGCGTCATCGCCGTCGGGCGGACTTTTCGCTCATTGAGGATCTTGTTGAAGGCGGCAAGATGCTCTTGCTCCTGTTCCTCCATATGCCGGATGGTTTTCAGCATGTCGTCATCAGCCGTGCCGCGCCGTTTGCGCGCCTTCAGGACCGCGATCTGCCCCTGATAGATCCGCACCGCACCATATTCGCCCGCATGATCAACCCGCAGCATTTCATTCAGGCGCCGCTTCTTTGGGCTCGACGAAGTTTGAGCCCCGGTCCGATCGGTCGCCAGGCCGGGACGCTTCAGGCTCATATCTCTGCGATCAAGCTTTTTCAGTTTGGGCTTTTCTCTAAAATCCGGGCGACGGGCCATCGGGGTCTCAACTCTCTTTCACTTTACTCGTGGCGCTTTGGCAGCGTCCTGACAAATCCGGTCGCCGAATAAAGCGTCAGCGACAGCGCAATAAGGAAATTATAGCCCGCTATGGAGATGCCAAACAAGGCCCAGGGCACCTCATCGCACATCACAATGTCGCCAGCTGTGTCCTTAAGCATGTCCTCAAGGCTGCGCACACCCGTGGAGGTGCAACTTGCAGGTCCTTCCCACCAGCCGGCCTCAACGCCCGTATGAAATCCGGCAAGGTATGCACCATAACCGAGTGCCAGAGCCATACCCGCGATGAGGAGGCGCGGCACCATGGTCTCTTTCAAAGCATCCTGACGGTAGAGCAGGGCGGCGGCGGCGCCAAATCCGATGGCGACCCAATAGGCGCCGCGTTGCTCAAGACATAGCGCGCAGGGGCGCAAGCCCCCGATGTGCTCGAACCCGTGCGCCGTCGCCAGCGTGGCGGCCGAGGCCAGAACCACAAGAACCGGCATCATCGCCGCTTCCGGCCAGAATGCTTTAAGGAGGAGTTTTCGCATATGTTCCATGGGGCTACCTATAGCAGACCTGAAATGAGCTGTTTCAAAAAGTCGGCAACTTCGGCCCCGACAAACAGGAGCAGCGCGACCCAGATCGCCCCAATTGCGGTGCCCAGAAGCACAAGCAGCCCGTCGCGCTCAAGGAACCCGATCGACTGGATCGCAACGCCGATCCCGGGGACCGTATTGGTGCCCGGCAGCGGCACCATGATCGAGATGCAGAAGACAGACATCAAGGCCCCGAAGATCCGCTCCGGAACCCCCCGCGTCAGGAACTCGAGGCGTGGCCGCGCCAGTCGCTCGAACCAGCCAACATATTTTCCCGCCCGGGTCGCCAGGTTGAGCATGGCCTCGTGCGAAATCGTCTTCGCCCGCGCCCCGGCTGGCAGCCACAGCGCATGGCGCCCGATGACAATTTGCAGCGCAATAAAGAGCATTGGCACGGCGACCGCCTGCGGAATGCCCCACAGGAAGGGGATGCAGACGGGCAGGGCAAGGATCAGCTGCACCAGACCAAAGCCCCGGTCCGACAGCCTGTCAACCAGCGCCCCGATGGAAATCTCCCCATCTATCTCGTGGGCAAGGGCCAGCAGGAGCGCGGTGGTGCTCTGTTCGTGGTGTGTGGTCATGGAGAAGGCTATATCAGCCGTTCGCCCATCTGCCAAATCTCGTCGGGCGGGCACAAAAAACCCCGCTTGACGCCGCGCCTCGCTCCTCTATGATGCCGCCGCTCTGGCACCAAATGTCGGATATGTGCGGATGTGGCGGAACTGGTAGACGCGCCAGATTCAAAATCTGGTTTCTTCGGAAGTGAGAGTTCGAGTCTCTCCATCCGCACCAATAAGCGTTTGCGCAAGCAAACGCGCTCCATCCTCCCATTCCCAAGCGACCGAAAAGACGAAGACTTTTCGGTGGGTTCAGTGTCTCTCCATCCGCACCACCCTGCGCTCTTCGAGCTTCGGGTGGCAGGCCACCTGGAGGTCATTTAGAGCCAAGTGTCTCCCGAAGCTCGAAGAGCGCAGGGAGGCTATCGCTGCTGCAACGCAAAGCAAACGCGCTCCACCCTCCCACTCCCAAGCGACCGAAAAGGCAAAGACTTTTCGGTGATTTCAGCACTGCACATTTTGATCCAGCAACAGGGTGGACTTCCGGCTGACACAGGCCAATTCAGGGCATCTCCCCGGACGACAATTTCTATTGTTCAATACTGCCGTCGTCGCTTGTGTCCGGCGAAAACCAGTCCCGCAAGGCCAATACCGAATAAACCGAGCACGCCTGGTTCGGGGACACTGATGCCACGGGGAACCTCTGCGAGTATTAACTCAGCGCCGCATTCCGGACAATTGAAGATGTCAGAACCCAGAAACGCAATCAGGTCGATACCGCTTATCAGGTTGCCGTTTATGTCTTCGAGCACACCTCCAAAAACAACTCGATTGTTGTTCCCGGTAGAAGGCGCGTTTACGACCGCCGCAATTCCATGCAGATTGAGCGTCACGATGCCGTCTAACAGGGCGAAGGTGTTCGCGATCCCGAAGTCAGTCTGGAACGGGATTTGGCCTCCCAGGCGGGTATAGGCCGATATGCCGCCTGAACCGTCAATCACGGCGTCGGTAAGCGCAATCTTCTGATCAAACGACAATCCGTGAAGCACATCAAAGACATGGTAGGACGTACCGCCTGGATACGGACCGCCACCGCCGGATGGCCACCGGATCCGCAGTTCTCCTATGAGACGATTGCTTGAACTTGACACCGTCACCTGTTGGTTGATGTCGAAAACAAAGAAGTTACGCCATACATCGAACGAACCTGGCGGCGAAACGCTCTGTGATCCAACGAGGTAATTCTGATTGGCGACTGTCGATAACCCGTCCTGCTGATAAGCGCCACGATCAGTCGAACCAAATGTCCATGTCTGAACGCATACACCTATGTTGTCACAGTATTGGTGTATCACACCGGCCGTTGCAGAGGGGTTCACTACAGCGATACTGCACACCCCTATCAGTATAGTGACAAATGACAGGGGTGTCGAAGGTCGAATATTTCTGATCCACATTGTAATCTCCGTGAGTTAATCAACCATGATCTCCTCCCCAATTACGCGGACGATGAATTCTAACACAGAATGCGTTCATCTGCACCCCTAAGCGAACGCATTCTTTCCTCCCATTGCCAAGCGACCGAAAAGACGAAGACTTTTCGGTGGGTTCAGCACCGCTCCGACCGCACCAGACAAATTGTGAAACTTCGATCATCATTGAAAATCTGAAGTAACAGTTGGTGCCCTGCCGCCAGCGCCCTCGTCCGAATTGAGTTATGACAACTATAGAGGCTTCTTTATGAATCAATGCAAAGGAAACGCGAAATCTCGTGACTTGAATGGGGATTTGATGCACGCTGGCGAACATCATGGTTCACAAAGGATTGCACACAATGTTTCGATCATTCCTGGACTTCGAAAAGATGATAGCCCCTCAGATAATTCAGTTCATGTATTACATCGTCGGCGGATTAATCCTCCTCGGAGGAGTGGGAACAGGGCTATTCACAATGACGCAGAGTTTCTTGGGCGGAATTGCTCAGATACTCATCATAACACCAATATCTCTGGTATTTTGGCGGATATGGTGTGAGCTGATGATACTTGCATTCAAGATTTATGACCGCCTTGGCGAATTAAAGGTAGTCAGCAGCTCAGATTAGAAGCGCCCCCTGTTACTCTGATCGCGACAGGCTTTTCGGTGATTTCAGTACCTGATTCATCAATACGATCTGTTTAGATCTATCACCGGGCGAATAACACCGGAGGTACTGATGAACCGGTTGTCGTGGTTTTGAAAGGCACCTAACTTCAGACCCACAAAATAGTGGCTGACAAGCCAAAGTGCGACATTCAGCCATGGCCAGACACCGAGAAAGATAAATCCTAAAGCGATTACATCCGCAATCACAATCGTTGCGACCAAGGCAATGGAGAGTCTGCAGATCCCGCGGTAAGTCCTGGGCAGAGCAGCAAGTCCATTATCGGGCTCTGGATCATCTTTGTCGGGATGAACCAAATACTTGTACTCAAGAGCCAAAGCAGACATCCACACCAAACTTACAAGAAATGCAATGGGCAAGAATACCCAGTCACTCCATTGACCGAGCGGAGGTGTTGCCGTGTTTAGGTCCGGCGACAAAAGGAAGATCACTGTGGCCAAGAAGACGCCATGGGGTACCAAAGCAAGCACAAATCCAAAAAACTTCACCCTACGCTCCATCGTTAGCTGGTGGTTTCTCTCCAGTGCTGGTCAAGTCGCCACACTTTGTTTCGAACAGTAGCTCGTCAGGTGTTTCCCGTCCATTGATATGTCGTCTCTGGTTGTGTAGGATTGACGGCTTCCTGCAAGTCTCGAAGAGGAACAGGTATGAATCCCAAAAAAGTTATCAACCGAGGTGACGGCACATTTACATTGCGAAAGGGAGAAAAGGTGTGATTCTCGCGAAACTTCTTGCCTTATACGTAGCGCTGTACACCGTGCCTTTGTACCGTATTTTCAAGAGGGCACGATTGAATCCAATGCTTGGGGTTCTGTGTGCAGGTCCGCTGGCAGCCGTTCCGTTTTGCTTGATGTTCCTGGGTATTGTTTTGGCAGCGTACGAGACCGGCAATCCTCCGCTATCGGTTTGGATGGGGCTGACGCCGCTCATTATATCGTCAGTCGCGTCTTTCATTTTGATAGCGTTTGTAAGCCATAAACTTGTCAAGAATGCGGGCTTCAGTTCCGTCTGGTTATGGGGCTGGCTATTGGTGGCATTCATCCCGTGGGTCAGTCACGCGACGGTGTGGGTCTTCGCATTTGTGAGGTGGCCGAGCGTTACTGGTTCTTCCTCACCCTAAACAACCTCACCCCTTCCGCGACCCCACCACCTCAACCTGGGTCGTCAGCCCCGCGCCCGGGTTATCCACGGCCCATTCGGTGAGCTGCGCTTTCAGCCAGTCAAAGGCTTCATCGACGGAATCGGTAATGTGAAACAGATCGAGGTCCTCTTTGTCGATGGTGCCAAACTCCGCCATCTGACCAAACTCGACAATCTTCGACCAGTATTGGGAGC
>JAUWTJ010000057.1 GCA_030614785.1 Alphaproteobacteria bacterium | reverse complement strand
CGAAAAACGAGTGCTGTCTATATGGTTCCTGTAGAACTGATTTCAGACTGCCCTGGCTATCCTTGGCACATCGCAAATGGCAGAGGTCACAGAGACAAAACTTTCCCCGGATGCCTATTGCTGGCCAGGACAAGAGCGACCGTCTAACATCACCGGCACAAAGGAGAATTACCATGCTGCTGGTCTGGATTGTCGTTTTCAGTGTGCTGGGGAGCATCGGGGCGATTGCCGGAGCCGCATTGCTTCTTCTTTTTCCCGAAGGCATAAGGAAGTCTCTGCTGCCAGCCTTGCTCAGCTACGCCACAGGTACTCTGCTGGGCGCTGCATTTCTCGGAATGATTCCAAATAGCTTGCAAGAGATAACGGCAACTGCAATGTCCGGAACCCTGCTCGTCGGTATTATCGTCTTCTTCATGCTTGAAAAGCTGGTGATCTGGCGTCATTGCCATGAGATTGAGTGCGAGGAACACGGGGCTGTCGCACCTCTCATTCTGATCGGCGACGCCTTTCATAATTTCGTTGATGGTTTTGTGATCGCTGCGGCCTTTCTCACGTCTATCCCGTTGGGGATAGTTGCTTCACTGGCCGTTGTTGCCCATGAAGTCCCTCAGGAAGTGGGTGACTTTGCCATCCTTCTTGAAAATGGCTACTCGAGAAAACGGGCTTTGGTGTTCAATACACTGTCATCACTGACAACCTTGCCCGGGGCTGTGATTGCATACTTCTTTCTTGGGGCAATGATGGAGATTATACCCTACATTCTGGCGCTCTCTGCTGCCAGCTTCATTTATATTGCCATCGCCGATCTGGTGCCAAACCTGCATCGTCGAACTGGCTTAATGCAAACGCTCGTGCAGATATTTCTGATACTGGGAGGCATCGCCACCATCGCTCTTTTTCATTTGATGAAATAGGTTGGTCAAAGTCCGAAGTCATTGGTTTTTATTTTCCACGAGGTACTTGTCCTTTGAGCAGCGCGACCGCTTTGGGTAAACAGGCGTCCTTTTCGGTTATATAGAAAGCAGTCCGGTGTTGCGGGCAAAGCAGACTCAGCTCTTTAAAAAAATGCCTCTGAATCAGTTACATAGTACTTACATATATGACCAATAAGGCATTGAAATAGAATAGAAAAATATGAGGCTGGCGGATTGAAAATCCGTGTGTCGGTGGTTCGATTCCGCCCCCGGGCATCATTTCCTAATAAACACAATGAGTTACAGTGCGTGTTTCTGTTGGCTGATCTGTATGTACCTTTTTGCTTTCCCCGGCAGTCCACACTCAGGCTTCCGGTTTGGGCAGGGTTTGTTTTCGATAGGCGCGAGGGGTCGTCCCATGGTGGGTCTTGAAGAACCTGGTAAGAGAGCTTGTCTCCGAGAACTGCAACAATTCTGCAATTTGGCCCACTGTCAGGTCCGAATAGGACAGGTATTTTTGCGCCAGTTCGATGCGCACTCGATCAGAAATACTCTGGAAAGTTGTTCCCTGCATCGATAAATGAGATTGAAGTGACCGTTTGCTTTGACCAAGGGCCGTTGCGACGGAGCTCAGGGAGCATTGGCCATGGGGAAGCAGGGCTCTGATGACACTTTCGGTTCGAATGCCGATGCCGACGACATTGCTGTGGGGACTGTGACGCAGCGCCCGGGCCAGAACGTCGCCATCGACGGACTTTCCTCTGCGGATTGGCATTTGAAGTGTGTCGGCGTCAAAGACAATTGCATTCCTGTCCTGACTAAACGCCAACCCATCGCCAAATTTTTCTCTGTGTAATGAACTATCCGTTGGTTCCTGATGCCGAAACTGGACCATAGCCGGTTGCCAGTTTGAAGAGATCAAGGTTTTTAGTTCCTGAACCAGGATCCCTATTCCCAATTCAATCAGCTGAATTTCCCCCGTCAGGTGAACGGCGCTTGTGTCATAACACACCGCCGTTGTTGATGCATCATCCTGCGCCAGGACGATTGCAGCAGCCGTTGTGTAAAATGAAAAGTTGACTTCAAGCTTTGCCAGAGCTTCCCCGATGGTTTCAGAGTTTCTTATGATCAGCCAAACCGGACCCAGAATAGACCAGCTTTGTCTTTCAGCCAGGAGCAAACCGAAGTTCCTGCAACGACAACGTCGTTCGGCCAAATGCAAAAAGCCGCCAATGGATTCGCCTCGAAGGGGGATCTCGGGATCGTATAGAGCTTCCCGCGGAACCCCAGCCTTCTCGGCGATCAGCGCCGGACTTTGATTGAGTGATGTAATCAGATCGTCGGCACCCGTCAGGGCAACGCTCATTACAAATCCTGTGGATGGATTTTCCGCCTGCATGAAATGTCAATTATACTGCGTAATATGTCAATTATTGAAACGAACCGTAAAGTAGGATCGCTCCCAGGCAAAGGAGAAAAATATGGCGATCAAGGATTTGAAGGGCAAGCTTGTCTTTATTACCGGGGCGGCCTCCGGGATTGGACAGGCGACCGCGTTGGCTTTCGCGGACCAGGGCGCTCTGATCGCGGCCAGTGATTTGAACCTGGAAGCGTTGGCACCCCTGGAGAAGAAGATTCTCGGCGACGGAGGGGTCTGCCACAGCTACAGTCTTGACGTATGCGCCGCGCAGGCTTTTGACGAGGTTGCCGAAAGGGTTTGCGCTGATGCAGGCGTCCCGCATGTGGTGATAAACAATGCCGGTATTGGTTTCTTCGGGTCCTTTCTGGATACGCCGCCGGATGCCTTTCGCGCAGTGATGGATGTCAATCTCTATGGTGTCGTCAATGGATGTCGCACGTTCCTGCCACGATTGATTGAAGCGGGCGGGGATAGGCATCTGGTGAATATTGCATCAACGGCCTCTGTGGCACCCTTGCCCAATATGTCTGCCTATGGAACATCGAAATATGCGGTCCACGGATTAACAGATGTGCTCAATATGGAATTGGAAGAGACTTCAGTGGGTGTGACCAGTGTGCATCCGGGAATAATCAATACGCCAATAGTGGCGAACGAAAAGGGTGTTGCCAAAGAGTTCCCCCGGGAGAATCTCAAAAAGATTCAAGAATACTATATTCAGAACGGCTGTGATCCACGGGTTGTTGGCGAGGGAATTGTAAAGGCCGTCATGACAGGAAAAGGCCAGTTGTTTATCGGACCCAAGGCAGCCGATACGGCCCTTATCAAAAGGTTGTTTCCGGGGCTGGCGCGCAAGCTGGTCTTGAAGATCGCCAGGGAAACCGGTTTCTTGTATTAAGGCGCGTAATCGGCACTTCGATTGAACCAGAAAAAGGATATCAGGATGACAAATGACGGGTCCTCTCAAGGCGAAATAAATAGGAAGACAAAGGAGCCCGGTGTGCCGGAACGCATCAGAACCGTCCTCGGAGAACATCTGTTCAGGACCAGACGGTCAACGGCGATAACGTTTGTTGGCGTTGCGATTATCCTGGCAACCCTCTTTGCCCCCAACGGATATTTCACTGGCCACAGAAGTGTTATCCTCAAAGGTGAAACCACAGTCGTGAAACCCGAGTTACATCTACCTGGCGACGAGGCTCTTCAAAGCGCTACCCTGGCAGGAAGGGTTGTCACAAAAGGCGGAATGCCGATTTCCGGCGCCATGATCACCGCGATCAACTCGGAAGAGACGCGGCGGATTACCGCCTACAGCTATCCTGATGGCACTTATACGCTGCCTGTTACTTTTGTTGGTGACCTGTCTATACGGGTGCGTACGCCCTATTTCGAGGATGTTGAACACAGCGTTACGGCTTCAAATGGTGAAACACTTGAGGTCGATTTCACAGCGACTGAACTTTCAACGCCAGAAGATCTTTCTGAAAGCCTTACCGCATCTGCACATGCAGCAACCATTTATTGGTCGAAGCCCTCAGACCGCGCGACCTTCATAAGTCAATGTAACTTCTGTCATCAGATAGGTAATTCCTTGACCCGTCAGCCCCGGAACAAGGAAGACTGGAAAGAGGTCGTTGATCGGATGGAAGGCTATCTGGTCTTTGTAACGAATGATGAAAAGGCCAGTATTACGGATCGGCTCTATGAGACCTTTACCGGTGAGCCTGTCAGGGCCATTCAAACGTTTGATGTTTCAGCCGCACTGCCGCGGGCGCGTATCGAAGAGTGGGTCGCCGGCGATGGTCTGTCCTTTATTCATGATGCGGATGTAGGCCATGATGGCCGCCTCTATGGCGCTGACGAAGGCCATGACATTATCTGGGAACTGGATCGCAAGACCGGACAGGTGGATGAAGTGAAGCTTCCATCTGTTGATTTGCCTGTGGGTGGGAAATTCTCCGGTCTTGCTCTGCCTATTGGCGTATTTACCGGTAATCATGGCCCACACAGCATGGCTGAGGGTGATGACGGTCGTCTGTGGATCACCAACTCTCTATCGTCCCGGCTGATGGCTTATACGCCTGAGACCCATACCTTTGAGACCTTTAATGTGGGTGCGGACTCAATGTATTTGCACACGATCCGCAAAGATCTCCAAGGGCGCTTGTGGTTCACGGTTGCCGCTTCCAATCAGGTTGGCAGGTTTGATCCAGCCACCAACCGGCTCGACCTTCTTGATCTGCCATCCAATACCATTGGCGCCTGGCTTGCGGACGCCTTCCTGCCGACAATGAACAAGGTTGGCGCCCTGTTTCCACGAAAGAATCTGCCAATCACTCTGTCTCATCACAGATGGGCAGGTCTTGGGCGCGCCGTTCTCAATATGCCGTACGGCATTGATGTCAATCCGCGGGATGGCAGCATCTGGTATGTTAAACTCAACGCGCACCGGATTGGGCGCATTGATCCCGAGACCTTTGAAATCCGCGAATTTGATACGCCAAAGGTTGGTCCGCGCCGTCCACGATTTTCTCCGGATGGCACCTTGTGGATTCCCGGGTTCGATGCAGGCGTTCTTTTGAGTTTTGATCCTCAAACAGAAGAATTCAGAAGTTTCCCGCTGCCAACTCTTGCACCAGGTGAATATGAGACACCCTATGCGCTTAATGTGCATCCGGAAACCGGACTCGTCTGGATCACCTCCAATATGTCAGATCGCATCTTTTCTTTTGATCCTGAAACAGAGGAGTTCGTCAGTTATCCATTGCCGACGCGCGTGTCGTTTTTGAGGGATATTGTCTTCACAGAAGATGGGAAAATCTGCTCAAGCAACTCCAATCTGCCATCCTATGCCATTGAGGGAGGGCTCGGCGGCTTTGTTTGCCTTGATCCGGGAAGCGGCGGGGGGGCAACTGGTTCTCGGCATTAGTCTGCTGCTAACGGGATATGCCGGTACGCTGCCTTGTAATTTAGAAGCCGATGCCCCCAACTCCGCCCTGGCGACCCGATTACACGAAAATATTCGCTATTGTTGAAAAAACGGAGCGACATTCGCGAGCACAGTACGTTTCCCCAAATATTGTGGGAATATCAACCGCCATGCCTGTCGGGCTCTCCCAGCCGGTTACATATGACTTACATATACGGCTCTTAAGTCATTGAAATAATTCGCGAATAGTCGAGAGCAACGGATTGAAAATCCGTGTGTCGGTTCAGCTCAAAACGCAGTGCGTTTTAAGCAGTTTCGATTCCGCCCCCGGGCACCACTAAGCGTTTGCGGGAGCAAACGCGCCTTTCTCCTCCCACTCGCAAGCGACTTAAAATGCGTGAGCATTTTGAGTGGGCTCAGGACAGTTGAACCTCGGGCAGGTCGGATTGTTGGGGCCCCTCTCGGGTGTGCTTTGAGCACGCTGCCAGGCAGTAGGAGCGAGCACGTGCACGAAGTGCGCGTGCGCTCTTTGGAGCCAAAGAGCCTTAATGAATAATTCATGATTTGTCTGGACATTGGCTATAACAGATTTGTTCTTGGGGGGCGGAAATGAGCAACCAAAATAAAGACTTCACGCCGGAAGACGAAGCCAGAGTATCATGGTTTTCTACTGTTGTGTTGGTAATCTCGGTCTGCGCCGCCGCGTGGATCTGGTGGAACAATAATTGGCAGGAATGTCGAAATGTGGATTTCTGTGTTCCAATAAATCAGGAATGGAAACTCCGCAACACCGGGCACCACCAATCCGTAAATGGACTTTCCAAAGCCTTCGACCTCAGAGGTGAGATCGTACTGTCCTCAGGGGATATTGTTCCGGTCGAGGTCTCCTCATTTAAAGATGATGACTGGAGCCAGTCAATTGACATCTCGGACTGGAGTGTAAAGGGTGTATCGGTGACGGACTACACCGACCCGATCACTCTGCATTTAGCATTTACCATTCCTGACTTGAGTGACTCGATCGGGGAAACAGCGACAATCCGCGTTACGGGACAAGTGATGATTCCGATAATGGATAGTGGTGATGACATCGTCTCTCGATCACTGGGCCTGGATGGGTCCTATTCTGATGCGATAAAACCGATCTCTGACGAATCGAAAATTCTACTGAAACCACAAGGATATGATGCCCCGGGAAAAATCTCCCGCATTTGGTTTTGGCTTGCAGTTGCTATTGGCGTGATTAGCTTATTGATTGTCATCGGGTCCAGAATGGACGACCCCGATGAAACAAGCGAATAATCTCCCAGATCTTTCCGGAAGCAAAAAATGAAAATATCGTTCAATACTTTTTTTTCTGCTGTCATTCTGTCGGCATTTTTGATGGTGTCGTGTGTCTCACTGGAGGTCGCTCGCGCCGAAGGTAACCTGAGCCGCATGCTGGGTGAGGAGCTTGAACGATTATCCACGCTGAAGGGGAAAGCCGAAAAAGGTAACGCGTCCGCCCTGCATGAAATGGGTCTGGTTTATTCCACTGCTGTCCCAGGCTATGGTTGGCATTTTGACATAACCGAAGCCATGAAGTGGTTTCGGCGAGCAAGCGAGAAACACTACGCTGAAACCGAGTATCTTTATGGCCTGCTTTATGCCCAGGGCCAGTGGAGGACGGCAGTGGAGCTTCCCGGCGTCGTGAGTTGGCTGATCCAAACCAACGAGCAGGACGATGGGAACACCTATTTTCTCATTGAAACGATTATTGAAGAAGAAGCGTGGGCTGATGGTCAAGACTCCGAAAGTGCCTTTATGTGGTTTGAAAAGGCTGCCAAGCAGAAGCATGTAAAAGCGCAGCTCAATCTTGGGGCCATGTATCTGGCCGGGGTCGGCACGCCCAAAGACACCGACAAGGCACTCAAGTGGATCACACGTGCAGCCAGGGGAAATGATAAAGTTGCGCAAGGCGTCCTGGCCCATCTATATGAACATGGTCTCGCCAGCCCCCAGGATCACGCTAAAGCTATCAAGTGGTACAAGAAGGCTGGCGAGCAAGGACTGGCCGAAGCACAGTTCAAGCTCGGCTATATTTACACCAGTGGTCTCACGACAGCCAAGGATGATAGCCAAGCCTTCAAATGGTACAAGATCGTTGCCGAGAGCGATAGTGCACCGAAAAACCTCAGCGTCCTTTCCCGCATTACGGTGGCAAGAATGTATGCCTCCGGAACAGGGACACCCCGTAATCTCTCCCAGGCAATAAAGTTATATGGTCCACTTGCAGAACAAGGTTTCTCCGACGCGATGTTCGAGCTCGCCGAGGTGCATTACGGCAGAAGCGAAGATAATCAGGATTGGGATGAAGCCCTGAAATGGTACTACCTGGCCGCCCAAAAAAATCATGCCGGCGCACAATATATGCTCGGTGCTGTCTTTGACTCGAACCTGATCGGATTGTCGCATATGCCTGCTGAGTACCGGGACGAGGCCTATGAAAACCGAGAGCGTCTGGCCATCGAGTGGTATACCAAATCAGCCGAGCAGTGCTATCCAAAAGCCGCTTATCAACTGGGCGAACATTACATAAGAGGCGACGGCGTTCCAGGAGACCAGGTTCAAGCCCACAAGTGGCTCTCCATCTCCGTGGCCTGCGGGGACAACGGTTATTCGCAGGCCTCGCTCGGCTACCTCATTGAGAATATGTCTCATGAACAAATATCCCAGGCCAAAGCATTGGCAACAGAATGGTTGAATGCCCGTGGGAAATAATCTGTTTTTCATTTCGGAATTAAATGTCACTCTTGGCAAACTCCACGGAGACGATCAGGTCCGCCCCCGCGTTAAGCAATAACGGCGCGGGGCCAGGGGACAAGCCGAGCCCTCCGACCAGGCCAGGACCCGGTTCCTGCCCAACATGCACCACGCGCTGCGCACGCCGCTCAATGCGATCATCGGGTTCTCCGATAACTGTGTTGGCTGAAGAACACTTCTCAACAAGTTACATAGTACTTACATATATTTTCTATAAGACATTGAAATTGAAAGTATAAATATCAGACTCCCGGATTGAAAATCCGTGTGTCGGTTCAGCTCAAAACGCCAGGCGTTTTAAGCAGCTTCGATTCCGCCCCCGGGCACCACAGCGCGTTTTTTAAGAAACGCGCTCCCTCCTCACATTTCCAAGCGACTTAAAATGCGGGAGCATTTTGAGTGATTTCAGCACACTATTCCTCGGGCCGGCCAGTATCAGAATCCATAGCGCCCCAGCCCTTCAGATATCTTATCCTTGATGCCAACATGTGAGAACGGAAACGACGCGAAGAAGAGAGCCTGGCTCGCATCAGGCCTGCGCGTCCGGATTCTATCGGCCCAAATCCGTGCTTTATCCTGGTCCCGATTTAGGGAGAGCGCTATCAAGGTGATCATGTCGACTATATAATGGGCCCCGGGCGTCCGGGCCGCCTTCTCACCTACCTCTGCCGCACTTTGGTAATCGCCATCAATCACGAATGACAACGAGCGGCCGGCATGCATTGCATAAACAAAAGGGTCGAGCGGACTCAAGGCCAATGCCATCTCAAAGTGGGGGAGCGATGTGTCGGTTTTCCCGGCCAGCATGTCAGAGAAAGCGCTGGAATAATAACCCTGGGAATAGTTTGGGCTCAGAGTTATTGAGTTCTCCAGCCAATGGGCGCTGCTTTCCAGATCCCCTTGTAGCATCAAGGCGCGGCCCATTGTGGAATTTGCAAATGGATCGAGGGAATCAAGCTCAATGCTGCGTTCGGCAAAGCGGCGGGCATCCTGTATATCTTCTTCCTGCTTGCTGCCGTATCTCAGGAATGCACATTGAAAACTGGTGAATGACAATCCCGCATGGGCTCGAGCGAATCCCGGGTCTTGCTCAGTCGCCTGACTGAAATAGTTTGACGCCTTTTGATTGTCGTTCTTCGTAAAACGATACATGTGCTGAAGTCCGAGATGGTAATTTGCCCACGAGTCCAGGTTCTCGGACACGCATAATCGTGCATCCAGCGCTTCATTGAGGGGAATGTAGACCTCGAGCGAGGAAACAACCCTGGCGACGATTTCCATTCTGATCTGGTGTACATCATCCCGGGTTGCGGCGAACTGTTCGCCCCAGATAACACCACCCGTTTGGGTATCAGATAACTCGGTCGTAATGATCAGCTGGTTCCCATGGTTTTCCACGGACCCCGCTAACAGGTAACGGACACCCAGGGCTTGTCCTATGGCCTGCGGGTCATGGTCTGCAGTGCGAAAACGGAACGCGGACCCGCGTGCGATTACAAAAATCCATCTGAGGCGAGAGAGCGCCTGTATGAGATCATGCGGAATGGCTTCTGCCAGAATTCTCTTTGGGTCGGGAGGCCCCAGGAACCGGAATGGCAAAATTGCGATTGATGGCTTCTTGCTTTGTGTGTGTTCCTTTACCGGGTTGATGGAGGAGTGCGGTTTACTCTTGAATGTAACCTGAGCTCCGGAGTCTGGATTGTGATCCTTGGCGACAACATTCGTTTTCGCCACGAATCTGAAACCCTGACCATGAATGGTACGAATTGATCGTTGTCTGTTGCCGTCATCCCCTACAGCACTGCGGGCGAATTTGATCCTGTTTGCAATAGAGGCATCAGAAACAATTTTGTCGTTCCAGATTTCGGTGATGATTTCGTCTTTGGAAACCATCCGGTCCCGATTCTCGACCAGAAGTTTGAGCAAATTAAAGACCTGGGGCTCAATGGCCACCAATTCACCATTTTCCCTGAGTTCGAACTTTTCAGGATCAAGGGAATACTTGTCAAAGAGATACTTCATACTGTCTTTATAACCGAAAATGCCTGAAAATTCATCATATCTCCATGAAAACTTCAGTGTTTCTTCAAGCTTGCCCAAACTCAAGCTTTTACTCTGGGGTGACCGGAATCAGCCCGCTGCCCGCTATTTTGCTGTCCTGATTCTGGAATTTGTTATCAATCCAAGAAGGAATAGTTCAGATGTTCAGGCAAAAGAATTTTTCAGCGAAATATGTCGTTCCGACCCTGTTGGCATTTGTTGTAACCTCAGCATGTGCAGCAGAGAGCGAAGAGAGCGTTGAGCAAAAGATCGCGCGGTCAATTACGGCGGCCCCGTCGGATATTACAGATAAAGCCACCTTTATGGACACCGATGGCACAATCTTGCGCGAGGGAACAAATGGGTGGGTCTGTCTGCCGGGTGTCCCTTTGATACCGGGCGACAAACATCCGATGTGCAATGATGAAGTCTGGATGAACTGGCTAAGTGCTGCGGCCACCGGCGCGCCCTTTTCAACGGATGTGATTGGTACATCCTACATGCTTGCTGGCGATGCGCTGGTGAACAATGCCAATCCGGCGGCTACTGATCCGAATGACGGGGGCATATGGGTGCAGGACGGCCCACATCTTATGATGCTCTTCCCCAACCGTGATATGCTTTCCAGCTTGCCGCGCAATCCCTATGTCGGAGGCCCATATGTCATGTGGGATGATACGCCGATGGTTCATGTTATGGTTCCCATCGAAGCAAAAGTTGCGCCAGAGTGAGTTTTTACAATTTTGAATTGGGGACGGAGACTCAGCGTGGACAAAGAATCAGAAACACATGAAGGCGGCTGTACTTGCGGCTATGTTCGGTACAAGGCGAGTTCAAGCCCTCTTATTGTTCATTGCTGTCACTGCCGCTGGTGTCAGAGGCAGACGGGGGCTTCGTTCGCTCTCAACGCCCTGATTGAAGCAGAGCGGGTGGAACTGCTTCAGGGTGATGTCGAGGAACTGATGACCGCATCACCGAGCGGTGAGGGCCAGATCATTGCCCGCTGTCCGAAATGCAAGGTTGCTGTCTGGAGCAATTACCTCACCATGGGGGAGAGCGTCCGCTTCATTCGCGTTGGTACGCTTGATGCTCCGGATCAGTTGCCGCCAGATGTTCACATTTATACGTCAACGAAGCAGCCTTGGGTTGTTCTGCCTCCGGATGACTATGCCGTTGAGGAGTATTACGTCACAAACGAGACCTGGTCAGAGGACAGCCTGAAACGTCGAGACGCCTTGTTTGCCACAGACAGGCTCGAAACCAGATGAAAGAGGTTCCAAAGGCCGACTCCTCGGTCATTTTGGAAATATTCTGATATTGCGATTTGGCAGGCTAAGCTCTTCAATGCATACCTCCCAACAAGTTACATAGTACTTACATATGTTTCACATAATGCATTGAAATTGAATGCGAAAAAATCAGACTGGCGGATTGAAAATCCGTGTGTCGGTTCAGCTCAAAACGCCAGGCGTTTTAAGCAGCTTCGATTCCGCCCCCGGGCACCATTTACTTCCCGCATGAAAACAGTACATTAGCTTTTGCCTCCCTTGCCGTTGGAAGAGCGGCTTGCAGTTTGGTTTGCAGCTTTTGTTTTCTGGCGTTCTCAAGCTTGTGGATTGCAGCGATCTTGCAGGCCTGCGCGGCCCTGGCGCTGCGGGCGGTCGAGAATGAGTATCGCTAGTCTTCGAAATAATCATTTCATTGATCGAAAGAAGTATTTGGCTGTCTTCACGGATGTATACGGTCAATATATTGATTATATTGATATTTATCTGTGTTGTGAGAAATCTGCCATCACAGATGGGGCGGATATTGAACTATTTACTTTCATTTTCGAAAGAATCTGTCTAGGACCCCTCCCTAACCAGAACATTGAGGGGAGTTGACGTGAACAGACTTTTGACCGGCGTTTCTTCGGTGGCGCTCGCCGCCGCCTTTGCCATGCCTGCGAGTGCGCAGATCGAAGAAATCATCGTTACCGCAACCAAGCGCAAGGCGAGTATGCAGAGTGTTCCGGTTGCGGTGACCGCACTTGGTGAGCGGACGCTGGATGAGCTGGGCGTTGGTGTTTTTACAGATTATCTGATTCAGCTTCCAGGCGTGACGGCTGGCGGCAGCGGTCCAGGTCAAAGCACTATTTATGTTCGCGGCCTGGCTTCCACGACGCCAAACCTGACTACAGCCGGTGTCGCAGGTCTTGCTCCTAACGTGGCACTCTATCTTGACGAGCAGCCTGTATCTCAACCAGGTCGAAACCTGGACATCTACGCCGCCGACATTGAGCGTGTTGAAGTTCTTTCTGGCCCCCAGGGTACGCTCTTCGGCGCGAGTTCCCAGGCAGGTACGATCCGCCTGATCACCAATAAGCCGAATCTGGATGCAAGCGAAGGCAAAGTCAAATTTGGTACGTCCTTCACCAAAGATGGCGAGGTTAGCACTAATTTTGAAGGGGTTTTCAATCTTCCGGTTTCGGATCAAATTGCGATTCGCGGTGTGGTTTATGTGGATAATCAAGGCGGCTATATCGATAATGTTGCCGGCACCCGCAATGCGTCGGAGTCTGCGAGATTCCGTTCGGCTGGCACAGTTCGCGCTAACGGCGTCCCGGTTTCAGCTCAGCGCGCCGGATTTCAGTCCGGTGTGGACCTCTCGGGAGTGACTTTTCTTGATGCGGATAATGCCGCTCTGGTCGAGGAAGACTTCAATGACGCCAAATATATTGGGTTCCGCCTCAGCGGTCTCTATGAGATTAACCCGGATTGGTCCGTCAATCTTGGGTTTATGCAGCAGGATATAGAGGCAGACGGGGTGTTCTTTGTTGACCCGGAACTCGATGACCTTGAAGTCCAGCGCTTTGAAGCCGATACCCTTGACGATTCCTTCTACAATGTGAACTGGACCCTCGAAGGGCGGCTACAGCAGCTGGAAGTTCTCTATACCGGCGCTTATACGGATCGGGAAACAGAACAGCGCGTCGACTACACTGACTATCTCTATGTGGGCCAGTATCTTCCTTATTATATCTGCGATGGGTCTGTATCCTATCCCGGCGGCTTGCCGTCTGGAACTTGCCAGGCCCCCAATCTATTTGTCGATTCCATCACAGATACAAAAATTGTCACCCACGAACTTCGTTTCAACACGCCTGAAGAGTACCGGGTCAAGGCGACTGCAGGGGGCTTTTATAGCAGTTCAACGGTGAAGGAACGCAACGACTTCACCTACCCTGGCTCTGTCAATGCCATACTATGGCCCGGCTTCTCCCCGAACTATCCTTTTACCGCGGGATATAATTCAGACCCTGGTCCCTTTCCCGCCGATGTCATCTTCCGCAATGATGTAAGACGAACCGATGAACAACTTGGCTATTTTGGCGAGGTCACTTTTGATGTGGTGCCGGACGTTTTCTCCATGACCCTTGGTGCGCGCTACTACGACATTGAGGTGGACTTTGAGGGGAATGCCAACTCTTCCTTCTGCAATGGTTTTCAACCCGATGCAGATGCCTTTGGCACGGACATCGATGATCTTTACAACGGAGATGGCGAATACACCTTCAGAGGGACCTGTGACACCTCGCGTCATACCACTTATACAAAAGGTATGAGCATTGGCGATATTCAGGCGATTGACCCGGCGCTCAGCCTCGCGCAGGCGACCCAGATCTTCAACGCTTTGAGTGCACCGGACAAGGCTGAAACAGACGGCATGATTTATAAGGCGACCGCAACCTGGACGCCGACACAGGACATGTTGTTCTATGCGACTTATTCTGAAGGTTTTCGGCCAGGCCTTCTCAACCGGCCCGGCGGGGCGCAGGGTGCAGGTGGTTATGTCGTTCCCTTCGTTCTTGATACAGATGATATCACGAACTACGAACTGGGGTGGAAACTTGATCTGTTTGACAATACGGTCCGCTTCAACGGCAACGCCTTTTTTGTAGAAGTTGAGCGCCTCCAAACGACGATCTTTGATCCTTCCATTGTCAATCTGTTCTTCTCCGACAATGCGGCTAATGCGGAAATCAAGGGCCTGGAAGGCGAGGTCACCTGGGCACCGGCGACTGTACCCGGATTGACCTTATCGGGCGCCTACTCTTTCCTCGACACCGAGATTACTGATGTTTTGACGCCAACCAATGACGTTATCAAGGGGGAAGAACTCGCCTTCGCTCCTGACTATCAAGGCAACATCCGCGCTCGGTATGAATGGGACCTGGACAATGGCATGATAGCCCATGTTATGCCGCAAATCGTTTTCTCCGGTTCATCCTGGAGCGACATTATCGAGATCAACAAGATTGGGCTGGACAGCTACGTCACAGGAAACCTGAGCTTTGGTGTTTCGAAGGACAACTGGATGGGAGAGCTCTACGTTAACAATATCAACGATGAGCGGGCGGAGCTGAGCAACAATTTCGTTTTCGATCGGGAGCGCACCACGGTCATGCGGCCCCTGACCGTTGGCGTTCGGTTTCAGGTCGACTTCTAGAGGGATCTGAACCAGGCCTTGAGAAATTGAACAAGGGTGCTGTCCTTGAATGGCAGCGCCCTTGTTTGTCATGGGTAAGATGGAAATGGCAGGACTTGAGAAGAAATCGTCACTGGATGTGATTGAGGTGCAAGCCTTGATAAAGGCGCGCCGGTTTGAGGATGCGTCCAGGTCATTGCATCAGGTCCTGGCACATGACCCGGAGGATGAGCAGGCGCTGTTCCTTCTTGCCGCATGTCAGCGCTATCTGAAACACTATGAGAAGGCGAAGGAAACGCTTGAAACGCTTGTTCGTCGTTCGCCGGATTACGGGCGGGCTTTCCAGGAACGTGGACATCTGTTTCGTGACCAGGGTCGCGCCCTGGAGGCCATTCAGGCGTACCGGGATGCGGTGCAATATAATCCGGCGCTCCTTGCAAGCTGGAAAAGCCTGACAGAACTCCTTGAGGCGACCCGGCAGCATGATGAGGCCTCTGCGACGCGGCACCAACTGGCGCGACTGGAGAGCCTTCCCAAACCCCTGGTGTCTGTAACGGATCTCCTCAGCGAAGGAAAACTCCTCAAGGCCGAGCGCCTTTGCCGATCTTTTTTGAAAAAAGTGCCCCACCATGTGGAAGCCATGCGCCTTCTTGCCGAGATCGGCTCAAGACTTGGCGTTTTGGATGATGCCGACCTTCTGCTTGAAACAGCGGTCCAGCTTGAGCCTGACAATATCCAGCTCCGTCTGGATTACATTCAGGTCCTGCGAAAGCGGCAGAAATTTGCAGCCGCGCTATCGGAAGCCGAGGCTCTGGTAGAGCGAGATCCGGAAAACTCTCTCTATCTTTCTCATCTGGCCATCGAGAATATGCAGAGCGGCAACCATGACGTCGCACTGTCGCTGTTTGACAAAATCCTCAATAAGATACCACTTGATGCCGCCACGCTGATCTCGAAAGGGCATGCGCTCAAAACCGTAGGCAACCAGGATGAGGCCGTCACTTCATACAAGAAAGCCATTGCGGCAAAGGCTGACAGCGGGGATGCCTATTACGCGCTCGCCAATCTCAAGACCTACTCCTTCTCTTCTCAAGAAATAGACGACATGTTGCTTCTCAGCGAACAGGTTGTCGGTCGGCAAGATGACGTCCACATTTCGTTTGCGTTGGGCAAAGCCTTTGAAGACCTCAAAGATTATGAGCGATCAATGGCCTCTTACACGCGGGGAAATGATTTAAAACGAGCCCTCAGCCGGTATGATGTGGATCAAATGACGGCGGAACTGGCGGCGCAGAAAGATGTTTGTACGCCCGTGTTTTTCCGTGATCGGCAAGACTGGGGTGATCAGGATGCGGCCCCCATTTTCATTGTCGGCTTGCCAAGGGCCGGCTCGACTTTGCTGGAGCAAATCCTGGCTTCGCATAGTCAGGTCGATGGAACACTCGAACTTCCTCATATCCTTTCGCTATCCCAGCGCCTCAGGCGGCGCGAGATGAACGACCAAAGGCCCGGCTATCCCGAAATCCTCAAGGAGCTAACGGCATCTGAGTGCCAGTCTTTTGGACGTGAATACGTTGATGGTACTGCTGTTCACAGGCAAGGCGCGCCGCGCTTCACCGACAAGATGCCTAACAATTTCCGCCACATCGGCCTCATCCATTTGATGCTGCCCAATGCGCGCATTATCGATGCAAGACGCAGTCCCCTGGACTGCTGTTTTAGCGGCTTTAAACAACTCTTTGCCGAGGGGCAAGAGTTCACCTATGGACTAAGAGAAATCGGACAATACTACAGCGATTACATCGACCTTATGGCCCATTGGGATGAGGTTTTGCCGGGCAAAGTGCTGCGCGTTCACTATGAAGATGTGGTTGCAGATCTGGAGCGAGAGGTGCGCCGGATTCTCGACCACTGCGACCTTCCTTTTGAAGACGCATGCCTCACGTTTCACGAAACGGAACGGTCTGTGAGAACAGCGAGTTCAGAACAAGTGAGGCAACCCCTTTATCAATCCGGCATAGACCAGTGGCGGCCCTATGAGCAATGGCTCCAGCCATTGAAAGAGGCGCTTGGAGATGCCCTGACCGAGTATAGACAATGAGCAATAGAGACGATTTCGACATTGAAGATCCACACGCGCCGGTGTCAACCAGCTATGAGACGGATTACGAGACCGGCCGGGACAATATTCAGTTCTGGGGCCTTGATCTGCACAACCCTGTGTTTTTCGTCGGGGCGTTCCTGATCGCCAGCTTTGTCCTGGGCGCGCTTGTCTTCCCTGGGCCTGCCGCAGAATTTCTACAAGGGGCCAAAGCCAGGACGGTGGAAAACTTCGATTGGCTCTTTGTCATCACAACCAACATCGTGTTTGTGTTCTGCGTATTCGTTGCCCTGTCCAAATTTGGAAGAATTCGAATTGGTGGCCCGGATGCAAAGCCTGAGTTCAGCACCAGGTCCTGGCTTTCCATGCTCTTTTCTGCGGGGGTCGGCATTGGCATGCTTTTTTATGGCGCCGCCGAACCTATGGCCTATTTCACCGGCTGGTCGGGAACCCCGCTGGGCGTGGAGGCTATGTCGCCCGAGGCCAAACGACTTGCCTTCACAGCGACAATTTTTCATTGGGGGATTACCCCTTGGGCGATATACGCCGTTGTTGGATTGGCGCTTGCCTTCTTTGCTTTCAACAAAGGGCTTCCGCTCACCATGCGCTCTGTCTTCTATCCGATTTTTGGCGAACGCGTCTGGGGCTGGCCGGGACACATCATTGACCTCGTTGCCGTTCTTGCAACGATCTTTGGGCTTGCGACATCACTGGGTCTAGGGGCCAGGCAAGCGGCCACTGGTTTGAATTTCCTTTTCGGTATCGATGGCGGGCTGCAAACGCAGATTCTGCTCATCGGCGCTATAACCGGGTTGGCAATCATGTCCGTCGTGCGCGGTCTTGACGGGGGCGTGAAGGTTCTCAGCAACATCAACATGGTGATTGCCATTTGTCTTCTTGGCTTCGTCATTCTCTTTGGCCCCACACTCTTGATCCTGAAGAGCCTTGGAACCAACACCGTTCAATACATTTTGGACATCCCCAGACTTAGTAACTTCGTCGGCAGAGATGACAAGGAATGGTATCATGGTTGGACAATCTTCTATTGGGCCTGGTGGGTGTCCTGGTCGCCCTTTGTCGGCATGTTCATTGCCCGCGTATCAAAGGGACGCACCATTCGGGAGTTCATGATCGCTGTTCTGGTTATTCCCGTCGTCTTTTGTATTGTGTGGTTCACCACTTTCGGAGCCACTGCGATTGATCAGATCGAAAATGGTGTGGGTTCACTGCCTGGCGGGATCTCGGATGTATCCCTGGTGCTTTTTCAAATGCTGGAAAATCTGCCTCTGGCGGAGATTTCTTCCTTTGTGGCCATCATCCTTCTCATTGTCTTTTTCGTGACGTCCTCGGATTCCGGCTCGCTTGTCATCGATAGCATCACCGCTGGCGGCAAGCTTCATGCGCCGGTGCCGCAGCGCATTTTCTGGGCGACTATGGAAGGCCTGGTCGCAATTGCTCTGCTGGCTGGCGGTGGAGCAACCGCTTTGTCTTCTTTGCAAGCTGGAGCCATTGCAGCGGGTTTACCCTTCACTATTGTTCTTCTGGTTTGCTGCGTTAGCCTTTATCTTGGTCTCAAGAATGAAACACCACCTCCAGGTGCGAAGTAACCACCCCCGAACACTGAGACATGACGATGATAAGAGAAAAGTCAGAAGCAGCACTGATTGCGCTCCGCCAGATTCTCAGGGCAACCGAGATCAATTCCCGCGCACTCGCAAAGCAATCCGGCCTTTCGCCGTCACAACTGATTCTACTACAGATACTGTCCCAGTCAGAAACTGAAACGCCCGGGTCGCTTTCCAAGCACCTGTCACTCAGTCAAGCCACAATCACGACATTGCTGGATAAACTTGCCGCACTGGGGCTGATTGCACGGCGAAAGGACGAGATCGATAAAAGGCGCGTTCTGATAGAAATACTCGATAAAGGGAAACGGGCGCTGGATGAAACACCAGACAGCCTCCAAATGCGATTTGAAGCGCGATTCTCGAAACTGGAAGAGTGGGAGCAGTCTTTCCTGGTTGCAGCCGTGGAGCGGATAGCGCTAATGCTCGACGCTGAAGACATTGATGCGGCACCCGTCCTGGACGTCGGTAAAATCACCAATTTGACGCAGTGACGACAAGATCACTCTGGGTCAAGTATTGCCGATTTCAAGATCAGCTTGTCCAACTGTGTATCCCGTCAGCGTGATTGGGACCGATTGAGTGATTTTCCCAAGAGATAGTTTGGCAAGCACAGGCGGGGATGTTTGCATGCGCCGCGCGCCGGGCTATGGTGGGTCCATGTCACAGATCGAATCGCTTTTTGTTACCCGGCTCTACCGCGCTGCCCTGTCCGAGTTTGGCAAGGGCGTGGACGGCGCCGAGCTTGAGACCTCCTGCCTGTCGATTGCCGATGATGACGAGGCCGGGCAGGCATGGTGCGCGGAACATGGCTATCCGGGGTATACCAGCTATAGCTCGCTCGACGATCTGGCCTGGCGGTTTCCGATCTTCAAGGATCTGGCCGCAGTGCTGGACAAACATGTCGCGGCGTTTGTCGAAGATCTGCAGTTCGATCTGGACGGTAAGAAAGTCAAGCTGGACAGTCTGTGGATCAACATCCTGCCGCCGGGCGGTGTGCATACGTCGCATCTGCATCCCCATAGCGTGATCAGCGGTACGACCTATGTCACGGTGCCCGAGGGCGCCAGTGCCATCAAGTTCGAGGATCCGCGCTCGGCGATGATGATGGCCGCCCCGGAGCGCGAGGCCGAGGCGCGCACAGAATTGCGCAAGTTCATCTATGTCGCGCCCGAGGCGGGCGAGGTCCTGTTGTGGGAAAGCTGGCTGCGCCACGAGGTGGAGCTGAACATGGCCGATGAGGAACGCATCAGCGTCAGTTTCAATTACGGCTGGGACTGACAGGGTTGGGGTTGGGAGCGCTGAGAGGCAAATATCGAGTCTTGTTTTCTATTTCTGTATTTTGATGTGTGTGTGCTGAGTATTGTTTGCCAGTAGCATTGAAACAGAGCGCATTTGGGGATGGTCTTGCATTGTCCTGTATTGGGCCTTAAGGGCCGGCTCTATGATACCTCCGAGCTTTTATGGTGATCCTGGTACATTTGTACCTTGCGTGACATGATCGGGAACCTGATGATCTGTGCCAGATTTGATGAACGTGCAAAGCGCATGGCTTGGGGTGCTCTATGGGGTTTCGTGTTTTTTGGCTGGTTCTTGCGGCAGGGCTTTTGATTCACGCGACGCCTGCGCAAACGGACGCTGGCGAAAATTTGACGGATGCAAGTGAGATTGATGCGTCCGCGTGTCCTGATTCAGATTGCGGGGCAGTTCTTTCTGCCAACGAACCGGACGAATTTAACGCGACAATAATGCACTCCCGGGGAATGATCGCGTTTGCTTTTGCAGGGCTCGGTCTTCTTGCCTTCGGTCTTTTTTATTTTGGGGGAAGTAAAAAGGAGCCCTGACACAGGTGTATGAGTTTCGAAACGGACATGGATGGTACGCGCCGGTCGCCTCAAATACCCGGAAACTGCATGATGAGGCGAATGAGGTCTGACTGTCGGTTCGCCCCGGTCTTTCCGAAGATGCTGGAGAGTTGATTGCGTGCCGTGTTGCGGGAGATCTTGCGGCGTTCTGCGGCCTGTTCCAGTTCACAGCCTTCAAGCAGGCAAGCAAGAAGCAAGGCTTCTTTGGGGGTCAGGCCATACTGGGCCGTGGCGGCTTCGGTCAAATTCTCGATCGTTGTGGCATCGACAATCGTAATCAGGACAAGCCGGGTCTCCAGCACTGCATCATACCCGCTTGCTTCCTCGCCGATTAACGTCAGCTGAAAGGCAAGGCTTTCAGAGGTATCGCCCGGATCAAAATAATAACCGAGCTGGTGAATGTCATTTCCGGTTCTCGTGTAGAGGTTGGAAAGGGAGCTCTCGAGATCCTTTTTCAAAACCCTGTTTTTGATGGTGAGCTTGTTATCTATAATGTCGATGAAAGGGCGAGCGGCGATAATGTCCCGAGCGGCGTGATTGATCGAGATTATTGTGAAGTTGCGATCAACCACAAACGCCCCAAAAGCCATGTGGTCGAAGGCCGCCTGCAATCCATGCAGGGTCCGTTCTCTGGATTTTGTCTCAATAATTTGATCAGCGATCCGTTGCTGTTTGAGAAAAAGGTGATGCCATTCGCGGATGAAAGTATCATTGGCGGTGTGTGCGATTTCGAGAAGCCGGGCCACCTGGTCTTCTTCGGGGACATGATTAGTCTTGGCCCAGCTACCCTTGCGAATAAGGGCAATCAGTTCGCCGCGTAATTCCGTTGTAGACGGGGGCTTGCCGGAGGCCATTCCTGTTTTCCCTTGTTCAGTCAACAAAGTATGCGATACTGCTTCGGTTAAGTAAACCGGGTCGCGAAACATCTGAAAGTCGATTATGAGAACAACGCACCCTGATGTCGAAACATGGGAAGGCGCCTCCCTCGAGACGACGAGAACGCCTCGCTTTAAGCGCGCCATTTTTCACTTCGTTATGTGGGGTCTGATCCAGTTTTACTTTCGACCTCTTATGAAGCAGTGGATCCGCTCCGTTGGGCGCACCCCGGGAGCTGTGAGGTCTGCTGACAGCATGACTGCGATCATGCGTTTGCGGGAACGCGTCAAGAGGGTTGGCGGCGTTGAGCCTCTTTACCGCGCGAAATTTGAAGATGCAGTGGATTGTCCGACTGCGGCGGAATGGCTTGTTGCAGACGAGACCTTTGATGAGAAAAAGCTGCCAGACCCTGATGACATGGTCATACTTTATGTCCACGGCGGAAGTTTTATTCATGCTCGCTCTGTTGCTCAGACAAAGCTGGTCGAGAATATCTGTGAACTGACAGGTTTCAGAGCCCTTATGGTCGATTATCGTTTGGCGCCGGAAAACGTCTGGCCTGCCGCTCTTGATGATGTGAAGGCCGCCTGGTATTGGCTCCTCGAACTGGGCGTGCCTGCTGCGAATATTGTCTTTCTTGGTGAATCCACTGGCGGCGGTATCATGCTCTCGACCTTGCTTGCCCTGCGTGATGAAGGTTCGGAAATGCCGGCGGCGGCGGTTGCTCTTTCCCCCTGGGCGGATCTGACAATGACCGGCTGGACCATGGCATCAGAAAGCTTCATGACCGGTCTGCATGTCATGGAAACGTGCGCGATTTCTGCCTATGCCTATCTCCAGGGTGCGAACCCGTGGGAGCCAACGGCCTCTGCGGTCTTCGGAGATTTCAGGGATATGCCTCCTCTGCTTGTCCATGTCAGCGAGGATGAACCCTATTTCGACGATGCCCGGCGTATCGCCGAGCGCGTTCGCGATGCCAACGGGGATCTCACAATGCGTATCTGGCCAGCCGAAGACCATACCTGGCAATTCTATGGTGGGCCGGCCGCGCAAAGATCACTGGAAGATATCGCCGGGTATATCCTGCGCAAGGTGCCGGTAAAAGGCGCCTCTGCGCGAGGGATTTGACCGCCTGAGAGTGCAGGTTATCCGCGGTGGGCGAGGACGTCTTGATCCTCCGGATGATCAAGGTCGATAACCATAAAATCTCCGGTTTTGATTTTCCGGCAAGAAGGGAGTAAGAAGCGCTGACCTGCGCTTTCCCCCCTGAAAAGCCGCGATCTGAAAGAACAACATGACACAATTTGAAGGCGTCCATCCGGCGCTTGGCGAGGCGCTCGAAAAGCGCGGCTATTCGGTGCTGACGCCTGTGCAGCTGGCGGTTTTGGCGCCCGAGCTGAGAGACGCCGATGCTCTGGTGTCGGCCCAGACCGGATCGGGCAAGACGGTGGCCTTCGGGCTGACGCTGGCGCCGACGCTGCTGGACGGCGCGGAGCGCTTCACATCGGGCGGATCGCCGCTGGCGCTGGTGGTTGCGCCGACCCGGGAGCTGGCCCTCCAGGTCAAGCGTGAGCTGGAGTGGCTTTATGCGTCGACCGGGGCGCGGGTTGCCTCCTGCGTTGGCGGCATGGACATGAGCACGGAACGCAAGGCGCTGTCGCGCGGCGCCCATATCGTGGTCGGAACGCCGGGACGGCTGCGCGATCATATCGAACGCGGCTCTCTGGACATGCGCGGCCTCAAAGCTGCGGTGCTGGACGAGGCGGATGAAATGCTCGATCTGGGCTTTCGCGATGATCTGGAATATATTCTTGATGCGGCGCCCGCCGAGCGGCGCACGCTGATGTTCTCGGCGACCGTGCCGCGCTCTATCGCTTCGCTGGCAAAACGTTTTCAGCGCGATGCGGTGCGTGTTGCGACGACTGCGGAGGAGAGCCAGCATGTTGATATTGAGTACCGTGCGCTCACCGTTGCGCCGAACGACCGGGAAAATGCCATCATCAATGTACTGCGCTATTTCGAGGCGCAAAATGCGCTGGTCTTTTGTGGTACGCGGGCGACCGTCAATCACATGACCAGCCGCTTTTCCAACCGGGGTTTTTCGGTGGTGGCGCTGTCGGGCGAGCTCAGCCAGAAGGATCGCAGTCATGCGCTTCAGGCGATGCGCGACGGGCGCGCGCGGGTGTGTATCGCCACCGACGTTGCGGCGCGCGGTATTGATTTGCCAAATCTGGAACTGGTGATCCATGCGGATATGCCGCGCAACAAGGAAAGCCTGTTGCACAGAAGCGGGCGGACCGGGCGCGCCGGGCGCAAGGGCGTGAGCGTTCTCATTGTGCCGCACAACTGGCGCAAGCGCACGGAACGGCTGCTGCAAAGCGCCAGGATCGAGGCGACCTGGGCCAGTCCGCCGTCGGTTAAGGAGATCATGCAGCGCGACCGCGAGCGGGTTCTGTTAGATCCGGCCTTGAGCGCACCGCTTAGCGAGGAGGAGCGCGCCTTTGCCCTCGAGCTGCTGGACCGTCATGGCGCGGAGCAGGTTGCCGGGGCACTGGTACGCCAGCATCTTGCGGGTCAGAGCGCCCCTGAGGAATTGCTGGATCAAAGCCAAAGCGACAGCAAACCGCGCAGGCATGATGACTTTAATGATGGTGTCTGGATATCGCTTTCTGTGGGCAGCGAGGACAACGCCCAGCCGCGCTGGTTGTTACCGCTATTGTGCCGTGCCGGACATATCACCAAGAATGAAATCGGGGCGATCAAGATCCAGAAGAATGAAACCCACGTTCAGCTGCTTGCCGGATGCGTGTCGAAATTCTTTAAGGCGATTGGTCCCGAGGGCATGGTGGACAAGACGATAGCGGTTGCGCGTCTGGACAAGGCCCCTGCCGGCGGCGGCGGCTTTCAGGATCATGCGCCTGGCAAGAAGAAACCGAAAAAGAAGAAGCCGCCCTACTCTAAAGACAAGTCCGAAGGGTCTTCAAAGCCAAAGGTTCGCCAGCAGCTGAAGTTGAGAGAAGGCCAGGATTACGGCGAGCTGAACGCGGATATGACGCCGCGAAAGACGGCGCCGGACCACAGTGTCGTCAGAAAAGACGCCAGTGTTGTCAAAAAGGACGCCAGCGTTGTCAGAAAGACAGACGGTAAGCCGGATAGAAAGCCTGCAGGGTTTGGCAACAAGGACAAGACCGGGAAGCCCGGGAAGAAGGCCAGGCCGGGAAAACCCGATGGGCGCAAGCCTGTAAAACCTGCGCAAAAAAAGGGTGGCGGCAAGCAGGGTGCTACCCATTTGAAGCGAATGACGAAGCCTTGACCCATCAATGGAGCGGATCGAGATTGAGCTGTTATCATTTCAATTTGAAGAGACCGAAGGTTCGACGCGGTTTGGTCTGGCCGCCTGCGGTCACTGTTCTCGTGCCAAACTCCTGGCGTTGACCAAAGTGCTGCTGGTGGATTTCCCGGTTCGCTTCCACGAAACGTTTGCGGCGTCTGGCTTGATGCGTTGTTGCTTTTTGACGCGCGTGCTCCGCAGCCTTGGCGGAATATGGTATGTGCATTGTCCTGCCCCACCTGTATTGTTTTGAGACGAAACGTCCCAAAAGACTTACCCACCATGGTTATTTGCAATTCAAATGCCAGACTTATGGGAAATTTCGGACGGGTAAGAAGGATCCGGCGGCCGTTCTTTTCGGCCAGGCTCGGCCGATTGAAAGAGCTGCGCCGGGTAGTATGGTGCTGTCCATTGCCCGGCTCGAATTTTCGGAAATATTTGATTTTGGCGCGCGGGTGTGTACCCTCAGGCTTAACGATGAAGGACAACCTTCATATGCTGTTACAGCAGCAATAATAAAATAGAGGGAGGGCTCAGGCCATGACAGGGGATATCCAGGACTCAAAGGACACAGCGGCTTCGCTCGATCTCGGGTTCGATCCGGCCGTGTTGCGAGAGAAGTATCGTGTTGAGCGGGACAAGCGGTTGCGTGACGATGCCAATGATCAATATGCCGAGGTTAAAGGCGATTTTGCGCATTACGTCGATGATCCCTATCTGGAAGAGATCCTCGAACGTGAGCCTCTGAAAGATGAAGTTGAAGTCATCATTATTGGCGGCGGCTTCGGCGGTCTTCTGGCTGGCGCGCGTCTGCGCGAGGCCGGTATCAGCGGCATCCGTGTGATCGAAAAAGCCGGAGATTTTGGCGGGACCTGGTACTGGAACCGGTATCCGGGGGCTGCCTGCGATATCGAATCCTACGTCTATCTGCCGCTGCTTGAAGAGCTTGGCTATATGCCGCCGAAGAAATTTGTCGAAGGCAAGGATATTCTGGAATACAGCCAGAGGATTGCGCGGCACTATAATCTTTATGATGATGTTTGTTTCCAGACGGAAGTTACCGAGATGCGCTGGGATGAAAAGATCTCGCGCTGGATTATCAAGACGAACCGCGGCGACGAGATGAAAGCGCATTTTGTTGCGATGTCAAATGGTCCCCTGAACAGGCCCAAGCTGCCGGGTATCTCGGGTATCGACACTTACAAGGGCCACACATTTCACACGTCGCGCTGGGATTATGATTATACCGGTGGCAGCGCAGATGGCGGGCTGACCGGGCTCAAGGACAAACGTGTTGGCATTATCGGTACGGGCGCGACGGCGGTTCAATGTGTGCCGCATCTGGGCGAGGGCGCCAAAGAGCTTGTCGTTTTCCAGCGCACGCCGTCCTCGATTGACGTGCGAGGGGACCGGGAGACAGATGTCGACTGGTTCAAGGCACAGGAGCCGGGTTGGCATCAGGCCCGCATGGATAATTTCAATATTCTTGTATCCGGCGGGTATGTTGAAGAGGACCTCGTCAGTGATGGCTGGACGGAAATTATCCGAAATCTGATCAATATGACAAAGAACGAGGACGAGCCGGATCTGTCACCGGAAGCTCTGGGTAAGAAGATGGAACTTGCCGACTTTCAGAAGATGGAACAGGTTCGTGCCCGCGCCGAAGAACTGGTTGAAGATCCCGATGTCGCAGAAGCTCTGAAACCTTACTACAGGCAGTTCTGCAAGCGTCCGTGTTTCCATGATGATTATTTGCCGACCTTCAACCGCGATAACGTGACGCTCGTGAACACCGATGGACACGGTGTGGACCGTATTACCGAAAAGGGTGTTGTCGCCAATGGCAAGGAGTATGAACTGGACTGCATCGTCTTCGGAACAGGGTTTGAAGTGGGGACATCCTACGCCCGAAGATGCGGGTATGAGACCTACGGGCGGGACGGTATCAGCCTGACCGAGAAGTTTGATGGCGGAGTGCGCACGTTCCATGGCATGCACAGCCGGGGCTTTCCCAACCTGTTTATCATGGGGTCAAATTTCCAGTCCGGGTTTACTGCGAATTATCCCCATGCCCTCAATGAGCAGTCGAAGCATATCGCCTATATCATCAAACATTGTGAGGACGGCAATCAGGGCGTGATCGAAGCGAGCAAGGAAGCAGAAGACGAGTGGGTTGAAACCATTATCAAGCTGGCCCGCAAGAACGAAAAATTCCTCGCTGACTGCACGCCGGGTTATTATAACAATGAAGGCAAGCCGCACGAAAGAGCTCTGCAAAACGCGAATTACGGGACGGGCTCGGAGGCCTTCTTCAAGGTTTTGAGGGACTGGCGCGAAGAGGGTGTCTTGAAGGGCCT
>JAUWTJ010000142.1 GCA_030614785.1 Alphaproteobacteria bacterium | reverse complement strand
GGCTACCTCTGGAAACCATCTTGCCACACCCGGCTGCCCAGGATTACGCTACGCTCCAGCCTAAAACAGCTAGACACAAGCGCGCGCCAATACCATTTGAGTATTCATATGACACCATCTTCACAAATATTTTCATCCATAGCCCTTGCAAAAGAAATTGAGTCGCCGGAAAACCCTGGGGCCCTAGAAAGGCGTGTTGCCCTGGTGCCTGACGATGTTGGCAAGCTTACCAAGGCTGGCATTAAAGTTTACGTCGAATACGGGGCCGGAGAGGGCGTTGGATTCAGTGATGCTGAATACGAGCAAAACAACGCCATCATGCAGCCGTCAGAGCAACTTTATCGAGATAAAGAGCTCATTATCAAGTTTAAGGGCCCATCACTTTCTTCGATTGAAGAGATGCGCGAAGGCTGCACCTTATTCTGCATGGCGCATTTTCACTCCTATCCAGACCGGGCGAAATTACTTCAAGATCGGCGTATCAATGTCATTGCGATGGAAGAAATATGTGAATCACCCAAGGTTAATTCAGATCAGGACATTCTCGGTCGCCTCGCCATGGCCGAGGCCTTAAAGCCTTTTTTTGACGACAACACCATAGGTGGATTGCGGGTTCGGGTCGTTGGCTGGAGCAAACGATTGCACAGTGCTATCCGTCGGTGCGGCAATCGCAATCCCCGCTCTTTGCAGATCATTCAACCAACACTTTCATTTAAAGAGCTAAATGCGGTTGGCTCAAATGCCCTATATTTTTATGACAGCCGGGATTTTGAAGATCGACAGGGTATTCTGATCAAACTGAAAAACGACGGCACACACATTTTTGATCTTTATGAATTTGAACAACAGCATGGCGAGCAAGCCATTGCCGCTTATCGTGCAAGCCATCCACCCGCCGAATTTGGTTTGCGCCGTATCCAATGTTTGCATGAAACCGGCCAAGCCGGTGCGCGGCACGGTACTGAATTGCTAAAAGAAAACAAACCCACATTGGACATCGCTAATGCAAAAGCGGTTGTCCTTGGTTATGGCAATGTGGCTCAAGGGGCGTTGCATGAATTGCATAGCCAGGGGATCAAAAACATCCATGTGCTGGGTCGCTCGCAAACTGCTAAGAGCCGCATTGATTTTTGGCTAAAGGATGTGGACTTAGTGGTCAACGGTGCAGAACAATCCCCTGAGTTACGGGGCGTGAACTTTTTAGTCAGCAACCAACACCTCAAAGAGCTTATTCCGGATCAGTCCGTGGTTATCGACTTGGTTGGTGGCAGTGCAACCAATCGAAGCCCTGTAGAAGCCGTTATCAGTTGCAGTTTTCTGACAGAGCCCCATTTTGTGCAAGATGGTGTCACCGTATCGGCTTTATGGGGATGGCCAATGATGAGCATGATGCGAGAGACCGCCATTCGTTACTCTGGGAAAATCGTTGATGTCTTAATCGGCCCTGAAAAACTCATTGATGGACTTCACTCGCTAAAACCCGGTGTCCAGCGAGCACTCGTCTGTGGCCCTTTTAATCAGTAATCGCCAAAAACAGCATTCGATTAAAATGTCCCCTTATGGCTGAGGCTGTTGAAAAACTCTGTTGAATATGGTCGCGAAGCGTGATTCCCTGATTCTGTCGATATTGGACAGAGGGAATGGTGATGCTGGGTGAACAGGTTGGGCAGCAGGACCGTCTATTTTACGAATTCGATATAGAAGATCGTGTTCCGCATGATCATTTATTGCGTCGGCTTGATGCCGTCCTTGACCTGAGCTGGCTGCGCGCCGAGCTTTTGCCGTTTTACAGTCATACGGGCCGCCCTTCGGTCGACCCGGAGCTGATGATCCGGATGCTGCTGGTCGGCTACTGCTATTCGATCCGCTCGGAACGGCGGCTGTGTCAGGAGGTTGAGCTTAACCTGGCCTACAGGTGGTTCTGTCGGCTTGGGCTTGAAGATAGCGTCCCGGATCATTCGAGTTTCTCAGTCAACCGGCACGGTCGCGTTCGTGACCGCGATGTCCTGCGCAAGGTATTCGAGAGCATCGTGCGTCGATGCATGGACGCCGGACTGGTTGGTGGTGAGGGCTTCGCCGTCGACGCCAGTGTGATCGAGGCCGATGCCAGTCGGTTCGCTCGGGTTGAAGGCAGCGAGGTCGATTGGACACAAGCTCAAAGGTCGAGCCGCCCGGTTCGGGAATACCTGGCGGCGCTGGAGGCTGAGAATGCACCGACCAACCCTGAGCGTGAGCCCAAGGCCATGTCCCCGACCGACCCCACGGCGGCCTGGACGACGCGCGGGCGTAACAAGGTCATGTTCGGCTATAGCCTGAACTATCTGATCGACATGGAAAACGCCGTCGTCCTTGATGTCGAAGCGACGCCGACGCGCATCTCGAAAGAGGTCGACGCTACCGAGACCATGCTCGAGCGAACGCAACAGCGCTTCGGCCTGAAACCCGATCATATTGCTGGTGATGTCGCCTACGGCACCGGGGAGATGCTCGGTTGGCTGGTCAAGCGCAGCATCGATCCGCACATCCCGGTCTGGGACAAAGCCAAGCGTGACGACGGCACCTTCTCGCGGCAGGACTTCGCCTATGACAAGGATCGCGATCTTTACGTCTGTCCGGCCGGCAAGACTTTGAAGACGACCGGCAAACTCCATTCTGACAAGACCTATCGCTATCTGGCCAGCAAGTTCGACTGTGACCCTTGCCCGCTGAAGCATAAGTGCTGCCCGAAGACGCCATCGCGCAAGGTTCCGCGCACGCTCCACGAAGAAGCCCGCGACCACGCCCGATCCCTGATGGAGACCGAGGCCTATGACCGATCCAGGGTCCGGCGCAAGAAAATCGAGAGGCTGTTCGGCGAGGCAAAGCGTAACCTGGCACTCACAAGGCTGCGATTGCGCGGCCTCACGGGCGCCCAAGACGAGTTCCTAATGACCGCCACAGTGCAGAATCTCAAACGCCTCGCCAAACTCGCCGCCATACCGCCGCCGCAGCCCATAATCGCCTAAGCAATGCACCAAAACCGCAACCATATGCCCAAGTTAAAGCACAACCGCACCGGCGGTAGCCGG
>JAUWTJ010000127.1 GCA_030614785.1 Alphaproteobacteria bacterium | reverse complement strand
TCCGTACCGGTGAAACAGGCGGTGAGGCTCTTTAGGCGTTCTCCTCCAGCCACGCAGCACCGTTTTTCCGCGCCTGAATTTGCCTCGCTGTGCGGGCGATGTTGCCGCTTTTTGACATATCCCGCGTAAAGAGATCAAAATGCTGCGTGGTCTTGATGCCTTTTGATGTCACAAGATTGGCCATCGCTTTTTGGGCCTCTGCCATAAGGGCTCCCGCCGCACCGCCGGCGCGCGCGCCTCGGTCCTGCGCCGCACACATGGCGGCATCTTCAGCCAAAACGGAAATGCCGGATTGGCGCGGGATCATCGAGCCAAAGAATTCAAGCACATCATCGTCAGCCTTTTGGGTGTCTGAAAGACAGGCGGCAAGCAGCCGCAATTGCGCCGTCAGATTGCCCGACATGCAGCCCAGCCCGACGGCGTCTTCAATATGGCGCACCCGCCGTGAGACGACTTCAAAACCCTCGCCCAAAGGCCCAAGCAGGTTATCTGCGGGCACGACAACGTCCTTGAAGGTAATACGTCCGTGTGGGGATGGTTTGAGGAAATCAATCTTCGGCTCATCCATCGGGCGGATGGTAATCCCGCCGGAACTATAAGATCCGCCTGGAACCAGAAATGCTGAAAATTCCTTGCGGCCGTCTGTCTCTGCGGTGATGGCCAGAACTACAAAGAGCCCGGCAATCGGCCCGTTGGTAACAAAGGCCTTCTCACCATTGATCCTGAAGGTGTCGCCATCGCGGGTTGCGGTCGAGGTCAGAAACTTCGGATGCGCTCCGGCGCCGGGCTCGGAAATGGCAACGGCAACGGTCACCTCGCCGGTGGCGATCTTTGGCAGCCAGGTCTCCTTCTGAGCCGTGGTGCCGATGTTCTGAACCAGTAGCCGCCCCATAAGGTTATGGCCGAGCCACGACATGACAAGGCCCGGACAGGCGGCACGGGCCGCGAAGGCCTCGGAGGCTTTCGACAGCGCGACGAAGTCCAGCCCCAGTCCGCCAAAGGCCGGGTCAATACAAAGCCCCATCAAGCCTTCGTCGCCAAGGTCGCGCCACAGATCATGAGGAAAGTCCTCTGATTTGAGGAGATCCGGGCGGGTGGCGATGTGGGTGGTGGCAAACGCCTCGAGGCGTTCTGTCAGCTGTGCGAGGTTTGCTTCGCTCATGGGAGGTTCCTTTTTCCTCAAGAGATACACTGAACCGGATCAAACAGAAAGTGGCCGTTGCCATTTTTGAGATTCGCTCTAATCTGAGAAAAAGTCTTCCAGGAGGATGGGTATGGCGGTCGAGACAACACACAGGATTTGTTCATTTTGCGAGGCGACTTGTGGGCTCGAGCTGGAGGTCGACCGCGAGGCGCGGAAACTGGTTTCGGTGCGAGGGAACAAGGATGACGTCCTGTCTCAGGGCTATCTCTGCCCCAAAGCGGTTGCGCTCAAGGATCTGGATGAGGACCCGGACCGGCTGCGCCAGCCGCTGGTGCGCCGGGGCGGGAACCTTGAGCCTGCGACCTGGGACGAGGCCTTCGCGGAAATCAAAAAGCGCATTCGCCCGATCCTGGAGGAACATGGTGGCGGGAGCGTCGGCATATATGTCGGCAACCCCACGGCGCACAAGCCGAGCCTGAGCCTTGCGCACGGCGCTCTGGTCCGCTCGCTGGGCACAAGCCATATGTACAGTGCCTCGACCCTCGACCAGATGCCGCGTCATGTTGCGGCTGGCCTGATGTATGGATCATGGACCAGCGTGCCCGTGCCGGACATTGATCGAACAGATCTCATCGTTGTGGTGGGCGGTAACCCGATGGCCTCCAATGGTTCCATGTGGACGGTGCCCAATTTTCGCGGTCGCCACAGAGCGTTGAAAGAGCGTGGCGGACGCATGGTTGTCATCGACCCCAAGCGGACCCAATCGGCAAAAGCGGCGGACACGCACCTGGCAATCAGGCCGGGTACGGATGTGTTTTTCTTTTTCAGCATTCTCGCAACCCTGTTTGATGAAGATCTGGTCCAGCCGAGACATCTTGAAAGCTATCTGATCAATGTTGATCTTCTTAGGTCAGCGGTGGCTGGCTATCTGCCGGAAGAAACCGCAGAAGCAACGGGCCTTGAGCCCGAAGCGGTGCGCGCGCTGGCGCGGGATCTGTCGCGGACCGAGCGTGCGGTGCTCTACGCCCGCATCGGGACCTCGGTTGCGGAATATGGCTCAACGGCCAATTGGGCGGTTGATGTGATCAATGCGCTGTGCGGAAATCTTGACCATGAGGGCGGCGTGATGTGGCCCAGGGCCGCGGCCTTCCAGTTTAATTCGGCACCGGGCCGCGAGGTCAATGGCGGCGAAGGCAAGGGTGTGCGTTCGGGTCGGCGTAAATCGCGGGTGCGCGGCGCGCCGGAAGTTATGGGCGAATTTCCGGCGGTTTGTCTGGCCGAGGAGATCGAAACCCCCGGTGAAGGCCAAATCCGGGCGCTGTTTACCACCGCTGGCAATCCGGCACTCAGCGCTCCCAACGGTCAGCGCCTTGCGCGCGCGCTGGACTCCCTTGATTTTATGGTGTCCACGGATATTTATCTCAATGAGACGACGCGCCATGCGGATGTCATTTTACCGGGCCAGTCACCGCTCGAGGATTTTCATTTCCCGATCCCCTTCATGGCGATGTCGGTCAGGAATGTAGCTCGGTTCTCCCCGGCGGTGTTTGATCTTGAAGAAGGGCGGCCTGCCGAATGGCAGATCATGTATCAGCTGGCGCTCATTATATCCGGGCAGGATGAGACAACGAGCACCCAGGACTACGACGATATGGTGATATCCAATCAGGTGAATGCGGCGCTCAAGACCCATCCGACGCTTGAAGGCTTTACCCCGGAGGATATCCTGGCTCAACTTGAGCCGCGGCGCGGGCCGGAACGCCAGGTCGATCTGGGCGTTCGCACCGGGCCCTACGGCGACTTCTTTGGTGCTCGTCCGGACGGTCTCAGCCTGGGCAAGCTGCTTGAAAACCCGCAGGGCATAGACTTTGGCGCACTGGAGCCACGGCTGCCCGGTGTCCTGAGCACGCCAGGCGGCAAGATTGATCTGATGCCTCAAGCCATTGCCGAGGATCTGCCGCGCGTTAAAGCGGGACTTGCCAGAACCCGGGTGGAGGTCGGCGCGGGGGCAAGGCTGCTGATGATCGGTCGGCGCAACACGCGGACCAATAATTCCTGGATGCACAATCTGCCGACGCTGGCCAAAGGCAAGTTCAAGGGCGCCCTCGAGATAAGCCCGGCTGACGCGAAGGCGAGGGGGCTTGCCTCAGGCGATATCGCGCGGGTTGAAAACAAGTCCGGCAGCGTTGAAGTGGAAGTCGATGTCACAGACGATATGTCCCCCGGCACAGTCTCGTTGCCACATGGTTTTGGCCATGTCATGAGCGACACCAATATGACCATCGCGGCCAGGAATCCCGGTGTGAACTCAAACCTGCTGGCTTCAGATCAGGCCGTTGATCCCCTGTCCGGAACCGCCATCCTGAACGCTATTCCGGTTGAGGTCAGTGCAATTTGACCAAATGAAGTTGATACGGTAGGCCTCCCATTGCTTCTGTCCCGAATCATCCTATCTAAATGAGTCAAGGGGTGATCTCTTCGAGGCATGGTCGCGCCCGGATTTCTGCTGTTTGGGAAAGGTCACGTTAACCCCAAAGCCCTAAAACAAGGTGTGGTTCCGGCGAATCAGAATGAATGTCCTGCAATGGGGCATCGGATGACGTTCTGGTTCGAAATGCTGCACTGAAACCTTAAGAACTGTCTCTTTTTCAACTAGCTCGGTGACGAGCTCGAGTATCGGGAAGAAAAACCATGCAAGACCCCCGCGATGTATACATGAACAACCTCGTCCCGATGGTCGTCGAACAGACGAACCGAGGTGAGCGGTCCTACGACATTTTCTCACGCCTTCTGAAAGAGCGGATCATCTTCCTGACCGGTCAGGTGCATGACGGCGTGGCCTCACTTGTCATAGCGCAGCTGCTGTTTTTGGAGGCTGAGAACCCTAAAAAGGAGATTTCGATGTATATTAACTCTCCTGGCGGCGTGGTTACATCAGGCTTGGCCATGTACGACACTATGCAATACATCAAGCCTAAAATTACTACCCTTTGTGTCGGTCAGGCTGCCTCAATGGGATCTTTCTTGCTCGCCGCCGGCGCTCCCGGCATGAGGTTTGCACTGCCTAATGCTCGGATTATGGTTCACCAGCCGTCCGGCGGTTTTCAGGGACAGGCGTCCGATATCGAACGCCATGCCCGGGATATTGTCGCAACCAAGCGGCGGTTGAACGAGATTTATGCCAAACACACGGGGCAATCCGTGAAGGCCGTAGAGGAGGCGCTGGACCGCGATAACTTTATGTCCTCTGAAGAGGCAAAGGAATTTGGT
>JAUWTJ010000056.1 GCA_030614785.1 Alphaproteobacteria bacterium | reverse complement strand
GCCGGGATTTTGCGGACCGCAGGTTGGAACGAGTTAAAACAGGGGGTGGGACCAATGAACAGACTTATTTCAAAGGGATGTGCAGCGATCACAGCGGCATGGCTTGTCGTCGGCGCGTCTGCAGCAATGGCCGAGACACCGGAAGACCGGGTCCATCTCGGGCTCCTGCCGCCAACACTTCAGGATTTTCAGCATCTTCAGAAAGGCGCTACAACGCCGGAACGAGGCGTGACCATGCTCATCCTCGCCATGCTTGTGTTCGAGGATTATCCGGCTGAAGCCGAAAAAATGGTCATCGAGGCCATCACCGACGACAATCTCCTCATCGCCGCGGACGGTACAAAATCCCTCATGCCGTACATGAAGGACCATCTCTACAAACGCCTCAAGCTCGACCCCAACATCGCGCGCTCCTATGTCGAGGGCGCAACGCCGCAAAACGGATATGCCCTGCCGCAAGGGGCTGGCTATACATTCCGCTTCTCACGCAATCGCCTTAGCCAGGTATCCGATACCGAGGTCCGTGTGTTCGTCGCCACCAGCGGCCAGGGAACACCCAGACCGGTTTTCATGAAACTGCAATCGGACGGTGTCTGGAAGGCCGAGGAGGCCAGCTCGCTTTTTGTCGGCGTTTATCTTGCCGCTGAGTAAATCAGAAAGGCATACCATCTGTGCTTTACCAACTCGCGACGCATCGCTTCTCTGTTCCCTTTCGCACGGAAGATCTCAAAACGGCCTTTGGCGGCGCCACGGCGTGGCCCGAAGGCGCAGCCGATTGCCGCCTCTTCAGAGCAATATTTGGTGCAGCATCGAACGAATTCATAACCATGACGGCATGGCAAGGTACCGCCGTTTCGGATTTCAAACTTAACGACGTCAAAACTTTCGATGTTGAAGTGCTGGAACCAACCGCAAGGCCAAAGTCAATCGGGCCGCTGCCCGAAGGCGGGATCATCGTCTTGCGCTGGTTCACCATTGCAACCGAAAACCTGGATGAATTTGTCACGCTCTCAGACGAGGCCTGGGTTTCTATGGAGGCAGCCTTTGACGCCATTATCATTGGTCTATTCAGGGCGCACAAGGCACCACGAGGCAAGACCCGCATGCTTCTTTATACCTGGTACGCCAGTCTGGCCGAATGGGAGAAGTCCCGCGACCAGCGCCCCGAGGCGGGGGCATCCCAAGCCTGGAAGCGCTTCCTGCGCCGCCACGAACTGACCGATTTTACATCCGCATCGGTCATTTCCGAGATCAAATTTCCTTAAGCCTTTGATCGGTTTGCAGCTTTCGCACAGCAGGATTATGTGCCACGCTGTTCAGAAGCTCAAAAAAGAAGCTGAGGCGCCAGAGCTCGCCCGCAGGGAGAAGTGATCGATATGTCGAGTAGTGACAGCACCATAGCGCCCAAAGGTCCGCGCCAGATCTCTCTTTTGACAAAATTGTTCTACGGCTTCGGCTCTGTCGCCAATGGCGTAAAATCCAATGCCTTCAGTTACCTCGTGCTCTTCTTCTACGTTCAGGTTGTTGGCGTTGAAGGCGCATGGTTCGGTCTGGCCATGTTTGGTGTCATGGTCGCAGACGCCATTTCAGATCCTGTCGTCGGTCACATCTCGGATAACTGGCAATCCAAATGGGGGCGCCGTCACCCCTTCATGTATTTTTCCGCTGTTCCGGTATCACTTTGTTTCTTCCTGATCTTTATTCCTCCGACGAGTATGGGCCCGGGCGTTTCGATTGCATGGTTCATGGTCATCGCAATCGCCGTTCGCACATTCATCACGATGTTCGAGGTCCCGGCAACAGCCCTGACACCAGAGTTTACCAGCGACTATGATCAGCGCACATCCATTCTTGCCTTTCGCTTCTTCTTTGGCTGGTGGGGTGGATTGACGATTGCCATTCTGGCCTACAAAATTTTTTTTCGCCCCCGCGATGGCTTCGAAAACGGCATGCTCAATCCGCAGGCCTGGATAGAATACGGAATATTTGGCGCTTGCATCATCTTTGCATCAATCATGATTTCGTCCCTGGGCACCCACAGAGAAATCCCGTTTCTTCAACAACCAACTGTCGTTCACAAATTCAGTTTTAAACAAACATTTCTCGACATGCGCGAGACTCTGTCAAACCGGAATTTCCTCATCATCTTCTGCACGGCTATTGTCGGGGCCATGGCCAGCGGGATCAATACCACCCTCGTTCTTTATTTTAATACCTTCTTCTGGGAACTCACATCCAGCGAAATTGGCACCCTGAATTTTGCCTATTACTTCTCCGCTATCTTCGCCCTCTTTATGGCGCCGCTCATGACCCGCAAGAAAGAAAAGCAACACGTGGCTGTTTGGGTCTATTTCATCGGAGCAATGCTCCTGCCTCTGCCAATCATGTTGCGGCTCATCGGTTTCTTCCCGGGCAACGAAAGCGAATGGGTTCTGCCTCTTTTGATGTTTCACGGGTTTGTTGACGTGACTATCATGATCATGGCCGGCATTCTCATTGGTTCCATGATCGCCGATATCGTCGAGGATAGTCAAAAAAACACGGGACGCCGCTCTGAAGGCCTGTTCTACGCCGGCCAGTCCTTTGCCGGAAAAGTAGTCAACGGCTTTGGCGTTTTTGCGACAGGTATTATTCTGTCTATCATCAATTTCCCCAAGGACGTTGCCCCCGGCCAGGTCCCGCAGGCCACTCTCAATAATCTTGCTTACATTTATGTGCCTCTGGTTATCGGGTTTTACGCCTGCGCCACACTTATCCTGTCGCGCTACAAAATCACGCGCGCTGGTCACTCCGAAAACCTGCTGGCGGTTGAAGCGCTCGCCAAAAGCAGCGACATGCCAGCCGACTAGACGTAACGCTCCAGAATCAAACCTCAGGAAATTCCATGACCGCGCAAGCTGCCAAAGTCTCACTAACCACAAAAATTTATTACGGCTTTGGCTCTGTGGCCTTCGGCGTCAAGGACAACGGCTTTGCCTACTTCCTGTTGCTGTTTTACAATCAAGTGGTCGGCCTGTCCCCGAGCCTGACAGCAATGGCCCTGTTCATCGCGCTTTGCTTTGACGCTATTTCAGATCCGGTCATTGGCCACTGGTCTGACAACATGAGATCAAAATGGGGCCGGCGGCATCCCTTCATGTATGCCTCTATAATTCCCATCGGGATAACTTACTTTTTGATCTGGAACCCGCCGGCTGGCATGGATGACACATCTGCTTTCTGGTATCTCATTCTGCTTGCCATTCTGGTTCGAACCTTTGTGACGCTTTACGAAATTCCGAGCACCTCCCTGGTCGCCGAACTGACTGATGACTACGACGAACGCACATCCATGCTCGGCTTTCGTTTCATGTTCGGCTGGTGGGGCGGACTGACCATGGCGGTTCTTGCCTGGGGCGTATTTCTGGCAGATGGACTCACGGCGAAAGGCTTCGGCACTTACGGTATTTTCGGTGCCATCATCATCATAATTGCAATTTTCATTTCGGCCGTTGGTACCCACCGTCATATCCCTGATCTTCACTCGCCTCCGCCTGGCCACAGCAAGAAGCTGATCGACAATCTCCTTGAACTCAGGGAGACACTGACAAATCGTAATTTTCTCGCCCTTTTCATCAGCGCGATATTCTCGGCCCTGGCCATTGGCCTTCATTCCAATTTGATCAATTACTTTTTTCTCTATTTTTGGGATCTGGAGACCGTCGAAATCCGGAATTTGAATTTCGTCTATTACTTTTCCGCCGTTGCAGCACTGCTGCTGGCACAATGGGCAAGTCAGCGACGAGACAAAAAGCAGGTCGCCATCGTCATATGGACTGCTGCAATTGTCGTTCAGCCCCTGCCCGTCCTGTTGCGCGTTGTTAATCTGATGCCCTCAAACGACAGCGGTTTAATTCTTCCACTGCTGATGGCACACGGATTTATCGAGGTAACGCTCTCTGTGGCGGCGGCCATCATAATTTCTTCCATGGTCGCCGACATCGTTGAGGATAGCGAGAAAAAGACCGGACGAAGGTCAGAAGCAACTTTCTTTGCCGCCCGCGGTTTCGCCGCCAAAGTGGTCAATGGGTCGGGCGTCATTTCCGCAGGCCTTATTCTGTCAGTCACAGGATTTCCGGACAATGCCGTCGCCGGAGCCGTCCCTCAAATAACACTGAATAAACTGGCTCTCTTCTATGCGCCATCACTGCTGGTGTGTTACCTGGCGGCTCTCTACGGCATGAGTTTTTACAAGATCTCCCGCGATGGGCATCGAAAAAATGTTGCAGCTGCCAGTGCCACTCGAAACAGCCACAACGCTGAAGGGCCCGAAGGTAACACGGCCGTCTCCCCGGATAAATCTCCGGCCGAATGATAACACCCTGACGTCGAGCCCGTATTGGCTTCCCACGCCTGAACTTATGTGCGACGCTCCCAAACGCATTTGGGCCGCGTGAGAGCCGCGAAAAGGTGAGAGAATTCAAGGGAGTCGTTAGCTTTATAGAACGGTTCCGGTTGAGGTCAGAGGGAGACGTTTGTCAGAATGAGCGGCAAAACCGGCGAAGTTACACTATCGACCAAACTTTTCTACGGCTTCGGTTCTGTCGCCTACGGTGTCAAAAACAACGGCTTCAGCTACTTCCTGGTTTTCTTTTATGAACGGGTCATGGGCCTTGAAGGCTATCTTGCCGGGATCGCCATGCTCATTGTCATGTGCGTCGACGCCGTTTCAGATCCGATCATTGGCCATGTCTCTGACAACCTGCATTCGAAATGGGGCCGCCGCCATCCCTTCATGTATGCCGCTGCTTTCCCCGTAGCAATTTCCTATTTCTTCGTCTGGAACCCGCCCCACGATCTGAGCCAGATGCAGCTCTTCGTCTATCTTATCCTGCTCGCCGCCCTCGTGCGCACCTTCATCACCATGTACGAAATCCCGTCGACCGCGCTCGTCTCTGAATTCACCGACGACTATGATCAGCGCACGTCAATGCTCGCCTACCGCTATTTCTTCGGCTGGTGGGGCGGTCTGGCCATGCACATCACGGTGCTTTATGTCCTGCTGGCTGCAACACCGGACTATCCGTTCGGCCTGCTCAATCCGGAAGGCTATCCACACCTGGGCATCGTCGCCGCCGTGATCATCTTCGTGGCCATCATGGTGTCTGCCATCGGCACACACAAAAACATCCCCGATCTTCATGCTCCGCCGGAGAAAAAGGACTTCAAACTCGGCGACATCTTCCGAGACCTCCTTGAAACCCTTTCCAATAGAAATTTCCTCGTCCTCTTCCTCAGCGCCATCGGCTTTGCCATGGCCGGCGGCATCTCGTCCGCCCTCAGCCTCTATTTCAATACGTTTTACTGGGGATTAACGTCCTTCCAGATCGGCACGATTGCCTTTGTCTATTTTGCCTCTGCTGCCATCGCGCTCTACATCGCGCCCAGGGTAACTAAAGGCCGGGACAAAAAAACCGTTGCCATCACCATTTGGCTTATCGCCATTGGCTTCATGCCGCTGGTCATTGTCCTGAGATTGCTCGGCCTGATGCCGGAAAATGGCTCGAGCCTCCTCCTGCCAATTCTGGCGGCTCACGGTCTTGTCGAAATTGCCATTATCATCACAGCCGACATTCTCATCTCATCCATGGTCGCCGATGTTGTCGAGGACAGCCAGAAAACCACCGGACGGCGCTCCGAGGGCCTGTTCTTTGCCGGCAGAACCTTCGCCGGCAAAGTCGTGCACGGCTTCGGCGCCCTTGCCGCCGGCACAATCTTGTCGGTGATTCACTTCCCCAAAGGCGCAAAGCCGGACGAGGTCCCGCAAGAGGTCCTGACCAACCTCGCCCTCATCTACATTCCACTTCTCATGTTCTTCTATCTGATCTCGGTCTATAGCCTGAAGTTCTACAAGATCACCCGCGAGAGCCACGCCGACAACCTCGCCGCCGTCAGCGCAAGAGCAGGTTCAGGTGATGCGGAAATCATTGCTCCGCAACCATCAGACTAGAGAGCGGGTCAGTATCACCAAACTTGTCATCCTCGAGCCATGCCCACTACCTACAGGGCATGGCCCGAGGATGACAAATATTATTTGAGCCCCAGCCTCTCGAACTGATCCTCCGGCGCATTGATATCACGCAGGGCATCGCCGAGACACTCCGCAAGGCGGGCCTCTTCTGCAGAGCCGACCAGATTTTCCGACTCGCTCGGATCTTCTGCCATATTCCACAAACTTGAGCCGCCCGACTTCGGCGTCAGCCAGTAGGGCCCCGGATCACCTTCCGCATAGGGCTGGCGAATGACCGGGATGTCGCTACCAGGCATGCGGTCAAGGAAGGCCCTCTCATTCGGCGGCGGCATGGCGACATGTTTGCGGAACATATTGTTGGTCAGGCTCGACCAGCGGTTGGAGAAAACCGAAATCGGGTAATTCATCTCCAGCGCGGCGCGCGAGTAATTGTAAGTCCCGTCGAAAAGATGCACCTCCCGCCCCCAGATGCCGCCAAGCGCATAGTCGCGCACCTTGTCCACTTTGCCTTCAAGCAGCGGCACCAGCGAATGCCCGTGGGTGACGTGCGGCACCTCGGCATCAAAAATATCGCGCAGGGTTGCATGCAGATCAACGCTGGTTGTCAGCGCATTATTTTCGCCCGCTACCAGCCCCGGCCAGGCAATCATCAGCGGAATATGTCCGAGCGTCCGGCGGATCGGTGTGCCAGGCTTGCCCCAGGTATCATGTTCGCCGAGATAATGCCCGTGGTCGGTGCACAGAACGACCATCGTGTCTTCCCAAAGGCCCTTGGCGTCAATCTTTTCCATCACCTTGCCAAACCAGTGATCGATCATCGAGAGCTTGCCGCCGTAATTGGCGCGAAGCTGCTGGCCTTCGCGCTCGGTCAGCAGACCGTCGCGCACGGCGCCAACGGCATAGGGCGGCCAGACGATGCGCGGATCCTTCCAGTCCGGATCATACATCGAGGCCCACGGCTCCGGCGCATCGAACGGCTCATGCGGGTCAAACTCGTCAACGAAGAGAAAGAACCGGTCGTGGTGACCTGCATTATCCTCAATCCACTGCGCGGTTGACGCCATGGTCCGGGGGCCCGGAAAGTCCGCCTCGTCCTTGAAGTAGGTCCGCGTGCGGTCATAGGGAAGCTCCTGGGCCGAAAGGCGCGCCGGCTTGTGATGCGGCGCGCCCATAAAGCTTGGGTCAGCCCGTGTCTTCCAGCTGTCGTGTTCGTGGCCGCGCAGATAGTCCCAGGCATTAAAATCCGTATAGTAATTTTCACCACCCACTTCAAAAAGATGCGGATGGTCGGTGATGAGCTGGGTCACCACGCCTTTTTCTCTGAGTGGCCATGTGATCGGATCTTCCCAAAGCTCTATGGAGCCCCACGGCTTCCATAGAAAGTCAAGCGCACCGCACAGGATATCGTGCCGCGCCGGCATGCAAGGCAGCGAGCCGACGAAATGATTGTTGAACTTCATCGAACGCCTGGCGAAAGCGTCCAGATTGGGCGTCGCGAACTCCGTCCCGCCATAGGCCCCGAGCATGTGCCGGTTCAAACTGTCGAGCAAAATGACAATTACATTTTTCGGCTTCACGGGGTTTTGATCGGATGGGTCCGCCATGGTCTTGCTTCCCTCTTGTTTTTCCCTACTGTGGCGTAAAACCGCCCACGATCAAGGAAAAATATTATGCCTTTTCTGTCCTGTTTCCCTGAAAACCACCACCTCAGCGATGTCTTCAAAAACTTTCCCGAAGGCGCGCAGCCGCTGATGGAATATCATGACATTATCCTGCGCGGGCCGTCGCCCCTGACGGTGGCTGAGCGCGAGCTCATCGCCGCCGTCGTCTCCGGCACCAATGCCTGCAGCTTCTGCTACGGCGCTCACGCGCTCGCCGCCGAGCGTTTTGGCATGGAAGAAAGTCTGATGGAGGCACTCCTCACAGATATCCATAGCGCGCCCGTCGATGACAGGATGAAACCGCTCCTCAGATATGTGAAGAAGCTGTCCGAAACGCCCGCGATGATCGTCAAGGCAGATGCCGACGCTGTGCTCGAGGCAGGCTGGACAGAGCAGGCGCTCTATCACGCGGTTTCCGTCTGCGCGCTGTTTAATTTCATGAACCGAATCGTCGAGGGCATGGGCGTCAAGGCGAACCCGGACATGCTGGCCGAGCGACGCGAAAAAGTCCAGGAGACAAGCATCGAAGACCGCGCCGCCGCTGGCGCACAGTTCACCGGCGATGGCGACTATATGAATTTCGGCCGGATGATCGGTGTGGTGAAGGACTAGTTTTCTTCCACCCGTCGCCGCACTTCCAGCTTCGCGAACCGTTCCTGCCAGTCCGACTTCCTGTTGCAAAGTGCGACCTGGACAGCCGTCACTTTATACTCCGGACAAGACGTCGCCCAGTCAGCCGCTTCTGTAATCAAAACATTGGTGCCCGATTCAGCCATGTGAAACGTCGTGAAGACGACGCCGGGCTGCACGCGCTCTGATATTTGCGCCCGGAGCGCAACCTCGCCCTTGCGGCTCTGGATCATCACAAGATCCCCGTCCGTGACTCCCCGCTCATCCGCATCATAGGCGTGGATTTCAAGCACGTCCTGATCAAACCAAAGATCATTCTGCGTCCGCCGCGTCTGCGCGCCGACATTATATTGCGTCAGCGTACGGCCCGTCGTCATGATCAGCGGGAATTTGCGACTAACTTTTTCATCACACGGCACAAATTCCGTCACGACGAAGTTGCCCTTGCCGCGAACAAAGCCGCCGACATGCATGGTCGGCGTGCCATTTGGCGCAACATCATTGACCGGCCATTGCATCGAGCCCTCCGCATCGAGCCGCGCGTGGGAAACACCGGAAAATGTTGGTGTCAGGGCGGCAATTTCATCCCAGATTTCCGCCGAAGAGCCAAAGCCCATGTCGTACCCCATGGCAATCCCGAGATCCTGTGCAATCTCCCATTCCGCCTTGCCCTGCTTTTCAGCCATGGCCTTGCGCACCCGGTTGATCCGCCGCTCGGCATTGATGAAGGTGCCATCTTTTTCGAGGAACGACGTGCCCGGCAGGAACACGTGCGCAAATTTTGACGTCTCGTTGAGAAAGAGATCGAGCACCACGACACAGTCCATTGCCTCGAATGCTGCCTCGACATGGCGCGTATTGGGATCAGACTGGACGAGATCCTCGCCCTGAATGAACATGCCGCGATAGGTGCCCTTCAGCGCCTCGTTGAACATAGTGGGAATGCGGTAGCCCGGCTTGTTGTCGAGGATCACGCCCCACATCTTTTCAAAACTGCCGCGCACCGTATCATCCTCGACAGGCCTGTAACCGGGAAGTTCATGCGGGAACGATCCCATATCACACGAGCCCTGCACATTATTCTGACCGCGCAGCGGATTGACGCCTGTGCCCTCGAACCCGATGTTCCCCGTCGCCATGGCAAGATTGGCAAGCGCCATCACCGCCGTCGAGCCCTGGCTGTGTTCGGTAACGCCAAGCCCGTAGTAAATCGCTGCCCTGTTGCCTTTAGGGCCTCCCGAAGCATAAAGCCGCGCAGCGGCGCGCAAATCCTCAGCTTTCACACCAAGAATATTTTCAACCGCTTCCGGCGCATTCTTCGGATCACCGGCAAAGGTCTCCCAGGCCGCAAAACTTGTCAGATCGCAACGCTCCTCGACATAGGCCCGGTCAACGAGACCTTCGGAGACCACCACATGAGCAAACGCATTGATCAGCGCAACATTACCGCCGGGCAGAAGTGGCAAATGATAGTCCGCCTCTATGTGAGGCGAGCGCACAAGACCAATCGAGCGCGGATCAGCAACAATGAGTTTGGCACCCTGTCGCAAGCGCCGCTTCATTTGGCTGGCAAAGACCGGATGGCCTTCGGTCGGATTGGCGCCAATGACAAAGATCACATCCGCCGACATGACGCTGTCGAAATTCTGCGTCCCCGCCGAGGTCCCCAGCGTTTGCTTGAGCCCGTAACCGGTTGGCGCATGACAGACCCTCGCGCAGGTATCGACATTGTTATTACCAAACCCGGCACGGATCATTTTCTGTACTGCATAGACCTCTTCATTGGTGCACCGCGAGGACGTGATGCCGCCAATGGCCTTCACCCCGTGCTCGGCCTGGATCTGTTTGAACTTCCCGGCGGTGTATGAAATCGCTTCTTGCCAACTCACCTTGCGCCACGGGTCGGTCGTCTTTTCCCGGATCATCGGCGAAAGCTGGCGATCCTCGTGGCCAGCGTAACCCCAGGCAAAGCGCCCCTTAATGCACGAATGGCCGTGATTGGCGCCGCCGGTTTTGGACGGCACCATCCGCACAACCTCGTCGCCCTTCATTTCCGCCCGGAACGAGCAGCCAACGCCGCAATAGGCACAGGTCGTCTCAACCACGCGGTCCGGCTGGCCTTTCTCAATCACACTTGTTTCCATCAGCGCATCGGTCGGACAGGCGGCAACGCAGGCGCCGCATGACACACAGTCCGAGCCGAAGAAACTCTCATCCCCGCCGACAGAAATCTTCGAGGCAAAGCCGCGCCCGTCAACGGCCAGCGCCAGAGTGCCCTGGATTTCATCGCAGGCGCGCACGCAGCGCGAACAGACTATGCATTTGGAACTGTCGAAGGAAAAATAAGGATTGCTCTCGTCTTTCTCCGCTCCGAGATGATTTTCTCCACCCGTCCCGTAACGCACCTCGCGCAGACCAACCTGCCCCGCCATATCCTGCAATTCACAATCGCCATTGGCACTGCACGTGAGGCAATCAAGCGGGTGATCGGAAATATAAAGCTCCATCACCCCGCGCCGGACCCGCGCGATCTTGTCATTTTGGGTCGAGACCTTCATACCCTCGCGCACCGGGGTCGTACAGGACGACGGCAAACCGTTCTGCCCCTCGATCTCGCAGACGCAGAGCCGGCAGGAGCCAAAAGCCTCAAGACTGTCGGTCGCACAAAGCTTCGGAATGGAAACACCGGCCTCTTTCGCCGCGCGCATCACCGATGTTCCCGCAGGCACGCTGACATCTATCCCGTCAATCGACACCTTGACCTGCTCTTCCAAAACCGAAGCGGGCGTGCCGAAATCCGTCTGCCTGATCATGACCCAAAGCCCCCATGAAAGTCTTTTGGAAAATCCTTGAGCGCTGCCAGCACCGGTTGCGGCGTCAACCCGCCCATGGCACACAGCGAGCCTTCCTTCATGGTCTCGCAGAGGTCTTCGATCAGTGCGATATTTTCATTCACGTCATCGCCTGCAATGATTTTGTCCATCACCTCGACACCGCGCACCGAACCGATCCGGCACGGTGTACATTTCCCGCAGCTCTCCCGCGCACAGAAATCAAAGGCAAACCGGGCTTGCCGCGCCATATCGACAGTATCGTCAAACACAATGACCCCGCCGTGACCAACACTGCCGCCCAGCTCAGCGAGCGCTTCGTAGTCAAGCGGCACATCAAGGGCATTCTCGGGCAAAAACGTCCCGAGCGGCCCGCCGATCTGGATCGCCCGCACCGGCCGGCCGCTTAACGTGCCGCCGCCGAAATCATAAACCAGTTCTCGCAAAGTCATCCCGAACGGCACTTCCACCAGACCGCCGCGCTTCACGTTGCCGCCTAGCTGCACCGGCAACGTCCCGCGCGAGCGACCGTGGCCAAATTCAGCCCAGGCTTTGCCGCCCCTGGCAACGATCCAGGGGATGCTCGCCAGCGTGATCACATTGTTGACCAGCGTTGGCTTGCCAAACAGGCCCGCATGAGCTGGCAGAGGCGGTTTGGCGCGCACTTCACCGCGCTTGCCCTCAAGGCTCTCAAGCATGGCGGTCTCCTCGCCGCAGACATAGGAACCCGCACCAATACGAAGCTCGATGTCGAAATGCGGGCCAAGCAAGCCGTCTTGCCGTACCGCCTCAAGCGCCTCGCTCAAGATCTCCTTTGCAAGCGGATATTCCGACCGCAGATAAATATAACCGCGCGCTGCACCGACAACGCGCGCCGCAATCATCATACCTTCAATGAGGCAGAAAGGATCGCCTTCCATGAGCAGTCGGTCAGAAAAGGTTCCCGCATCGCCTTCATCGGCGTTGCAGACGATAAACTTCTCATCCGCTTGCGCTTCTTTCACCGTCCGCCACTTGATCGCTGCAGGAAACCCCGCGCCGCCGCGTCCTCTGAGATTTGAGGCATCAAGCTCGTCAAGAACCTCGTCAGGCCCAAGGTCGCAGGCTCGCTCCCAGCCTCCAAAACCACCCAGAGATCGAAAGGCCTCCAAATCCGTGGCACAGCCCAGACCCATGCGCTCAAACACCAGGCGCGTTTGACCCTTAAGCCAGGCATGGTCGTTCAACGACCCCAGGCGCGTTGCGTGATCACCGCCCCGGGCAAATTCTGCATCAAAAAGCCCTTCAACATCAGTGACTTCCAGAGGACCATAGGCAATACGCGCCGCGCCGACTTCCACCAGTGGCTCGGCCCAGTGAAGCCCGCGCCCGCCGGTCCGTATCACGTCAAAGGAAATGCCCCGCTCTTTGCCTACCTCGAGAATTCTCTGAAGCACCTCTTCAACGCCAACCGAACGCGCCGCCGTTTCTCGCGCGACATAGAGAGGAACAGCGTTGGTCATTCGCCGCCTCCCTCAAGCAGACCGACAAGAGTGTCGAGGCGCTCCGGCGATACTCGCCCATACACCGAGCTCCCCGCCATCACCGACGGCCCACAAGCGCAATTGCCAAGGCAAAAGACGTCCTCAATTTCCATCCGCCCGCCAGCAAGGTCCACAGCGTGGCGCTTCAAGCCTTCAGCGCCAACCGCCTGACACGCCTCCGCCATACAAATTTTGAGCACTGGCATCTCGGGCGGCGTCTTGCGAAAATCATCATAGAAATTCACAACACCGTAAACCTCGGCGCGCGACAGATTGAAAACATCCGCCGCAAGATCAATGGCCCCCTGCGCAACGCAGCCAAAATGCTCCTGCATCCCGTGCAAGGCAGGTAACAGCCCGCCGGGGATATTTGAATGAGGAACGACCAGATCGCGTGCTACCGCCGCATCCCATTTGGGCCACACCGTCACAGGTTCACCTCCGTCTTCTGCCGGGAATAGATCGAGTGTGGATCCGTGATGATGGCAACACTGCTATCCTTTGCCATGCAAAAGAGCGTAAGCCCGGCTTCTTCTGCAAGCTCCGCAGCCAGAGTTGTTGGTGCAGACACCGTCACCATCAGTGGAATTCCGGCAATCACCACCTTTTGAACGAGCTCGACGCTGCACCGGCTGGAAAGCAGGGCAAATCCCTCCTCAAGCGATATGTCCTCGCGCGCAGCAGCACCAATCAGCTTGTCGAGCGCATTGTGCCGCCCGATATCCTCTCGCGCCAGCATAATGGTTCCTGACGGATTGGCGAAGGCCGCCCCGTGCAGCGACCGCGCCTGCACATTGAGCGGTTGATGCTCTCTCAGCGAGGCAACGGCCTTTTTGACCGCCATAAGGGATGCCGTTGGCCTGGCGTCAATCTTCGGCAGGTTCGGCAAAGCCGCTTCAAGCTCAATCACACCGCAAATCCCGCAGGACGCCTGGCCCGGCAAATTGCGTCTCCGCGATGCAACACGCGCATTTGCCGCCTCGCTCACACGCATGTCGATGAGAGTGCCGCGATCGACCTCACGCACATCGAGGCTTTCAATGTCGTTCGCACTCTTCAGAATGCGCTCCGAAAGAGAGAACCCGGTGGCAAAGTCCTCAAGGTCAGACGGCGAGACCATCATCACCACATGGGCAACGCCGTTGTAGCACAGGGAAACCGGAACTTCCGCCGCCAGCCCCCAGCACACCTGACGCACGCCCCCTGGGCCTGAGACCGCGACCTCGCTATCCACAACACTGGGGTTTTCTTTTCCGAACATAAGAGAGTCTTATCGCGAAACTCTCAGATAAACAAACCGGCCGATCACGCTCGGCGGACCCACAAACAACAAACCCCGCCATAAGGGACGGGGCTTGTCGGTAACATGGGGCCAGGATAATCCCGACCCCACGTTGTTGTCGTAAGGGGAGACGATCTTCCTAGAAGTTAAAGTGCAGCTCCAGACCATACGTCCGAGGCAGTTGAGGCGCACCGAACTGCATGTTGCCATGAGACCAATCAGTCTGATAAAGATTGCCAATGATGTCTTCATCAGTGGCATTCTTCATATAGGCAATCAGACGAATATCACCGTCGTTGTTCTCCCAGGACCCCCGGAGGTCAGTCCGGTTGGATGCTTCAATAGTGGAATTTGCGCTATTGAAGAGGTCCATGAACTGATCACCAATATAGGCATGGGTCGCACTCAGGGAATAAACACCTGAATCCCGCTCCCACTCATACATGACATTGACCGTGAACGTATTGTTCGGCGACATGAGCAGCTCGTTGCCTTCAACAGGCTTGAAAGCCGCACCGCCAATTGCATTTGCATCTTCCTGCGGATCCATCTTCGTGATCTCTGTATTCTGGTTTGAATACACAGCGAGGAATGACAGATTATCCGTGGCTTGCCACAGGGCTTCCATCTCGAAACCATAGGATTCGGCTTCATCCGCATTGATAAAGATCGTATGACGAATACCGCCCGCGAAGACCGAAATTGGCACCTGGAAGTCTGTGTAATCGTACAGATAGGCCGCCAGGTTCAGACGGAGGACCTCGTTGAGGATGCCCTTGTAGCCGATTTCATAGGCAACAACCTCTTCCGCATCGACAATGTCTTCATCATTGGGCGGAGCGAGTTTCGAATAAACGTTACCAAGCTTGAAACCACCAGACTTGTAGCCGGTCCCGATGTGAGCATAGACCATGACATCGTCATTGATGTCGTAGTCAGCCTCAATTCGGAACGTTGTTGCGTCCCAGCTCTCGGTCTGGGTCAAAGAGCCATTGTCCGAGTAGTAGGCACACATTCCCGTCCACTCGCCGGTTTGATTGGCCGGATCCGCGAAGCAATACTCGCCATAAGCCGAGTCTCCGGGTGTGTCAGGATCACCATCGAACCAAATCGGTAAGTCGACCCAGGTCCAGGCATTGTGCTCGAAGCCGGTCTTTTCATCGTGCGAATAGCGCAGACCGCCCGAAAGGTGGAGCTGATCATTGACCTGGAAGTCCATTTGACCATAGATCGCCCAGGCTTCTGATTCCAGATTGCCTTCCTGGAAGTAGATGTGGCCATCAGGGTTTGACAAAGGCTGAATGGGAAGAGCGCCGACACCCTGGACAGGGTACCGTACGACGTCGTTATACGGGTCCTTCTGGATGAAAGGTTGGTAGATCTCTTCTTCAAACAAATAGACACCGACGAGCCAGTTGATGCTCTCATTGTCATTGGACGCGAGCTGGAAGTCCTGCGACGACCAGGACTTGTCTTCCTGAATGTAAACGAACAATTGCTCATCAGGGTCCGAGGTCATGTCCCAGTCGGTTTCCGTTTGCCAGTCATATTGCGACCAGCCACCAATGTATTTGAACGAAAACAGGTCAAAATCATGGGTCAGCTCGGTAACCAGATTGTAGTGATCGTCAAGTGTCAGATAACCAGCATAGTCGTAATCAACCGTATGCAGGTCTTTTGCAGTCGGGTTAACTTCTCCGTCGAGCCACGGGTTGCGGCTCAGCGTCCCGTATGTCGCAGAGCCTGTATCGAAATCATCCAGATAGAGGCCCGGCCACCCAGGCGCGGACCGACGGTCCCAGCTTGCAGAGCCATATTTGATCCACAGATTGGTTCTATCTGTAATGGCGAAATTGAGCTGTGCCTGGATGTAGGAGTCGTCCAGGTTACCAAGATCTTCACCTGACAGATTCTTGACAAAACCATCGCGGATCGTCCGATTGAACACCACGCGGTAGCCGATTTTTTCTGTCAGGGGTCCCGACAGGGAGATCGCACCGGAGGCCGCGCCAATGTTACCAAAGTTGAACCTGGCTTCGCCTTCGAACTCTTCTGTTGGACGCTTGGAAATAATGTTGACCGCGCCGCCCATGGCATTCCGGCCATAAAGAGTACCTTGTGGGCCACGCAGAACTTCATAACGCAGAACGTTCATGGGCGGTGCACCCATCGCGCCAGACTCTGACGTGTAGAAGCCGTCTTCATAAATCGCAACGCCTGGATCCGAACCAAGTTCGTTGGTAAGACGGCCAATGCCGCGGATATTGATCCGGTTGGAGTAAGTGCCGTTGTTGTACGACATGCCGGGCGTGAAGTTCGCGATGTCCGTCGCGCCCTCAATGCCGATATCGTCCATCATGTCATCACTAAAGGCAGAAATGGCAATCGCCGTATCCTGCACATTTGATTCCCGCTTTTCAGCGGTGATAATGATTTCCTCGATCTGCGCGAAGGCAGACACACTCACGGCCGAAGCCAGGAGTGTCGCTGTCAACGCAGAGCGAGCACTTTTGTACTTTTTCATAGCCCTATAAGCCCCCTTTATATTGCGGCACGCACCCCCCCCCGGCGCAGCCCAATAAGACCGCTGGAAAGTTGCTGCTGTCGCCGCCGGTAGCCCTTCATTCGATCAGCTGCACAACGCAGGCATCCATTTCACTTCGAATGTGGCTCCGGCTTCATGATCACAAAGCCGTGAACATGAACTACTTATCAAAGAATCAAACGATTTACTAAAATAAAACAAACGATTTACTATAATAAAACAAACGATTTACTGGGATTGTAGCAATCTTCACAAAACGAATCCGAGTCAGTTGCATTAATGCAACATAAATTCAGCAGGGATCGCACGCTCAATACGTCCGACAGGAGCTGGTGTGAGGGATGTTACGAATGAACGGCTGCACGAGACGTCGCAACCTGGATCCGGGCAACCTGGATCGGCATTGGTCCTGCCGTACCCATGCGCCATATGACCGGCCTCTGAAAAAATCGAATTCAGAGTGCAGTCAGATCGTCAGTTATGTTTTCCGGGTAAAATCATTGCGGCGGAGGTGCGGTACTGTCGCGCTGAATGATCCGTCCGTTATCAATGACCCGCGTGATGGTGCTGCGCTTGTTGGAAAGTATATCGATTATCCCATCGGCCGCATACCGCCCAAGTTCCGCCAGAGGATAGGCAATTGTCGATATCGTTGGCGTGACGGCTTCAGCAAGTACGCCGTCATGAAAACCAATGACTGAAACGTCTCCGGGAACATCCACACCCCTGTTGTGCAGCGTTTGAATTGCGCCGGCAGCTGTTAGCAAAGAAACAACAGAGATCGCGGAAAAGTCCCCCTGCCTCCTGTCAAGCAATCGGTTCATGGCATCGACGCCCGCCTGGAATGTATAGCCAGCCTCCTCTACCAGGCCGGGATCATAGGCAATCCCGGACTGACGAAGGGCATCGCAATAGCCCTGAAAACGCTCTTCAGCATTGTACCGCTGTCGGTCGCCGCTCAAGTGAGCGATCTTCCTGTGACCAAGATCTATCAAGTGCTGCATAGCCGTGGCGCTGCCGGCGCGGTCCGGGACCAGGACCCAGTTCTCGAACTGATCCGACCACCAGTTTACAATGATGATCGGCACGCCAAGCTCTCGCAATTCCGGTAGATCCGGCATCCGGGAGCTCTCATTCCTGAAGGTCAGGACCATCAGGCCATCGACATGGTGCTCTTTCACCAGCTGTCGAAAAAGCTCCACCTGTGATTCGCCTGCCTGAGCCTGCGCTATCTGCAACGAATAGCCCCTCGACATGCAGACACTTTGGGCACCCTCGATCATCTGGGCATGTATCTGATTTTGCAAGGAAGGCACAACCGCGCCAAGAGAGTGGCTGAGCGCTGAACGCAGGCTGCGACCGGCCACGTTGGCCACATAGCCAAAATCCCTGGCAGCTTTCTTGATCAACTCCGCATTATCCGGTCGGATTGACAATGTGACATCGTCTCGCAGCACACGTGAAATCGTAGACTTGTCAAAGCCGGTATGAGCTGACAGATCCTTTAACGTTACCCGCCTGTTCATGGCACCACACCTTATCCCCTGGTTGCCCTTCAACTATACAACTATCGATTAGAATCGATCAAGGCTTGCATTCACTGCTGCAGAGTCAAAACACGAAAAGCATATACATTTAGGGCTTTCAGGGCACATTCAGCGATCATGGTGTATCGCATCTCTTCGAATTGTCCGGACATGACAATATTGCGACACAGCAACAATTAGCCCTGAGAGAGCCTGTCCAGGACGGGCAACCGAGCCAATTGCTTGCTCATGGCGGTTGTTGACCACTCGCACGACTTTCCCGCTGGTGCAGCATTGTGCCTTGAAGCACCAAACGAGCCGAAATCCTGTTGACCGCCGCCGCCCATCAGGCTCAAACAGGGGAAAACAAACAAGGGACGACCGCCATGACCGAACAGACGACAAAAATTGCCATCCTCGGTGGCACCGGCGATCTGGGAACCGGCCTGGCGCTGAGATGGCTCAAGTCTGGTCATTCGATTATCATTGGCTCCCGCACCACCGAAAAGGCTGCCAGCGCAGCGGCATCACTCAAGGACGCCGGGTTTGAAACTGTTGAACCCATGGAGAACGCAGCGGCGGCCGCAGCCGCCGACCTTGTCGTCATGACAGTGCCCTTTGCCCACCATACCTCAACGCTTGAGAGCGTGGCCCCGGGCCTCAAGGGCAAGATCCTCATTGATGTCACCGTGCCTTTAATGCCCCCCAAAGTCGGGACGGTTCAATTGCCCGAGGGTGGCTCTGCCGGTGCCCGCGCCCAGGCCCTGCTCGGCGATGATGTGCGCGTCGTTTCCGCGTTTCAGAATGTCGCCGCCACCCACCTGCAAAGCGGCGAGGAGATTGATTGCGACGTGCTCGTCTCCGGTAATAATAAAGAGGCGAGGCAAATCGTTATCGATCTTGCAGCAGAAGCAGGTATGCGTGCCTTCCATGCCGGGCCGATCGAAAATTCGGCAGCCGCAGAGGCGCTCACCTCCGTCATCATTCAAATCAACAGGCAGCTCAAATGTCACGCAGGCATTCGCATTTCCGGCCTGCCAGGTTAAGATAGTAATAAGCAAGGTTTCACAGGCGAGTTTATCATGAGCGTCACGATCACGGCCATCGCGGATATTCCGATGATCCAGCCCTTGCCGAATGGCAGCGCGGATCTGGCGGATCTGATTGCGCGCGCGCTCGACGCCATGGATTTGACACTTCTTGATGGCGACATCCTGGTTTTGGCCCAGAAAATCGTGTCCAAGGCCGAGGGGCGGCAGGTCGCCCTTGCAGATGTAACGCCGTCCAAAGAAGCGCTCACTCTTGCAGCCGAGGTCGACAAGGACCCGCGCATCGTCGAACTTATTTTATCTGAGTCCACCCGCGTCGTCCGCAAGATCCCGAGCGTCCTCATCGTCGAACATTGCCTCGGCTTTATCCATGCCAATGCAGGCATCGACCAGTCCAATGTCGAGGGTGAAGACCAGGCCTTGCTCCTGCCCGAGGACTCCGACGCCTCTGCCACGCTTATCCGCACAACACTTGAAAAGCGCTACGGCGTTTCCCTCGGCGTTGTCATTGCCGACTCTATGGGCCGCGCCTGGCGCAAGGGAACCGTTGGATTTTCCATCGGCAATTCCGGGACGGACGGCCTCCTGAACCTGAAGGGCGCGCCGGATCTCACCGGGCGCCTGCTCGAGATCACCGAGGTCGGCCGCGCCGACGAGCTGGCAGCTGCAGCCGGTCTTGTTATGGGGCAGGCAAGCGAAGGTCAGCCGGTGGCACTCATTCGCGGTGTCGCCACACTGGCCCCCACGGACGGGGTCGCGCCGCTTTTGCGCGGGCCCGGGGAGGACCTTTTCCGATGACAGGGCACGCCGCCAGCCGTGAACATATTATCGCCCTGTCCGGAGGGGTTGGCGGCGCAAAGCTCGCTCTTGGCCTTGCCCGTATCATGCCGAGCGAATCCCTGACAATTATTGCCAATACCGCAGATGATTTCGTTCACTTCGGCCTCCATATCTCCCCGGACATCGACACTGTACTTTACACCCTCGCAGACTTGGCCAATCCCGAGACCGGCTGGGGCCGGCGCGGCGAAACCTGGGAGTTCATGGGCGCAATGGGAGGGCTGGGCGGCGAAACCTGGTTCAATCTCGGCGACCGCGATCTTGCACTGCACGTTCTGAGGACAAATAAGCTGAACCAGGGCGCAACCCTCAGCGACGTCACAGCCGAGATGGCACACGTCATGGGTATTCATGTCGACGTCATGCCCATGAGCAACGATCCGGTCAGAACCATGGTGCGAACCGGAGACGGCCTTTTGCCGTTCCAGCATTATTTCGTGCGCGACAGGTGCGAGCCTTCCGTGACCGGCTTTTACTTTGACGGCATTGATGGCGCGCGGCCCCACCCCAAACTGATGCGTCATCTGATCTCCAGAGATCTTGGTGCGATTATCATCTGCCCGTCCAACCCGTTCGTCAGTGTTGACCCCATTTTACAGCTGAATGGCGTCCGTAATGTCTTGAAGGAGACATCCGCTCCCATTGTCGCTGTCTCCCCGATCATCGGCGGGCGCGCGATCAAGGGGCCGGCCGCCAAGATGATGAAAGAGCTCGGTATGCCGGTGAGCGCCTTGGGCGTGGCCGGTTTTTACAAGGATCTTGTCGATGGCTTTGTGATTGATGAAGAGGATGAGGCCAGCGCCGCCGAAATTGAGGCACTGGGCATGTCGGTTCTGATTACAAGAACCTTCATGCAATCACTGGAAGACCGTGAGGCTCTTGCCGCCGCTACTCTTGAATTTGCCGCCTCGCTCGGGAAACATTGAGTCTTATGTCACCCTCGTCTTCAATGTCAGGCATTCAAGCGCTGCTGCCCATCAAGCATTTGACGGGCGTCAAGACCAGGCTGGGCAACATTCTGTCAGCAGAAGAACGCCGCCAACTCGTGAGAGCCATGGCGGAAGATGTTGTGGCAGCCCTGAAGGCAACAAAAGGCCTCGCTGGAATATCAGTCGTCAGCCACGACGCTTCAGTTGCCTCCTGGGCAAAATCCCATGATCTTGATCTCATTGATGATAGAGGTGCCAGCGGCCTCTCAAGCGCCATCGCGCTGGCGGCAAATCAAGCAGGCGAGGCAGGCGCCGCTGCCGTCCTGGTTGTTCTTGCCGACACACCGCTTGCCACAGCAAATGATTTCGAGGCCGTCATCGAAGCCCACAACAAGGCGGATGATCCGGCACATCTTATCCTTTCCCCGAGCCGCGACAACGACGGTTCAAACTGCCTTCTGGTTGCGCCCCCCGGGGCCATGACCTTCCATTATGGCCCGGGCAGCGCAAGGACTCACGCCGACGAGGCGCGCGGCGCGGGCCTGGCGGTGAAGCAGCTCAAACGCCCCGGTATCGCTCACGATATTGACACTGAAGCAGATCTTCGCGATCTGATTGCCAGCACCGGAATGCTCGATGGTCACTCCTGGACCAGCCAATTCTTGACAACAAGCGGAATTGCTGCACGGTTGGCCCAAAAGAACCAGTAGGGAAGCGCTGATCCCATGAATCATATGGATCAAAAGGCAAAACTGTCGCCGGATGAGTGCACCGTTCTTGCACGCCTTGAGCATGGCGAACGACCGGACCATGCAGAGGCACTGGGTCTTGCCGGGTCGATCAACCTTAACTGGCTGATGAATGAGGCGTCGAAGTTGCGCGTCCAGGGCTTTGGCAATACGCTGACCTATTCCCGCAAGGTTTTCATCCCGCTGACGCAGCTCTGCCGTGATGTCTGTCACTATTGCACCTTTGCCAAAACACCGAAGTCGCTGGCCTCGCCCTACCTCGCACTGGAAGAAGTTCTCGAGATCGCCCGCCAGGGCGCGCAGACCGGTTGCAAGGAAGCCCTCTTTACTTTGGGCGAGCGACCCGAAGATCGTTATACCGCCGCTCGCGAATGGCTCGATGAAAACGGCTACGCGAGCACTCTCGATTATGTCCGCGCCGCTGCGAAAGCCGTCTTTGAAGAAACCGGCCTCATCCCGCATCTCAACCCGGGCTGCATGTCACTTGAAGAAATCATGACCCTGCGCCCCTGGGCCGGATCCATGGGCACCATGCTGGAAAGTGCCGCGCCGCGCCTGTGCGAAAAGGGCATGCCGCATTTCGGCTCGCCTGACAAAACGCCCGAGGCCAGGCTTACCGCCCTGCGCACCGCCGGCGAGGCGCAAGTCCCGTTCACAACAGGTATTCTCATCGGTATTGGTGAGACCCGCAAGGAACGCATTGAGAGCCTTCTGGCGATCCGCGATATCTCTGATGAATACGGCCATATTCAGGAAATCATTATACAGAATTTTCGCGCCAAGCCGGACACCAGAATGGCCTTCGCGGCGGAGCCGGATCTCGATGAGCTGCTGTGGACCATCGCCGTCGCACGGCTGATCTTCGGCGCTGAAATGAGCCTTCAGGTACCACCGAATCTCAGCCCCGACGGCATCCGCCCGCTCATCCAGGCTGGCATCAACGACTGGGGCGGTATCTCGCCGGTCACTGCCGACCACGTCAATCCCGAAGCGCCATGGCCCCATCTGGATACGCTGGCAAAAGACTGCGACGCCGAAGGCTTTCATCTTTGCGAACGCCTGACGACCTATCCTGCCTATCTGCGCGATCAGGATACGTGGGCAGACAAAAACCTGCACGCCGCTCTCAGTTCTGCAAAGGCGGGCGACGGGCTGGCGCGCGAGAGTACCTGGTACGCCGGGGCAAACGTGGACCCTAGCGCCGCCGATCTTGCCTTTCTGAGCGCCGGACGTTCCAACAGGCCAACCGGCGTCGAGAGCATTTTGATGAAAGCTACGGACGGCAAGGCGCTTGAAGAAAACGAGATTGCCCGCCTTCTCTCGGCGCGGGGTCGCGAAGCGGTTGATATCTGCCATGTCGCCAACGAGCTGCGCAAACGCGTCAGCGGCGACGACGTGACCTATGTGGTCAATCGCAATATCAATTACACCAATATCTGCACCTATCATTGCACCTTCTGCGCCTTCTCCAAGGGCAAGACCCACGAAGACCTGCGCGGCAAGCCCTATGACATCTCAAACGACGAGATTGTCCGGCGCGCGCGCGAAGCCTGGGATCGCGGTGCAACGGAAGTATGCCTGCAGGGGGGCATTCATCCGTCCTATGATGGCAACACCTATCTTGAGATCTGCCGCGCCATAAAACGTGCCCTGCCGGATATGCACATCCACGCGTTCAGTCCGCTTGAAATCTATCAGGGCGCGACCACCCTTGGCCTCTCGCTGGCAGACTACTACAAGGCCCTGAAGGATGCCGGGCTTGGCACCTTGCCGGGAACCGCCGCCGAAATTCTCGACGATGACGTGCGCAAAATTCTCTGCCCTGACAAATTGACCACAGATCTGTGGCTTGAAATTATTGGTGAGGCCCATGCGCAAGGCTTCAACACTACCGCGACAATCATGTACGGCCATATCGAACAGCCGGTGCATTCGGCCCGCCATCTTCTGCGTCTGCGTGATTTGCAGGCGCGCAGCCTCGACAAGGGCCGTGGGAAATTTACCGAATTTGTGCCGCTTCCCTTTGTTCACATGGAAGCGCCGATGTTCCTGAAATCCTCGACCCGCAAGGGACCGACCTTCCGCGAGGCCGTATTGCTTCACGCGGTTGCCCGACTTGCTCTCAATCCGGTCATCCCAAACATCCAGGTCTCGTGGACCAAAATGGGCCTGCCCGGTGTCAAGGCCTGCCTCACCTCCGGCGCGAACGACCTCGGCGGCACGCTGATGAACGAGTCTATTTCCCGTGCCGCAGGGGCCAGCGTCGGCGAGGAACTGCCGCCCGAAGACATGGAGAGCGTCATTCTCGGCCTTGGCCGCGCACCTGTTCAGCGCACGACCCAATATGGTCTGGCACCGGAGGACCGCAGACGCACCTCTTTCGCCGCGCGCGCCCTGACGCCGGTCATAAATGAAATGCAGGGCCGCAAGGCTCCCGTAGCGCCGGACCAGGCTGCGGCAGAATAGCGCAGGACAATCGAACCACCTGAGAAACCGGTCACTTGGCCGTATGCTTTGCCTTTGGCCCGTGTTGTCAGGGTGAGACGACTATGATTTGCTGCCTTTAACAAAAAGGGAGGAAAACCATGGTACCCGATCTCGATTTTGATCTCACAGAGACAGAAAGAGCGGCCAAGGATACTGCTCACCGATTTGCTGCAGAGGTTCTGCGTCCCGCAGGCGAAAAGCTCGACAAGCTCAGTCCCGATGAAGTCATTGCTGCAGATTCCATTCTTTGGGATGTTTTTAAGAAGAATGAAGAACTGGGTCTCAGCGTTCTTGGCGGTGATCCGGACAGTGATCTTCCTCCACGCGAAGCCGCCCGCATTCAGACTTTGATCTCCGAAGAAATGGGCTGGGGCGATGCCGGGCTTGCCTGTTCGCTGGGCGCCGCGGGCATCCCCGGTTTTTTTGCAAACTTCTCCGGCAACGATGAACTCATTGAAAAATTTGGCGGCTCCAAAGTCGGCTCCTGGGCGATCACCGAGCCCTCCCATGGCTCCGATGAACTCGATCCACAAAAATTGATTCTTGCGCCAGGCAAGGAGTGGGGACGGCCCGATGTCTACGCCCGCAAGGACGGCAATTCCTTTGTCATTACCGGACAAAAGGCCGCCTGGGTTTCAAATGGAACGACCTCCGAGACCTGCGCCCTCTTCTGCCCGGTTGATCTGGGTAATGGCATCGAGCACGGCGGCCTCTTCCTGGTCGATCTGACCGAAGACGGTGTCACTAAAGGCAAACCCCTCGACAAGATTGGACAGCGCCCGCTTAACCAGGGCGAAATCTTCTTTGAAGAGGTCAGGGTGCCCGCCGACAATATGATCGCCGGTCCGGAAATGTATACCTTTGCCAAGGAAGCAATCCTGACAACCGCAAATACCGGCATGGGGACTGTGTTTGCCGGCCTTGCAAGAGCCGCCTTCGACGAAGCATTCGAATACGCCAAAACAAGGGTCCAGGGCGGCGTGCCGATCATCGAGCATCAAAGCGTCAAGGCGCGAATATTTTCCATGTATCGGCGTGTTGAAGCCGCCATCGCCCTTAACCGCCGCGTCGCCCTTTACAACGCCCTGAGTGAAACGCCGTCACTGGAAGCGGCCATCACCACCAAGGTGACCTCGACCCAGACCGCCTTTGATGTCGCCTCCGACGCGCTGCAGATATTTGGCGGCAACGGGATCTCGAAGGAATACCCGATTTAAAAAATGTTTCGCGACGCTCGCATTTCCATGATTGAAGACGGCTGCAACGAGATCCTCGGTCTTATCGCTGCCACACGGATGGCCACTGACTGAGGAGAACGAGATGCCAGTACCCGACATTCGGATCGACCTCAGCGAAACCGAGCGTGCCATTCAGAAAACGGCACACCGGTTTGCAGCAGAGGTGTTGCGCCCGGCGGGCGAAGCTCTTGACAAGCTCTCCGCAGAAGAAGCGATTGCCGAGGGCAGTATCCTCTATGATGTTCACGCAAAGTATCGTGAGCTGGGCCTGAGTGATGTCGATCCCGACCTGACACCCCTCGAAACCGCTCGCATGTCAGCCATTGTCTCGGAGGAGCTTTCCTGGGGCGATGTCGGCCTTGCGATCTCCTGCGGTGTCTCGGGCATGGCGCCCAATCTTGCCATGCTAAGCGGCAATCCGGATTTGATTGAGAAGTTCCCCAGGGACCGGATTGGTTGCTGGGCCGGAACCGAACCCAATCACGGTTCCGATTTTGTCGACATGGACGAGCGCAACGTTGCGCCCGGCGCGACCCTCCCGAGGCCTGACTGTATCGCTACCCGCGATGGCAACGGCTTTCGCATCTCCGGTCAAAAGTCCGCCTGGGTTTCAAACGGCACCATAGCTGAACAGGCCGCTCTTTATTGCGGTTATCGGGATGAGGAGACATCGGGCTTCGGCGTCTTCCTGGTTGATCTCACCACCGAAGGGGTCTCACGCGGCAAGCCGACCGAAAAGATCGGACAGCGTCCTCTCAATCAAGGCGAGATCTTCTTTGACGGCGTCTATGTTCCGGCCGACCACATGGTCGTTCCGCCCGAGGCTTATGCGGAAGGCGGCAACGCCACCCTGACCATGGCCAACTCCAGCATGGGAATATCCTTTGCCGGCGTTGCAAAGGCAGCATTTGATCTTGCCCTCGACTATTCCAAAACCCGCATTCAGGGCGGCATTCCAATCATTCAGCACCAAAGCGTCAAGGCGCGGATCTTCACCATGTACCGCAAGGTCGAAGCCGCAAGGGCGCTGGCATGGAACACTTACCTGGCTAATCTGGCCGGCCCGACGCCCGACATCACTGCCGCCATCGCCTCCAAGGTCACCTGCACCCAGACAGCCTTTGAGGTTGCCTCTGACGCGCTGCAAATCTTTGGCGGCAACGGGATTTCGAAGGAGTATCCCATTGAAAAGATAATGCGCGATGCCCGGATTTCCATGATTGAAGACGGCTGCAACGAAACACTTGGCCTTATTGCGGGCAGCAGACTGGCTGCAGAATGAACAAGCATCGCGAAGGAGCACTCCATGCCAATACCTGACCTGGACTATGACTTTTCTGAAACAGACCGCGCAGTGCAGAAGACCGCACACAGGTTTGCAGCAGAAGTCTTGCGCCCTGTCGGAGAAGCTCTCGACAAATTGCCCGCAGAAGAAGTCATCGCCCCCGGATCGGCATTGTGGGACGTCTACAAACAATATCAGGGCTTGGGTTTTGATGCCCTCGATCCCGAAATGCCAGCTCTCGAAAAGGCTCGTCTCCAGTTCATTGTCCTTGAGGAACTCGGGTGGGGCGATTCCGGCCTCGCCATCTCGCTGGGTGTTGCCGCCTTCCCCTCCGAAATCG
>JAUWTJ010000148.1 GCA_030614785.1 Alphaproteobacteria bacterium | reverse complement strand
GTATCTGGCCCACCTGGATCAGCTTTGATTTGCGTTTGCTGTGGTCTTCGGCGTTTGCCTCGGCTGAGATGCCCTGGTCGGCGGCGATCGATGCCAGGCTGTCTCCCTTTCTGACCGTGTAATAGACCTGTCGGGAATCCTTGTTGGGTATGCGGAGTTGCTCGCCGGCGTAGACGAGATCGTCGTCCCTCAGATTATTCGCCTCGGAGATCTCCCGGGGCGAAACGCCGAAGCGGGTTGCGATTGATCCCAAGCTGTCTCCTTTCCGGACTCTGTATTCGATGAAGGGTGCTGCGCTTGCCGGGACGCTCAATTTTTGCCCGACGATGACCAGGTCGGCATCGCCGAGTCGGTTGGCTCTGGCCAGAGCATCGGAGTCGATGCCGTATTGAGCGGCGATCGTGCTGAGCGTTTCGCCCCGCCGGACCGAGTGGGTCAGGGCGATCCCGCGTGGAGCCGGCAATAGAGCTGCGATCAGCGCCAGGAGCGCCCACCGCGGTGGCAACCGAAAGGGCAGACCATGGGTAAAGCGTTTCATCCCGGGTTCGCTTCCGGCCGCCTTGTCATTTCGCCCTGGATTGCTTCTTCTGTTTCTTGAGCAGGCGTTTCAGCTTCTTTCGCTGATCGTGCCTGACGATATAGCCGGCACAGTCAGGCCGGCCGCAGCGGCAGGGGTGTTCCTTCCAGTGTTCGATGTCGTATCCATAATCATAGGATAACTCTTCCCCCGGCTCGATCTCCCTCAGCGCCACAATCCAGATGTGTCCCTTGACGACCCTGGTCTCGCAGTTCGGGCCGCAGGAGTGATTGATCATGCGGGCTGCATTCCAGCGGACACTGCCGTCTACGTCGTATTTGGAATTGAGCTCGAAGATGAAGACAGCGGCACCGCCGGTGCGTTGCGCCAGATCGATCCGCTCGACGGCGCGCCGGTAGGACTCTTTCTTCGTGATCTTCTCACCCACGTATTCGATGACCCGGGGTCCTTCCGGGATCGTCCCGGCGGCAAAGAGGCCGTTGTTGTGGATGGGTGACTTGAATCGCCTGACCCACGGGTTCGGCTTGCGGCGCTTCAGGGCGGGCTTCGGAATGTCTGCGGCTGCGGGCATGGTGCCCCTAATGGTATCAAGTCGGGTGGGGTTTGATCGCAAGCCTCTTCATGAGAATTATCGCTCGCTCCAATTGCCGGGAATGCAGGGCGGAATCAACCGAGAAGCTGTTGGCGAGCCTCATCTTCAGTGCGTCCGGCTATTTCGATGATCTTCAGTCGGGCGGTTTGTCCGGTGACCAGTCGGATGTCCCGGGGGTGGAGGTCGAGGCGCAGGGCGAGAAGATCTAGCAGCGCCTTGTTTGCCTTGCCGTCGACGGCGGGCGCCCTCAATCGAATTTTGATGGCATCGCCGAGCACGCCGTCGACCGAATCCACTCTGGATCCGGGAACGGCTTTGATGGTCAGGCGGCAAGTCTTCATTACCTGGGAAATCGTTGGAAAAGGGATCCAGCGGTGCAATCGAAGAAGATGCTTGAGGGGAGCAATGGCAGGATGGATTCGGGTGAGGCATTATTACACTTTCTTATGAGCATATGTCTCGAAAATTAGAGTTTGTTCTATAGTTAGGACACGAAAGAGGGAAGACCTCGCTTGCGCTGAACGTAAAATGCGCAATATTGGTTCGATACTCCGCTTAGCGGAGATTTTGGGGTAACTCAGAATACAATGGCGGGCCGTTTAGGGGTAGGCGGTCCGCTTTTTTGTGCTCGGTCGGGTTTGAGCCCGCATCCTTGACTGCGCAAACGCATGGGGGGGTTGTGCGAATCTGGAGAAGCATACGGGCTAAGAGGCTGTCTTAAAAGTGCTGAAGCATGTCGCAGAGATTGATTTGGGGTGCTGGGCAAGGCAGGCGCGAGGCGCCCAGGCCCAAAGGCCTTGGTCCAAAGTGCCCAACGCTCCTTCGACAGGCTCAGGGCAGGCGGCCACGACCCAAAGCAACTCTGCCCGAAGGGGTTGGCCAGAAACGACCCCGGCGCGGCGCCCATCCGAAAGGGATAGCCCTATGGGGATACCCCATTTCGAATATGCCTTGCGGCGAGGCCTTTTCTGGCCAAACGACATATTTCATCACTTTTAAGACAGCCTCTAAACGCTTGTCCCTCAGGCGGACTATCTGGCAGGTTTGACCAGTCCTTCAGTTCCCATCAATGGATCCCTCCGCTGCCCACCACATTTTAGATATCCATGACCTTTGAGATAGCCTTGGTTCTGATCATTCTGTTGGTCGCCCTGGTTCTCTTCGTCACCGAGTGGATACCGATGGATGTGACGGCCTTATTGGTGCTGGGTTCGCTGGCGGTGACCGGACTGGTGGACGGACGGCAGGCATTTTCGGGCTTCAGCAACCCGGCGGTGATCACGGTATGGGCGATGTTCATTCTCAGCGAGGGTCTCACCCGGACTGGCGTGGCGAATCGTATTGGGCAGTGGGTGATGAAGACAGCGGGTCATGGGGAGGCGAGGCTGATCATCGTCGTAATGCTGACATCAGGCGGTCTTTCCGCCGTCATGAACAATATCGGGGT
>JAUWTJ010000079.1 GCA_030614785.1 Alphaproteobacteria bacterium | reverse complement strand
TATCAGTCCTCACCCTCGGGATCTATTCCGCCTGGGCCAAAGTGCGTACGAAACGATATTTCTACGGCAACACTTTTGTCGATGACAGTGCCTTTGAGTATCATGCGACGCCGATACAAATTCTGATTGGCAGGCTCATAGCTGTTGCCGCCTACATCTTCTACATGCTGACCTCTGCTTTTGCTCCGGTCGTCGCCCTCTTCCTAGCGCTGGCCTTTTTCTTTGCGGTTCCCTGGATTATCAACAGATCGCTCAGATTCAACACGCGCATGTCGAGCTATCGTAATGTTCGGCTGGGATTTGATGGGGACTACTGGTCTGCTTTCAAAGCCTATATCCTGTGGCCTGTAGCCGGTGTCTTCAGTATTGGGCTCCTTTTGCCGATGGCAGCTAAGGCACAGCACACCTATTTGGTAAATAATGCCAGTTTCGGCGGCCGTCCATTGTCAGCCCGTTTTGAAACCGGCGATTTCTACAAGATTTATGTTGTCGGCCTCCTTGTGATTATTGGCCTACTTATCATGACAAGCCTCGCTTTCTTTGTAGCCAGCAGCGGATCAACACCGACCGAAACCGGAACTGCTTTAGTCTCACCCATTATGCAGTTTATTCCTTTAATATTTATACTGACGATTTTATTTATAGGTGTCTATATTCAGACCATGGTCACCAATCTGGTTTTCAACACAATGGAACTCGATGATACCCATGGCTTCAGATCCGAGATGTCACCCTTCCAGATGCTATGGATTGCGATCACCAACACCCTGGCAGTCGCCTTCACCTTTGGCCTGATGTATCCTTGGGCACGGGTGAGACAGGTGAAATACCGGGCCAGCAAAACCGGTTTCCTTGCTGCTTCTGATCTGTCAGAATTTGCATCCACCCTGGAAGATGAAAACAGTGCTATTGGAGAAGAAATTGGTGAAATTTTCGACATTGAGATAGGCATTTGACCCAGCAATTTGAGGGCTTTCTCTACCCGCCTCGCAGCTCCCACAGGACCGCTGTCCACCTTCAGGTCGGAGAAGAAGGAGATATCCTGGTTCTCGGCGAGGACGGCAACGTTCTTCTGCAGGCGCTTTGGAGGGAATTGAAGCTGTCTCAAAGGGTCGGCGGTTCAGCCCGGCGTCTAACCTTTTCCGACGGAGCGGTTGTCGAGACCAGTGACAATGATGCCGTCGACTCCATCGACCGTGAGCATCGCGGAACTTCGGTGGCATCCCTCATGCACCGCATGGAGCGACTGACACCTTTCACCCTCGTCGTTCTTGCCGTTACCCTCGCGGTTGCCGTTTCTTTTTTCAAATGGTGGTTGCCCGCGGCGTCGGACCGCATGGCCATGACCCTGCCGCCTTCACTTCTTGATAGCATCGGCAACCAGACACTGAAAATCATGGACAAAGGATTTCTGGAACCCAGCACGCTCGCAGCAAGTGATCGCGAAAAGTTCGAGGCGCAGTTCCAGCGCCTGCTCGGTACCGTACCGGAGCTTGGGCAAACATCGACACTTCTCTTCCGCTCGGCGCCAACACTTGGTCCCAACGCCTTTGCCCTGCCCAATGGCAACATCGTACTGACCGATGAAATCATCGCGCTTGCCACCAACGATCTTCAGGTCGTCGGTGTCCTGGCCCATGAAATCTCCCATGTCGAAAACCGCCACATTATGCGCAGCTTTCTGCGTTCAACCAGCGTCGCCGTTATTATTGTGCTGATCACGGGCGATATGGCAGAATTGACGGAAATGGCCATTGCCATCCCCACGTTCATGATGGAGATGGGATATTCGCGCGATTTCGAGCGTGAGGCCGATGCAAGAGCTGTGGATTTGATGACCGCCATTGGCGAGGACCCGGCCCACCTCGCCGACATGTTCGAACTGATGGCAAAAAACTGCGACGAAGAGGACTGCGGCAACACCTGGCTTTCCAGCCACCCTGACACCAGGGCGCGCATCGCTTCGATCAGGGGGCGCGACTGAGCACCGTGCCCCTCGACGTTCATCATCTCCCGCCGATCTCGCGCGACTTTCTGTTGCTCCGCAGCCAGCGCATCGCGAGATAAAGCACCTCCGCCTCCGGGCGCCTTGTTTTCCCCTTCAACGCACATTCCCAGACGGTCATCACGCGCCAGCCATCGTCAAGCAGAGCCAGGACATTCCGCTCGTCCCGCTCGGCATTGCCCTCAATCTTCGCCCGCCAGAAGTCCTGCCGCGTCTTTGGCCATTTGAACAGGTGACAATCGTGTTTGTGCCAGAAGCAGCCGTTGACGAAGATCACGGCGTTGTATTTGCGCAAGACAAGATCGGGTTTGCCGGGCAGTTTTTTGTCGTGCAGGCGGAAGCGGAAGCCGCGCTTGTGCAGGCCGGAGCGGATGATCATCTCGGGCTTTGTATTGGCGCCCTTGATCCCGCTCATCATGCGGCTGCGGGTTGCTTTATCGACGACATCAGGCAACGGCCCCGAGCTCCTCCGGAACTTCCTGCCGCACTATATGCGGCGCCATGTGCGTCGCCACAGCCTCGACGACCGGCACGACAACAGAATTACCAAATTGCTTGTAGGCCTGGGTATCGGAAACCGGAATGACAAACTTTTGCTCACCCGGCCCGTCATAGCCCATCAGCCGCGCGCACTCTCTTGGCGTCAGGCGGCGCGGATTACGGCCCTTGCCGCGATCAACAAGGATTTCAGAGCCATCCTTGTAATAGCGCGCTGAAAGCGTGCGCGCGACGCTGTCGGCACCCACAAGACCAAAGCCAAAGCCGTTACCCTTGGCTTTGTGCTTTGCGGCATAGGTCTGCAAATAGCTCCACAGCTTGTCGGAGAGAACATATTTGTCCGACACCTTGCCGCCGCGCCCTGTTGTAAAGGGCTGTTCGACCCGCTCGCTGCCATCTTCAGGATGGAACACCGCGTTCATGCGCGGCCCCTGCCCCGGCTCGCCAAGCACCAGATCGCCAAAGCCAAAGCCCGTGTCTTCGCGAAACCCGGCGATGAAAATACGCTCCCTGTGCTGAGGAACAAAACTCTTGGCATCGATCACCCGCGTATCAATCGTGTAACCAAGCTCCTCCGTCAAAGTGCGACAGATCACCTTGAACGTATTGCCCTTGTCATGACTGAGGAGGTTCTTGACGTTCTCAAGCAAAAAAGCCTTTGGCCGATGGTGTTCCAGAATACGCGCCACGTCGAAAAACAGCGTGCCTTGCGTTTCATCCTGAAACCCGTGCAGCCGACCGAGCGCATTCTTCTTTGAAACGCCGGCAATCGAAAACGGCTGACAGGGAAACCCGGCAAGGAGCACATCGTGAGCCGGGATCTCCTCGGCAGCAACCTGCGTAATGTCCCCGGCGATCTCGTGGGTGTCGCGGGGATTATTGGCCTGATAGGTTTTGACCGCAAACCTGTTCCACTCGGAGGTGAAGACGCATCTCCCCCCGACGGATTCAAATCCGCGCCTTAGCCCGCCGATCCCCGCGACGAGGTCGATAAAGGTAAAGTTGCTCTTTCGTATAGTGCCTGTCATACCTGTCCTGTTCGGTGCCATGGCAGCAGCCTGGAAACCTCACCTTAGCAACAGATTCCTGCATGCAACACAAGGCCGGTCCCTGTAAGGTAGGAATCAATCGCAAGACCATCAAGGGACGGCAAGGTGAGTATTTCTGACAGTTTCAAAGGCGAAAAGTCCCACCTTGCCCTCGGCGAGGCCTTCTTTGCTCCAGTCAAACCGGCGAACTTCCCGGCAGCAACCCTCAGATTTCGCAATGATCCATGGGCGGCACGCCTTGGCCTGGGCGATCTTACCGACGAGGAATGGATCGCACATTTCGCCCGTTTCGAGCCGTTGCCCGGCAGTCTTGAGGAGCCACTGGCGCTGGCCTATCACGGCCACCAGTTTCGCAGTTACAATCCGGAACTTGGCGACGGGCGCGGCTTTCTCTTCGCCCAGATGCGCGATCTTGAAGCCAATGAACAGTCGGGCCGCCTGCTCGACCTTGGCACCAAGGGCAGCGGCCAGACGCCCTGGTCGCGCGGCGGCGATGGTCGGTTGACACTCAAAGGGGGCGTGCGCGAAATCCTCGCCACAGAAATGCTCGAGGCGCTGGGCGTCAATACCTCAAAGACCCTCTCCATCATTGAGACCGGCGAGGACCTGATGCGCGGCGACGAGCCCTCGCCGACCCGCAGCGCCGTCATGGTCCGCCTCTCGCACAGCCATATCCGCATCGGCTCCTTTCAGCGCCTCGCGGCTCTGGAGCAAAAAGACGATATCGAAAAGCTCCTGCGCTACTCACTCGAACACTACTACCCCGAGCTCAATAGCACTTTGCCCGTCGCCAACATCATCCTGAATTTTCTCGAACAGGTCGTTCAAAAGACCGCCGCGACAGTCGCCAACTGGATGGCCGCGGGGTTTGTGCACGGCGTTCTGAACACGGACAATATCAATATAACCGGCGAGAGCTTTGACTATGGTCCCTGGCGTTTCCTGCCGATCGCCGACCCGGGCTTCACCGCCGCCTATTTCGACCAGACCGGGCTTTACGCATATGGCCGCCAGCCCGAGACAATCTTCTGGAACGTCTGCCGCCTCGCCGAATGCTTCACGTCCATTGTCGGAGCCGCCGACCTTGAAACGGTGCTCCAGCCTTTTGAGCACGCCTACCGGGCGTCCCTGGGCAAGGCCCTGTCGAGGCGCCTCGGGATTTCCAATATCGACGGCGCCGCCATGGATATCGCCAGCACCCTCTTGCCCGCCCTGACAGAGGCACAGGTTCCTTTCGAGGGCTTCTTCTTTGATCACCACGGAGGGTCGCAGGGACGCCTCACACGCGGCCTGGAGGCGCAGGCCGACTACAGCACACCCGCGAACCTTGCCAGGCTTTCCGCAAAGATCCTGGAATGCGCGCCATCACCGACAGCCAATCCGGCGCATGAGTATTTTGAGGGGAACCAGCCCTCGACACTTCTCATCGAAGAGGTCGAGGCCCTGTGGGATGCCATCGACAAATCAGACGACTGGCAACCGCTTTATCACAAGGTCGAGGAGATCCGCGGGCGCAACGGCCTGTGAGCAATGGCCTGTAAAGAGAGGGCCCCGAAGGGCCCTCCCGGTATCACTGACAAATGCTAGTGAATTTCAATCTTGCGTGCCTTGAGGTCCATCCCTTCAGGTTTTGGAATCGTTATCTTGAGCACGCCTTTCTTGTACACGGCCTCGATGGCGTTGGGCTCAACATCAAAGCCCAGCGGCACGGTACGCAGGAACGATCCATAGGACCGTTCGACAAGGTGATATCCACCCTTGCGTTTTTCATCCCGTTCAAACTTCTTTTCGCCCCTGATAAGAAGGTTTCCATCCTTGATTTCCAGGTCAATGTCCTTTTCATCCATGCCCGGAAGCTCGACGGCGACCATATAGTTATTGTCGTCTTCGCTGACGTCCAGATGCGGGGTAAAGGCAACCGTTTCGAGACTCGTTCCAAAGCGTCCAAAGTTGTGGAACATCTCATCGATGGCCCGGTCTATATCACGGTGAAGAGAGAAAAACGGAGCCCCTTCAGTCTGACTTACAAGTGACTGAGAGGTAGTCTGGCCAAATGGCAATAGAGAACGAAGTGTCATATCTGACCTCCCAATTTTCATGAGGTTACAGGCGCAACAGACTCCGCGCCATGCAGCTCAAATGGGTGTGATCAGCACGTAGTCAAGACAAAAGGTCTCTGTGCGCCCTTTTTATTTTCAGTTTGTCTTACGACTTGCCCTTGACGTCCTTTTGCACATTGGAAAGCTTCTCATGAGTGACAGAATATCCGGCCTCTTTGGGGATTTCGAGGATCATCTCGCCATCAATTTCCTTGAGCTGAGGGAGCACCGTGACGATGGTGTCATCGCGCGCGTTTTGCATGGCCTGCGCCACACTTGACGCCTTGCCGAGTTTTCCCACATTCATGAGAGTTGGAAAAATAATTGTCCACTTGCCATCTTTTGCTTCCTCGATGATCCGGCCCGGATTAGCCCACACACTGTCCACGGTTTCGGACCCGTCATGCAGCGCCGCCTGCCCTTCAGGAGCACCGGCAAGAAAGAAATGCGTATCAAATCGCTTCGGCATCATGTCCGGAGTAATCCAGTGCGCGAACGGCACCAGCTTGTCGCACGCCAGCCGCAGGTCGTTGTTCTTGAGAAAATCCAGAATGGCGAGCCCGCCCTTGTCGAGCTCCGGCCTGAATCTGCCCAGAGTTAGAACCACATCCGGTCCGACCAGATCCTGCGACCCGCCCTGCCGGGCCAGCAGGACGCCGGATTCCTCAAACGCCTCGCGGATCGCTGCAACGTGAAGATTAAGGGCGACGTCATCAAGGTCGTCGGCGCCGTCGCAATAGCTGCGCACGGCGGGATCGGCATCGCTCGGTGCCGCCTTGCCGCCGGGAAAAACCAGGGCGCCGGAGGCAAAATCGATCTGATGGTGGCGTACCACCATAAACACCTCCAGCGCGCTGGTCTGCGCATTATCGCGCAATATGAGAATCGTGGCCGCAGGGACAGGCACAGAGGGTTGTTTGACGGCTTTGTCGCTCATTGGTTTTCTCCCGTTTTTTCTTTTCTTTGCGCCAGATTCAAGGACTGATCAGACCGCTGTGACCCAGTAATCACAGATCCACAAGAATTTGACAATGTTAATGGCTTTTTCACCCTGTGAAGAGACAATGAGATCCGGTGCAAATTGCCTCTGGAGCCTGTTCCAAAGGAGGCAGTATTCATAAGGATTGCAGGGGCATGCAGGTCAACGCGTTCAAACTAACCAATCAGGATGTCGATGCCGCCTTCGAGGAAGGCCAGTTCCGTCTGATTTACCAACCACAGATCTCTACCAAAGGCGCCAAAGTGATGGCCGCAGAAGCTTATGTGCGCTGGTTCCATCCGAATTTTGGCCCCATTCCTCCCGGTCTCTTTCTGGGTTACGTTGAAGGCCAGGGCCGCACCCGCGAACTGACCAATTATCTGTTACGCCAGGCCGTGGAAGCCGCCGCCAACTGGCGCAGCTCCGGGCTCAACTGGGTTGCGACCGTGAACCTCAGCATCGCTGATCTGGTCGATGGGACACTGCCTCTTACGTTGGATATTTTGCTTCGCGAACACGGACTTGAAGGATGGCACATTTCACTTGATGTTCCAGAAACGGCTATTGCCGCTAATTGGGACAGTCAATGGGGCGCTATCGCAGACACATTGCGGGAGATTCGCAAGCTCCAGGTTGGGATTGCCCTTGACTGCTCCGGACCTGAATCCGTGCCGCTCGACTCGATTGATGCCAGCCTCTTCAATCAATTGAAAGTTGGCGGTCCGGCCATTCTGCAGTTCGCTAAAAGCACCCGGCACCTGCCTTTCGGCTTTATTCAGGATCGCGTCCGGTTTGCCAAGGAAAACGGCCTTGTCAGCGTTGCCGTTGGCGCCGAGGATGCCGCAAGCTTGCTGGCTTTGAAGCAGATCGGATTTGATCACGTCCAGGGTAACGCAATTTGCCCGCCAATTCCCCTTGCCGAACTCAGTGAATGGCGCCGGACCTACGTGCCGCCAAGCCTTTACATCTACGGGGACGACGACCATCAGGAATCCCTCAAGGAAGCCTCAGCTTCTGTCTCCGCTGATGCAGACGCGCCTGCCCCCATCGGTGTCAGTGTCGAAAGTGAAGAGGAAATCGCACTCACTGTCCTGGGCCGTCCGGTCGGCCAGAAAGTCGTCGAGACCACCTGGCAGGAAACCGAGGGCTCTGACGGCGATGACGTCCTCGAGATTGAACTGACGCCTGCCTCGGCAGCCGACGTGGGCTTCGATGGCGGCGAAGCAACACCAGCAGATCAGGTCACCGCGAAAAGCGGCGGATTTCTCAAGGGCCTGATGCGGCGTAAAATTGGCGCTGGCGACTAAACCGGCAAGGCAGATGCCTTCACTGACTAAGCTACGCTTTGATCAGACCTGTAAAGGTTCTTGCCCGCCAGGGACTTTAGCCCTATAAACCCGGTTTTAATGACAGGATCAAACTCACCCAGCGCTCCGACCCCCACAGGGACCGGGACCGAACAAGTCGAAGTGCCGTATAATCACCGGCACCTCCTTGGTATTCAGGGCCTTGTGCCACGCGAGATCACCGGCCTCCTCGATCTGGCAGACAGCTATGTTGGACTATCGCGCCAGGTCGACAAAAAGCGCCCCCTCCTCAAGGGGCGAACCCTCATCAACCTCTTCTTTGAGCCCTCGACACGCACCCAGGCAAGTTTTGAACTGGCCGGCAAGCGCCTCGGCGCGGATACCGTCAACATGTCGGTCAGAACCTCGTCGGTCACCAAGGGTGAAACCCTGATCGACACCGCCGTGACGCTCAACGCCATGCGGCCCGACATATTGATCGTGCGACACAACAGCTCCGGCGCCGTCGATCTGCTGGCTCAAAAAGTCGATTGCGCTGTCGTCAATGCCGGTGATGGGTCCAACGAACACCCAACCCAGGCCCTGCTGGACGCCCTCACCATTCGCCGTCGCTTCGGACGGATCGAGGGGCTCACGGTCGCTATCTGCGGCGATGTCCGCCACAGCCGCGTCGCGCGCTCGAACATTCACCTCCTGTCAGCAATGGGCGCCCGCATTCGCCTCATAGGACCACCGACACTCCTTCCTCCGTCGGCGGAGCGCCTCGGCGCAGAGGTTTTCACCGACATGCGCGAGGGCCTCAAGGGCGTCGATATCGTGATGATGCTGCGCCTGCAAAGCGAACGCATGGAAGGCAACTACCTGCCATCCCTGCGCGAGTTTTATCATCTCTATGGTCTCGACCGGGAAAAGTTCGACTATGCCAATCCCGGCGCCGTCATTATGCACCCCGGTCCCATGAACCGCGGCGTGGAAATCGAAAGTGCGCTGGCCGACGACCCGGAAATCTCGCTCATCCAGGAACAGGTTGAAATGGGCGTCGCCGTGCGCATGAGTGTTCTCGATGTGCTCTCCCGGCGCCTGCCAAACGGGGGTCCCAAACAATGACCTCGACGCTCTTTGTCAACGCCAGGCTGGTCGATCCCGCGACGCGGCGCGATGAACCAGGCAACCTGCTGGTCGAGGATGGCCGCATCAAGGCCCTGGGCGCCGGTGTCGCCTCCCAGGGCGCGGGCCGAACTGTTGACTGCAAGGGCCATGTCCTGGCGCCGGGCCTCATCGACATGCAGGTCTTCGCCTGCGAGCCCGGTGGTGAACACAAGGAAACCCTCGCCACCGCAAGCCAGTCGGCAGCCGCTGGCGGCGTCACGACCATCATCGTCATGCCCGACACAGATCCGATCATCGACGAGCCCTCGCTGGTTGACTTTATTGAGCGAAGAGCGCGCGACACCGCAAGCGTCCATGTCCACCCCATGGGCGCGCTAACCAGGGCGCTTGAGGGCAAGGCCATGTCCGAGATGGGCTTGCTGTCGGAAGCAGGGGCCGTCGCCTTTACGCAAGGCCGCAAAGCCATCATGGACGGCGAGGTTATGCGCCGCTTGCTGGAATATGCAGCAGGTCTTGGCGTTCTGGTGGTGCACCATCCCGAAGACGCCAATCTGGCACGCTCCGGCGTGATGAACGAAGGCGAGCTTTCCTCTCGCCTTGGTCTCAAGGGCATCCCGACCGAAGCCGAAGTCATCATGGTTCAGCGCGATCTTGCGCTGGCCGAACTGACCGGCGGGCGCCTGCATTTCGCTCAAATATCCTGCGCCCGTTCCCTTGAGGCCATTGCAGCGGCAAAAGCGCGCGGGGTCAAAGTGACCTGCGCGGTCTCGGCCCATCATCTGGCGCTGAATGAGAACGACATCGCGACCTATCGCACCTTCTTCAAAACCTCGCCGCCGCTGCGCGCAGAGGCGGATCGCCAGGCCATGGTCGACGGGCTGGCGCGCGGCGTCATCGATATCGTGGTTTCCAGTCACGACCCGCAAGGCCCCGAGGACAAACGCCTGCCCTTTGCCGAAGCCCGGGACGGCGCGATCGGCCTTGAAACCCTGTTGCCTGTTCTGCTTGAACTGGTTCACAAGGGCGAAATGGCGCTCACCGATGCGCTTGCGACGGTGACCTGCAAGCCGGCTCAATTGCTGGGCTTTGAGGCAGGACGTCTGGCAGAGGGATTGCCGGCGGACCTCGCACTCATCGACCTGGAAACCCCTTATGTCTTTGATGCATCAACGGTAAAGTCAAAAAGCCAAAACTCGCCCTTCGACGGGCGTCGCTTCCAGGGCCGGGTGCTGATGACCCAGGTCGATGGCAAGACAGTTTTTGAAAGTTAGGCAGGCCTGCAGTCCCTCTCCCTTCAGGAGCCCCTTGCAGCAATCATACTCCAGACCATATCCTCACCCTGAGGGATTGCGAAGCAATCGTCTCGAAGGGCGATAGGCCCGGATATCCGCCATGCCTCCTTCGAGGCTCACTACGTTCGCACCTCAGGATGAGGTTTGCGTTTGGCTTAAAGGTAACGGTTCCAATTCATGCAAAGGTCACACTCAGGTAGAAGGTGTCGCAAAGCGACGGATGAGGGGCGGTGTCCAGTATCCACAGGATGACGAGGCTCCACTCCTATCCATTAAGGCTGCAGGAAAAATTCCTTTTACAACACAATCTCCGGCACAGGATCGGAACGTGGACGGCTGCGTGTTAGTACAGCGCTTGCGTCTCATGTGTGGATGATATTGTCATATGGCGCCCCTATTTTTCTTTGCTTCCGCTCCAACACTCATTTGTCATGATGTATTGACTCTCGATTACCCAGGCTTGCCCGGTCACATGATTGTAAATCCACTTTCTATTCCCTTGGGGTGTGGCCTTATCCTCATAGGAGACAATGGCGCCGTCGACTTCATACGCCGGTCGCGTTCCAGCTTCGCCACCTGCTTCCGAAGTGAGTTTTTCAAGCGCCGACAGAACAAGAACATTTTTCTTTCCTTCGGTAACTACCCAGCTGTCGCTATCCTTGTCATGCTGCATGTCGTGAAATTCAGAGGCATAGGGAGGAAGAAGATTGACATCAAAATTCTGCGCAAGCATGTAACCTGGGCCTTGCATTAGGTGCTTTGAAGAAAAAATCATCCGGAGGTTCGTTCCTTCAACCGGCAAATAATCCATTTCAGCAAGCTGGTAGGATTGGACAGCTTCTGGAAGAACCGTCCAGATCCATACCGAGAAGAGCTTCCCGACGCAGTCATTTGGCAAGGCAAAGTACTTGTCTTGCCTTTCCCGTGCCGACATAACGGACCCCATATCCACTCTGTCAGTTCTGGCTTTGGGACGAAAAGCCAGTGATCGCTTGACCGTCATGTAAGCGTTTTCTGTGTCAAGCCGACCACCGACACTGTCGTGCCTGCTCACATTTGTAAATGAACCATAGTATTCGATCGATTGTGGGGCGTGGGCGTCATCAAGAATATGAATGGAAGGAAAACCTTGCTCACCAAACCGGATTTTTTCATCAACACTGTTATCGCAATGCCATCCGGGATGAAGTGCAAACCTCATTCCCCATCCATCTGGATGGATGTAATTGAAAACACCACTGTCAACGTCCCAGACTCGGTGTCCGCCTGTTACAAAGTCAAATCTGTACCTGTTGATACAGGTCAATCTTTTGCGAATTATCAATTCTTGCCCATCAACGTTTGCATGAATCTCAACATGTAGGTTTCGACTGACATTGTTAATCGAGAGTGGCCACAACTTCAGGAGATTCAAAACCCCGTATGTCATCAGAAGAAGAAGTGTAAGAAGCACAATCACTCGCATCCTGCGCCTGCCTTTCGCTCGCTCAGTCATCCCTCGCCTCTCAATTCCACAGTCGCACGCTTGCATGTCGTCAGATCGATGCGACGGCTTGAACTTGCCCTCCGTGCGATCAAACACTCTAAATCTTCGGTTGTGGATGGTAGGTGTCTTTCGCTGTCATTGCAATGTTGCACAACAGTGATCAGGCCATGCGTCTTCAGACACAATATCTGGAGACATCGCCCCTCAACCGTCAGGCTTCGCCTGCCACCCTCTCCCGATGGAGAGGGACAGACCCCTCAGAATCTGACATAGTCGCCAAAACCTGACGGCAACTCTCGAAAGCTTCGCCTTATGTCCTTTTCCATTCTGGCACTCCTGACCGCTGTTGTTGTCGGTTATCTCCTGGGTTCGATCCCCTTCGGGTTGATCCTCACCAGACTTGTGGGCCTGGGTGATATTCGCGAGGTCGGCTCGGGCAATATCGGCGCGACAAATGTTCTGCGCACCGGCAACAAGAAGATTGCGGCGGCAACGCTTCTGCTTGATGGCCTGAAAGGCACCTTCGCTGTTCTCATCATCGCCCTGTTCACCAACCATCCCCTTTTGCCGCTGATCGCCGGGCTGGCCGCCTTCATGGGCCACTGCTTCCCGGTCTGGCTCAAATTTCAGGGCGGCAAGGGCGTCGCCACGTTCTTCGGTATCACCCTTGCATGGTCTTGGCCCGTCGGCCTTCTGTGCCTGGCCAGCTGGATCGCGGTTGCCGCACTCACGCGATATTCTTCTCTCGCGGCACTTGTTACGGTTGCAGTTTCTCCGCTATTCTATGTTATCATGGGAAAAACCGAGATCGCGATCGTCGGTGCCCTTCTGGCTCTCATTGTTGTCTGGCGTCACAGAGAAAATATCGACCGGCTGCTTGCCGGCAAGGAAACCAGGATAGGCGGCACGTCCGAATAAGCGGTTTTGCCTCCACGCCGTATGCGGAGGACGAACCCATGCCTTTTGATCCCGAAGAACGCATCGCAAGGCTTCGGCTCATCCGCACACCGCAGGTCGGCCCCGTCACCTTTCATGATCTTATGGCCCGGTTTAGTTCAGGGCGAGAAGCTCTTGAATCCATTGGTGGTCTTTCTTTGCGTGGCGGTCGCACCAGAGCCCTAAAACCGGCAACGCGCGCCAGCGTCGAAGACGAAATAGCCACCGCCGAACGCCTTGGTGCCTCAATCCTCTTTCACGGCGAAACTGAATACCCAGGCCTGCTGAGCACCGTTGACCCTGCGCCGCCTGTCATCATCACGCGCGGTTTCACGCACCTCTTCGAAAAGCCTTCGATTGGCATGGTGGGCGCACGCAATGCCTCGGTCAATGGGCGCAAGATGGCAGCCTCTCTCGCCGCAGATCTTGGCAAGGCTGGCTTCATTGTCGTGTCGGGCATGGCCAGAGGCATCGACACGGCAGCCCATCAGGGCGCCCTGGAGACCGGAACCATTGCCGTTCTGGCCGGCGGCATCGACTCGATCTATCCGCCTGAAAACAAGGATCTCTACGCAGCGATCGCCGAGCGCGGCACAATCATTTCAGAGATGCCGCCAGGCTATACGGCAAAGGCGCGCGATTTCCCCCGGCGCAATCGGCTTATCTCCGGTCTCAGCCTGGGCGTCGTGGTTGTCGAGGCAGCCCTCAGATCAGGCTCTCTCATTACAGCGCGCCTTGCCGGCGAGCAGTCGCGGGATGTTTTTGCCGTGCCCGGTTCGCCGCTTGACCCCAGATGTCGCGGCTGCAATCAGCTGATCAAGGAAAGCGCCCATCTGGTCGAAACCGTCGATGACATCACCGACATTCTGACCCGTTCCCACCTCATGGATCATATGAGAGAGCCTGGCGATAATAAATCCAGGGCAAGTTCGGTGCCATCACTTGATGAAAGTATTGTCAAAGACTTTCGCAGCGCGATTACAGAACTTCTCAGCCCGACGCCGTGTGACATCGATGATCTTATCCGGGCATCCGGTGCGCCGCCCGCAGCGGTTCGAGCTGTCCTGACGGAACTTGCGCTCGCAGAACGCCTCGACAGGTTGCCGGGCGGCAAGGTGGCCCTGAAGGGCTGACTGTGAAAGGTTGATTACTTTTCGTCGCGCAGACGCGCGACCTCAATCGCGACCATTTCCAGAAGATATGTCAGAAAGTTGAGCTCTCGGTCCTGTGCCGCGCGCAGGAAAACTTTCGTCTGATCAAAAACATAGGCAGAGAAATTCGCTGTCGTGGCCTGGTCAAAGGCAGAGGCCTCTTTGTCCTCACTACCGGCCTGAGCCCCGGGACTGGTTTGCTTGCTGGCCTGCTTCAAGGGGTATTCGATCCCATCGGTCCTCATTTTAGTTCCAAAAGCCCTTCAACAGTCATCCATAAAAGTATGGTTAATTCTTTCCACACAATCGGTATAAGTAATTGAAATCACATAAACAACCCTTTTGCGTGCATTTCGGCCATCTTCAATTTTTAAGGGCATGAAGTTGTTATCCCCGAAAGTTTGACGCGACCTACACTCTCGTGAACTTGCCAACTCGCCAGTGAGGCATTTAGCCACACTCCCCGTAAGGCAACCATTCAGGCAACAGGCCGGATCCCGCGTCCCGGGATCTCAATCACGAAAAAATGTCTCATGCTAAATCGGAGTCCCTGTCCACCAACATCGAAAACTCGGTCAGAACCGGCTTCCTCGCACGGAATTCTTGTCAGAGATGATGTTCGTCTCGACTGCATTCGAGGGTCCTTCAATCTGAATGGTGAACGCTTCCACGTCCTTGAACCGCCATGGCGCAACAACACGCGCAATGAAAGCTGCATCCCTCCGGGCACATACCAAGCCAGGTTCCTGCCACGCTCCACCAGCGGTAAATATCGCAACGTCTTCTGGCTGCAAGATGTGCCTGGCCGCAGCGGCATCCTCATTCACAGCGGCAATGTCGTCGATCACACACGCGGCTGTCTCATCATCGGCAAGCGGCGCGGCAGGCTCGCTGGCCAACCCGCTGTGCTCAATTCCAGAACCGCGCTTCTGGAACTCGCCGCTCTCACCGGACAAAACGACTTTCACCTCACCATTCCTCAATGCGCCACAATCGGAGATCAGACATGATCAGCACTCTTGCAGAAATTTTCGCCTCAACCGGACTTGGCGCGCTTGTCGGCCTCCTGGGCAGCTGGCTCACCAAGCACGAGGAACGACGCAACCTGGAATTAAAACTCGCTCATGACATAAAGATGGCAGATATACGAAAACAGGAGGCTGCTTTCGAGTTCGAACACGAACTCGCCATGGCTGACAAACAGGTGGAGCGGTCGCAGGCCGAGGGAGACATAGCCCGCGACGTCGCTGAGATGAGTGCCTTCCGGGAAGGCCTGAAAGAACAGCAGATGATCTACAGGATTAAATGGGTCGATGCGATCCGCGGCGTGATGCGGCCCGTCATCACGATCTATCTGCTCGCGCTGGCAACCCTCGTCACCATAAAGATCAGCAGCACCGCAGGCGGCCTAGAAGCGCTGGACAGATCCGCCATGGATACACTTTACAGCGACACCATCACCCGGATCTTTTTCCTGGTCACAACGGCGGTCACCTGGTGGTTCGGTTCGAGGCCAAGTAGCCCACGCAAAATATGAAATACCTATACTAGAGGTTCTGGAATTTCAGTAATTTGAGGACATTTGAATAGTCGTTGGTCCACAAATTGGTCGCACGGCTTCGATCTCTTGATTCAAACCACGGATCATCCCCGAGGGTTGCGATAGTCTTG